>CAYNPQ010000026.1:0-14251 GCA_964399065.1 uncultured Treponemataceae bacterium | reverse complement strand
GCCGCCGTCCCGGCCGGCGCCCTCGCGCGTGTGGCGGCCGCGGGCCTCGTCGTGAGAACCTCGCGGCCCGCCCGCGGAATCCGGCCGCTTGCCGTAGGAACCCTCGCGCGCGGGACCCCGGCCCCGGACTTCGGGCCCTTCCCGGTCGCGCGTTGCGCGATTCCATTCTCCGGCGGCGCGGCCTTCGCCGGTCGGGGCCGCCTCGGGGCGGCGCTCGACGATCTCGGATTTCTTCCTGAGGCGCGGACCCGGCGTCGAGGGGCCGCGCTCGAATTTCCTGGTCGGCGATTCGGGCCGGGGAAGGCGCGGCTCGGCCTCGCGCTCGTCGTCACGGCGCCGCGCGAAGGGGGCCTCGGCGCCGCGGGGCGGTCCGCGCCTCGCGCCGTCGCCCGTGCGCGCGGCGCGGGCGGCGAGCTTCTCCTCCTCGGCGGCGTTGGCCCGCGCGAAGAATTCCTCGGTCGTCGGCTCGAGGATGTCGCCGCCTTCGAGGATCTTGCAGCGGAAGGAGAAGCCGCCGCGCACCGCGATGCGCGAGGCGCGGGCGAGCTCGACCCCGTCGGCGAGCACGATGCTGATGCCCGAGGCGCCCGCCCTCCCTGTCCTTCCGGCGCGATGGGTATAGATCGTGGCCTCGTCGGGAAGGTCGAGGGATACGACGTGGCTGATGGAGGCGATGTCGAGGCCCCGCGCGCCGAGGTCGCTCGTGATGAGGTAACGGACCTCCCCCGCGGCGAAGCGCTCGAGGGCGACGTGCCTCTCCTCCTTGTCCATGCGCGCGTGGATGGCCGCGATGGGGAAGCCGATGGAGGCGAGCCGCTCCGCTATCGGCTCGACCCTCGCCGCGGCGGAGATGAAGACGAGGCAGCGCGCCGGCTTGGTCGCGGCCTCGAGCTTGCGGAGGAAGTCGAGGCGCTTGCGGCTGTCGCAGTAGAAGCACCAGTGCTCGATGTCGCCCGAGAGGACGGCGCCGGATTCCACCCGCGGCTCGGCCGGGGAGCGGAGGAGGGGCCGCATCTCGACGCGGAAGCGCTCGGGTATGGTGGCGGAGACGAGGACGCGGGCGCAACCCTCGGGCGAGGCCTTGACGAGGGCCTTGGCCGCGTCCGCGGTTTCGGGCGCGAGGAGGCGGTCCGCCTCGTCGAGGACGAGGAAGGAGAGGGAGGATAGCTTGAGCTTGCCGAGGGAGACGAGGTCGCCGAGGCGGCCGAGGGTCCCGACCACGAGGTCGGGCCGCTCGCGGAGCTTGACGGAGAGCTTGTCGATGGGCGTGCCGCCGAGGAGGACGGCGCTCTTGAGGGGCAGGGAGGCCGCCTTGGCGAGCTTCGCGGCCTCGCGCCCGATCTGCACCGCGAGCTCCTGGGTCGGGGCGACGACGAGGATGCCGGGCTCGCCTGAGCGCCTCGGTCCCTCGCCGAAGGACGAGGAGAAGAGGGCCTGGAGGGCGGGGGCGAGGTAGGCGAAGGTCTTGCCGGTGCCGGTCTCCGACTCGAGGAAGGCGTCGCGCCTCGAGAGGAGGAGGGGGATGGCGAGGGATTGCACCGGCGTGGGGCCCTCGAAACCGAAGGAGGCCATCGCCGCGGCAAGGGGCTCGGCCAGGCCGAGGCTCTCGAAGCTGTCCATGCTTCAATGATCGCACGCCGGCGCCGCGAGTTACAAGGAGGGATTGACAAGCGATCGCCCGCGGACGGCCGTTTTTACCGTTCGCGGGCGTTTTTTGACATCGTCCGTCCAGGGCGCGGAAGAGGGATATCCTCGGGTAGCGACCCCGCTGGAGGAAGGAGCTTCCGCCCCGCGCCGGGACCGCGCAAGGAGAAAGCCGTGGAAATGAAGACCAAGTCCCGAGGCGGACCCAGGATGGATTACGGAAAGGCGATCCTCATATCCCTCCCCTTCTTCGCCATCACGATATTCTGGCAGGCCTACGACACCATCATGCCCCAGATCCTGGCCTACCACTACGGCATGAGTTCCTCCCTCCTGGGCGGGATCATGGGCCTCGACAACCTTGTCGCCCTCGTCTTCCTCCCCCTCTTCGGCATCCTCTCCGATCGGGTGAACTCACGGATGGGCAGGAGGACGCCCTTCATCCTTTGGGGCACGCTCGGAGGCGCCGCCTGCTTCGTGCTCATGGCCTTCGCCGACCGCCTCCAGCTGGCCCAGCTCGTCGCGGCCGGCATTCCCGCCAAATTCGCCGCGGCCGGCGACGCCTCGGCGAAGGCCGCTGTCATAGCCGAGGTCGGCGCAATCCAGCGGGCCAATCCCGGCAGTTTCATACTCATGATGGGAGCCCTTCTCTGCGGCGTCTTCCTCATGTCGCTCTTCCGCTCCCCGGCGACGGCCCTCCCGGCCGACGTCTTCGTGAGACCCCTGCGCTCGAAGTCCAACGCCGTGCTCAACATCATGGGCGGACTCGCCGGCGTCTGCTTCCTCGTCCTCAACAAGCGCATGGCGAGCCTCTTCGGCGGCTACTTCAGGCTCATGACCGCCTCCGCCGTCATCATGCTCGCCGGCCTCGGCCTCTACATGCTCCTCGTCCGCGAGCGTCGGCTCGTCGCGCAGGTCGCGGAGGAGAACGCCCGACTCGGCCTCTCCGGAGGCGCGGAGGGGAGGGCGGCCGGCGGCAAGCTGGACAAGGCGACCCGGAAGAGCCTCTTCTTCATCCTCGCCGTCGTCGTCTTCATGTACATGGGCTACAACGCCTTCTCCACCCACTTCTCGGTGTACGCGATCAAGCAGCTCGGCATGACGCCCTCGAGCATCTCGGGCCCGCTCCTCATCCGCGTCCTTTCCGTGCTCGTCTTCTGCATCCCCTCGGCGATGCTCGCCACGCGGATCGGGCGGAGGCGGACGGCGCGCCTCGGGCTCGTCATCGTCGCCGCGACGCTCGGCGCGGTCTTCTTCCTCACCCCCGCCACGGCGCGGCTGATCACCCCGATCTTCGCGGTCTTCGGCTTCGGTTTCGCGCTGGTCTCGGTCAACATGGGTCCCATGGTCGTCGAGCTCTGCTCCGACGCCGACACGGGGCGCTACATGGGCTATTATTACCTCGCCAACACGGCCGCCCAGATCATCACGCCGGCATTCGCGGGCTTCTTCATCGACAAGGTCGGCCAGACCAGCCTCGCCGTGTACTCCTCGCTCTTTATGCTCCTCGGCTTCGCGGCCACCTTCTTCATCAAGCACGGCGATTCCAGGCCCCTTTCCGTGGACGCCGCCGAGCTCCTCGGCGGCGGCGACTAGCGGTGGCCGGCATGCCCCTCGCCCACGCAGCGGGGATCGCCCTCGCCCTGGCCGCGACGGCCGCGGTCACGGCGACCGCGGTCTGGCTGTGGATGCTGGCGCCGGCCAGGCCGGCGCCGGCGATGCGGGCCCTCCTCGGGGGCCGCTCCTTCGCCCACCGCGGGCTCTACGACAACGGAGGGGAGGCGCCCGAGAACTCGCTCCCCGCCTTCGCCGCGGCCGTCGAGGGCGGCTACGCCATCGAGCTCGACATCCGGCTGACGGCCGACGGCGAGGTCGTAGTCTTCCACGACGGCAGCCTGGAACGCATGTGCGGCCTCGCGATGCCGGTGGCCGCCCTCGGGCTCGCCGAGCTCAAGGAGCTCAGGCTCCTCGGCAGCCGGGAGCGTGTTCCCCTCCTCTCCGAGGTTCTCGCGCTCGTGGCCGGCAGGGCGCCCATCCTCGTCGAGCTCAAGACCGGACTTCCAGGGGCCCGCCCGGACGAAGTCCGCTCCCTCTGCCGAAAGGCAGCGGAGCTGCTCGACGCCTACGAGGGGCCCTACCTGGTGGAAAGCTTCGACTACCTCGCCCTCGCCTGGTTCCGCGAGCATCGCCCGCAGGTCATGCGGGGACAGCTCGCGATGGGGCTCGGCTGCTACGTCCCGGCCCTCGGCAAGGCCGGAGCCGCCGCCATACCGGCCCGGCGCCGGAGGATGCTCTCGGGCCTCCTGTATGACTTCAGGAGCCGCCCGCATTTCATCGCGTACCGCTTCCAGGACGCCGGTCCGGCCCTCGCCTGCTGCCGCCTCCTCGGCGCGATGAGCGCCGCCTGGACGGTGCGGGACGTCGAGGAGGAGAGCCGAGCGCGGAAGGCCTTCGACGCGATCATCTTCGAGGGCTACAGGGCCTGACGGCCCGCTAGGTGGGGTCATGGAAGCGAAAGCGCGCATCCGTGAGATCGACAGGGCTGGCCTCCTCCTCGGCCTCCTCATCACCCTCGTCTACGAGGCGCTGCGGATGACGCCGCTCCGGCTGTTCGCGCGGTGGATCAGGGGCGGCGTCGTCGAGACGACGAAGCGGATCGGGGACATATCCCTCGTCGAGTACCGGTCGAAGGCCGAGGGGGTCAAGAGGCTCGCGATCGTACAGCACGGCTACGGAGCCTCGAAGAAGCGGATTCGCGGCCTGGCGCTGAGGCTCGCGGACGCAGGCTTCTTCGTCGTCGCCCCCGACGCCTGCGCGCACGGCGACCGCGACGAGCCGGGGCGATTCACGATAGTCGATCTCGTCGACCGCGCCGTCTCCGACTACGACTTCCTCATCGGTCATTACCTCGGGGTCGCGGGAGTGGATGCCGCGAGGCCGCTCATCGCAGGCAGCTCCATGGGAGGGACGATCGCCTACGTCTACGCCGCGCGCGGCGCCCACAAGCCTCTGGCCATCGCGGCGGCGATCAGTTCGCCGGACTTCCGCGACCTCATGGACTATCGGCTCGGACTCTCGTTCTACGAAGGCCACCGCGTCGCGCGCCTCGAGGGTGAGGCCGAGATGGCGGACATGAACCGGCGCCTCGCCGAGGCCAATCCCTTCGACGAGATAGCCGCCATCGAGGGCGTGGCGGTCCTCGTCCAGAACATGCGTTTCGATCCGCTCGTGGATCCGCGGGGAAGCGATCGCCTCCACGAGGCCTGGAGGGGGAGGAAGGATCCGGGGGAGTACCGCTACGAGCGCCCCCTGGCCTTCTTTCACTACATCCCCGAGATCGCGCAACGCGGTATCGTGGACTTTTTCCTGGCCGCGTCGCGGGGCTAGAGGTCCCGAGCGAGGTAGGATGCGAAGCGGGCCCTGGCCTCGGCGAGCTTCATGCTTATCCGGATCGACTCGCCCGATTCGAGGAGGAATCCGCCGTTCTCGATGGCGCGGACGTGGTCGAGATTGACGATGAAGCTCTTGTGGCAGCGAAGGAGTCGCGGATCTTCGCATTCGCGGGCGAAATCGTCCAGCCTGCCGTAGAACGAGAGCTCTCCCCGCGGCCCGAGATGCAGCACGACGACGCGGGCCCGGCTCTCGACGTAGCGTATCTCGCGGAGAGGCACCCGGTAACTGCCCTGCCGGTTGCGGACGAGCGCGTATCGCTCGGTCCTGCGCCCGAGCTGGTCCACGGCCTGGTCGAGGGCGCGGGCGACCGCCTCGCGGGCGAGCGGCTTGACCAGGTACTGGAGGGCGCGGACGCCGTAGCCGTCTATGGCGTGCCCCCTCGAGTTCGTCGCGAAGACTATGCAGCAGGCCTCATCGCGCTCGCGCAGCTCGCGCGCGACCTCGACGCCGTTCGTCAAGCCCATGTACACGTCGAGGAAGACGATATCGAAGGATTCGCCGCGATCGGCCGCGAGGAGTAGGTCCTCGCCGCTCCCGAAGGCGCGCAGGGCGAGAGGCCGGCGCCTTTCCCTGCCCCAGTCCGACACGAGCCGCTCCAGAGCGGCGAGCTCTGCCACCTCGTCGTCGCACAATCCTATCCTCAGCATGTCCGGCGCCACCGCCGGATTATCCGCCATGTTCCCGGACTTCGTCCATCGGTCAGGCGCCGCTTGTCGGCCGCGGCGGCCTGCTCTATGATCCCCCGTCATGCCGATCTTCACGCCGGTCATCCCGACCATCACTCTCCTGGCCCAGCTGACGGTGGAGTACGGGACCTTGACGAGGCGTCGGAGCCTCGCGGTCCACTGCTTGGTCCGCCTCGCCTCCCTCGTGTTCGTGTACGGAGGCTACCTCCTCCTCGGCCGCCTGGGCGTCGACGGATTCGTCCCATACTACCTGCTCACGGTCGCCTATCTCGCGGCCTGCGTCGCCCTCTTCGCGGAGAGTCTCTCCCAGAAGCTCTTCATGTATTTCACGACCTGGGGCGTCGCCACCTTCCTCTCCTCGCTCTGCCATTGGATCGCGAGGTGGGTCGCGGGCGAGGACGAGATCCCCCTCCGCTACCTCCTCTACCTCGGCTCCTATGTCGCCATCCTGCCCCCCTACCTGCTCTCCTGGCGTCGGCGGGTCAGGGAGATGCTGGCCCTCTTCGCGAAGGGCAATCCGGCCTACGCGGCCTATCCCTTCCTCGCCTTCGTCCTCTTCTCCGCCCTCTTCGGGCCGGCCATCGACTCCATCCCCCCCGGCCGCTTCGTGGCCATGGTCCTCTTCGAGGCCATCGTCCTGTTCAGTTATTACCTTCTCTTCTCGCAGGTCCGCGCGGCCGTCGACCGCGCGGGCGCGGAGTCGCGCCTGCGCGAAGCCGAGCGCCTGGCCCTCCTCCAGAAGCGGTACTATGGCCAGGTCGAGCTCGGCATCAGGACCCAGCGCGAGCTCCTGCACGACGCGCGGCACCACCTCACGGCGGTCGTCGCCCTGGCCGAGGCCGGCGACTGTGCCGGCATCGATGCCTACGTCCGGCCCCTCCTCGAGCGCTACTCCTCTCCCGGGCCCCTGCGATATTGCGAGAACGAGGTCGCGAACGCCGTCATCGGCGGCCGCATCAGGATGGCCGAGGAGATGGGGATCGCGGTGTCGGTCGAGCTCGACCTGCCGAGGGACCTCGGCATCGATCCCTACGACCTCTGCACCCTCTTCGGCAACGCCATCGAGAACGCGATCGAGGCCTGCGAGCGGGCGGGCGCCGGTTCCGGGGGGCCCGCCTCGACCTACATCGGCGTCAAGTCCAAAGCCTCGTCGGGCAGGCTTGTCGTGCGGATCGAGAACAGCTGCGGGGATCCGCCGAGGCGGGAGTGGGAGGGATTCCGGTCGAGCAAGGGCGAGCGGGGGGGCGCCGGTCTCGTCAGCCTCCGGCATGTGGTCGAGCGCCACGGCGGCTGCCTCGACCTCCAGTGTCGCGAAGGTGTCTTCGTCCTCTCCGCCGTTCTCTTTGCCGAAGGAGCCGCCCCCGCTCAGGCCTCGTCCGGGTTGGTCTCCTCGCGGACCCGGGCGTAGCCCGGCTTGATCTGGTCGTAGATGACGCGGACCCGCTCGTCGTAGGGCGCGAAGGCGCTCTTCATGGCGTTGATGGTGATCTTCTCCAGGTCGCGCAAGCCCAGGCCGAAGTGCTCCACGGCCAGTTCCATCTCCCTGCAGAGGTCCGTGCCGCTCATGAGGCGGTTGTCGGAGCAGAGGGCGACCCGGTAGTCGCTCCGGTACAGGGCGCCGAAGGGATGCAGGTCGTAGGAGGGGGCCGCCCCGGTCTGCACGTTCGAGGAGAGGCAGCACTCCAGGGGGACGCGGCGGTCGCGCACGAAGGCGGCGAGGGAGCCGAGCTTCGTGATCCGCGAGCCGGAGAGCGTCATGTCCTCGACGAGGCGGGTGCCGTGGCCGATGCGATGCGCGCCGCAGGTCTGGATGGCCTGCCAGATCGATTCGGGCCCGAAGGCCTCGCCGGCGTGGATCGTGATGTTGAAGTTCTTGTCGCGGATGTGCTGGAAGGCCTCGAGGTGGCGCTTGGGGGGATGGCCGTGCTCGTCGCCCGCGATGTCGAAGCCCACGACGCCCCGGTCGCGGTAGGCCACCGCGAGCTCGGCCGTCTCGAGCGAGAGTGCGGGATCCATGTTCCGCATGGCGCAGAGGATGAGGCCCCAGCGCATGCCGGTCGAGCGCCCGCCCTCCTTGAAGCCGCGGAGCGCCGCCTCCACCACGGCCTCGAGGTTGAGGCCGCCCTGGGTCAGGAGGATGGGGGCGAAGCGGATCTCGGCGTAGACCACGTTGCCGGCGGCCAGGTCCTCGATCGCCTCCCTCGCGACGCGCTCGATGGCCGCGGCCGTCTGCATGACCCCGACCGTGTAGGCGAAGCCCTCGAGGTAGAGGGCGAGGCTCTTGCGGTCGGCGCCGCGGCGGAACCAGGCGCCGAGCTCGACGGGATCGGAGGAGGGCAGGGCGATTCCCGCCGCGGCGGCGAGCTCGCAGACGGTGGCAGGACGAAGCCCCCCGTCGAGGTGATCGTGGAGCTCGACCTTGGGGAGACGCTGGATCATGTCGCGGGTGACCATGGCGGGATTATAGCCCGCATGCATCCCCGAGGCAAATGTCCGGGATGTATAGACTCATGGCATCGTTTTCATGTTTACTAAATACCTATGCGACAGGTCAGGTTCATCCGTGGCTTCATCGAGGCAAAGGAGAGACTCGCCGGGCCGACAGCCCGTCGGGCCGCCTACTTCCCTTTGGTGCAGGCCGCATACTCCTGCCTCGCCGGCGCCTTCGAGATGCCGATGGCCTTCCGGCTCGTCGGCAGCATCCAGCATGTCGTCATCGTGTACACCTTCTATTACTGCATGCTCTTCGCCGGCTTCATGGCCGGCCTCGTCCTCATCCGCGAAGGCGATGCCTCGAAGGTGTTCCGCCTGGAGCTCGGCATGCTCGCGGCCCTCAACTTCGGCACGGCCGCCCTCTACCCGCGCTTCTCCGGCGTCCCCGCCCTGGCCTGCTATTTCCTTGTCCGCGGCCTGGCTGAAGGCCTCTACTGGGCCGCGCGGCACCGGACCATGCTCTGGGCCCTCAAGGACTCGGCACGGGACCGCTTCGCCTTCCGGCTCCAGTCCCTCGTCGTCGCGGTCTCGGTCGTATTGCCCCTCCTCGCCGGCGCCCTCATCACCCACCTCGGGGCCGGCGCCCGCAGGGACAACCCCCTTCTCCCTCCGGGATACGTGCCCGTCTTCCTCTTCACGGGGACCGTCCTCGCCCTGGCCTGCCTCGCCTCGCCGCGCCTCGGCATCGGGAGGAGCAAGCTCTCCTTCGCGAAGGCCGCCTCGCTCTTCGCCGACAGGAAGTCGAGGGCTTGGTCGATCTACGTCGCCGCCTGTGCCGCGGCGGGAAGCTGCGTCTCCGTCGGCGCCGGCATCATGACCTTCGGCATCCTCAAGACCGAGTTCCGGATCGGCGCCTTCAACGCGGGCATAGCCCTGATGTCGAGCCTCACCTTCGCCCTCATGGGCCGCTTCCTGGCCGGCAGGAAGGGGGTGAGGACGAGGGGCGTCCTCCTCGGCGCGGCGGGGGACTGCCTCTCCCGGGCCATCTACGCCTCCGCCCCGAACGCGGCCGGGCTCGGGGCCAAGGCCGTCCTCGACGCCTTCGCCTCGCCGGTGAAGAGCCTCATGGGGGAGAACCTCAACTTCGCCTACATCGAGCGGCTCTGCGCCCGGACGGAGACGAGCCAGGCCGAGGTCTACCTCTACCGAGAGACGGTGATCTGGATCGCGAGGATCCTCTTCTGCGCGGTCTCCGCCCTGGCCCTCGCCTTCGCGGGCGGCGCCCGGGCCGAGGGAGCCCGCCTCATGGTGGCCCTCGCCGCCGCGGTGCCCTTGGGCGAGTATCTCTTCCTCCGCTCCATCGCCCGGGAGCTCGCTCCCGGGGTCGAGGGAGGGGCCGCGGGGGGCGCGGCGCGCTGAGCCGCGGGAATTGCCCTGTCCCGCGCCTTTCGGATATAGTCTGCCGCGATGAACCTGGAAGCTTTCGTGCTCGGCTGCGGCGGCATGATGCCCCTCCCGCACCGGCACTTGACCAGCGTCCTCCTCAGGCGCGAGGGGGAGCTCTTCCTCTTCGACGGCGGGGAGGGGACGCAGATCTCGATCCGCAGGCTCAACCTGCGCTGGAAGAAGATCACCGCGGTCTTCGTGTCGCACATGCACGCGGACCACGTGACGGGGCTGCCGGGCATCCTCATGCTCTCGAGCCAGGTGGACCGCGAGGAGCCGCTCTACATCTTCGGGCCGCCGAAGATAGCCGACTACATCGAGACGAGCCGCCGCAGCCTCGACATGTACATCAACTACGAGATCATCGTCCGGGAGATCACCGAGCCGGGCGTGGTGTGGAAGGGCGAGGGCTTCTCGATCCGCGCCTTCCCCCTCAGGCACACCAAGACCTGCTACGGCTACGCCCTCGAGGAGAAGCGGAGGCCCGGCGCCTTCCATCCGGAGCGGGCGCTCGAGCTCGGCGTGCCGCGCGGGCCGCTCTGGTCCGCGCTCCAGGGCGGCTCCGACGTGCGGCTTCCCGACGGCCGCGTAGTGTCCCCGCCCCAGGTCCTCGGGCCGGCCCGCTCGGGCCGCAAGTTCAGCTACGTCACCGACAGCCTCTACTTCCCCGACATCTCCCGGGAGGTCGCGGACTCGGACCTCCTCGTCTGCGAGGGCATGTTCGAGAACGCCCTCGCGGAGAGCGCGGTCGAGAAGAAGCACATGACGGCGGAGCAGGCCGCGCGCATCGCCCGGGACGCGGGCGGCGTCCGCAAGCTGGCCCTGATCCACTACAGCCCGCGCTACGCCGACCGCGACCTCAAGATCCTCCAGGACGAGGCGCGCGCGGTCTTCCCCGAGGCCGTCCTCTCCAAGGACAGGATGCACTTCCCGATCGAGTACCTGGATTGAGCGTCGGCCCCGCGTAACCATCGCGGGAGGACGTTGTTTGAAAGCGATACCACCGAGCGCCGTCCCGCCGACCTGCCGGAGGGCGCTCGGGCGAGGAGGATCCGTGATAGAAGCGCGGGATCTCAAGAAGAGCTACGACGGCGTCGAGGCCGTGAAGGGCGTGAGCTTCAAGGTCGAGACGGGCACCGTCCTCGGCCTGCTCGGCCCGAACGGCGCCGGGAAGACGACCATCATGAAGGTCCTGACGGGCTACCATTACCCGAGCTCGGGGACGGCCCTGGTCGACGGCGTCGACGTCACCGAGGACCCCATCGCCGTGAAGCGGCGGGTGGGCTACCTGCCCGAGACCGTGCCCCTGTACCAGGAGATGACGCCCTCCGAGTATCTCGACTTCGCGGCGGACGCCCGCGGGCTCGAGAACTCCGCGAGGAAGGCCGCCAAGGAGCGGGCGGTCGAGTCCTGCGGCCTCGGCCCCGTGTACACGAGGCCCGTGGAGCAGCTCTCCAAGGGCTTCAGGCAGCGGCTCGGCCTCGCCCAGGCCATACTCCACGACCCGCCGATCCTCATCCTCGACGAGCCGACGACCGGCCTCGACCCCAACCAGATCATCGAGATCCGCTCCCTCATACGCGAGCTCGGCAGGGAGAAGACGGTCATCCTCTCGACCCACATCCTCCAGGAGGTCGAGGCCGTCTGCTCGGGCGTCGTCATCCTCAACGAGGGGCGCGTCGCCGCCCAGGGCGCGCCCGGCGAGATCGGCGAGGCCCTCAAGGGCGAGGAGCGCATCCTCCTCAGGGTGAAGCAGGCTTCCGGGAACCTCGACGCGGCCCGCCTCGAATCCCTCCTCGGCCGCCTCCCCGGGCTCCGCGCCTTCTCGCGCGTGGAGGCCTCGGGCGGCGCCTGCGCGGCCGAGCTCTCGATGTCCCGCGCATCCTCCGAGGGCGCGGAGCCGGGCGAGGCGATCTTCGACTGGGCCGTGGCCAACGGCCTCAAGCTCCTCGAGCTCGAGCCCAGGCGGCTCTCCCTCGAGGAGATCTTCGTGAAGCTGACATCCGAAGGAGAGTCCCGATGAAGAGGGTCCTCGCCGTCGCGAGGCGAGAGCTGCAGAGCTCCTTCAACTCGCCCGTGGCCTACGCCGTCATCCTCGGCTTCCTCGTCTTCAACGCCGCCTGGCTCTACTTCGTCCGCGGCTTCTTCGCGCTGAACCAGGCCGACTTGAGGCCCTACTTCGGCATCATGCCCGTCGTGCTCGCCTTCCTGGCCCCGGCCCTCACCATGAGGACCTGGGCGGAGGAGCGCCGCCTCGGGACCTATGAGCTCCTCCTCACCATGCCCTTCTCCGAGGGCGAGCTCGTGGGCGGCAAGTTCCTGGCCTCCCTCGCGGTCGCGGCCATCGCGCTCGGCCTCACGATTCCCGTGCCCCTCACCGCCGCCCTCCTCGGATCCTTCGACGTCGGGGCCCTGGTCGCCCAGTATCTCGGCATCCTCCTCGAGGCCGCCGCCGCCCTCGCCATCGGGCAGTGGGTCTCCTCCCTCGCCAAGAACCAGGTCAGCGCCTTCCTCGGCGGCGTCCTCCTCCTCCTCCTCCTCGTCCTCGTGGACCGGATCGCCTCCTACCTCCGCATCGGCGGGGTCGTCGCGGGCCTCCTCAACTGGCTCTCCCTGGCCTTCCACTTCGAGGCCTTCTCCCGCGGCGTCGTGGACACGAGGGACCTCGCCTTCTTCGCGGCGGCCTCGGCCGCCTTCCTGTACCTCTCGACCTGGAACCTCTCCAGGCGGAAGTGGAGCTGAACGTCATGGAAGCGAAGACCGGAAAGCGCCGAGCGCTCCTCCTCCTCCTCCTCACCCTGGCCGTGATCGCGGCGGCGGCCCTCGTCGCCGACCGCTTCCACCTCAGGCTCGACCTGAGCGCGGACCGGGCGAACACCCTCTCCAAGGCCTCCCGGAGCCTCCACGAGGAGATCCCGGAGCGGGTTCGCATAACGTATTACATCACCCCGGCCCTGTCGGACCGGCATCCCGGGCCGCGGGCCGTCGAGGACTTCCTCCGCGAGCTCGAGGCCGCCTCCCGCGGCAAGATCTCCGTGGCCGTCGCCGACCCCGCCAAGGGCAACCAGGCCCAGGCGGTCGAGGCGCTCGGCATCCTGCCCCAGCGCATGCAGGTGGTCGAGAAGAACGAGCAGCGCGTCGCCCTCGTCTACTCGGGCATCGTGGTCCAGTATCTCGAGCGGACCCAGGTGATCCCCTTCGCGATCTCCACCGACACCCTCGAGTACGACGTCGTCAAGGCGGTGCGGGCCGCGATCTCCGACCGCAAGAGCCTCGCCGCCATCCTCGTGGGCGACGCGGACAAGAGCGTCGAGAACGACTACAAGACCCTGTCGCAGGCCTTCAAGGAGGCCGGCTGGGAGACGCGGCAACTGCAGCGCGGCGACGAGGTCCCGGCCGAGGCCTCGGTCCTCGTCGTCCTCGGCAACGCCGACATCGACGACTACGACGCCTATCGCGTCGACTCCTACGTGGCCGCGGGCGGCAAGGCCCTCTTCGCGGTCAAGGGCGTCGACGTGCAGGCCCGCTACGGCCTGACCGCCTCGCCCCTCAAGAACACCGCCCTCCTCTCCCTCCTCGAGGCCTACGGGCTCAGGGTCAAGCCCCAGCTCGTCCTCGATCCCTCCTCCCTGACCATACCCTTCCAGACAGCCGGCCCCATGGGCGGCGTCTCCATACGCTACGTCCGCTACCCGCACTGGGTCGTGACCCGGCCGGAGAACCGCGACGCGAAGAACCCCCTGACCGCCCGCCTCGCCGGCCTCGACCTCTTCTGGCCGAGCCCCCTCGAGGTCCTGCAGCGCGAGGGGATCGACTCCTCCATCCTCGTCCGGACGACGCCGAAGTCCTGGCTCCAGACCAAGGACTTCGCCGTAGGGCCGGACGACGAGTTCCGCTACGCGGCCGAGGCCTCCACCACCACGGGGCAGTACGCGCTGGCCGCCACCCTGGCCGGGGCCTTCAAGCCGGCTTACGCGGGCAAGCCCCTGCCGAAGCGCGAGGGCGCGGCGGCCCTGCCGCCCCTGCCCGACAAGCCGCGGAGCTCGCGCATCCTCGTCCTGGGCTCCGCGGACTTCGCCAACGACCTCATGGGCATGACCAGCTCCAACTTCAACGCCGTCTTCGTGGCCGACGCGGCCGAGTGGCTCTCCTCCGGCGACGAGCTCGTCGCCATGAAGAGCCGCGGCGCCCGCGACCCGCGGCTCGGCAAGGTCCAGGACCCCATCAAGCGCTCGGCCCTCGTGACCCTCGCCTACGCGGTCAACCTCGGCCTCGTGCCGGCCGCCGTCATCGCCTTCGGGGCCGTCAGGGCGGGCAAGCGCCGGAAGGCGGCCCGCGGCGTCGCCGAGCCCGCCGCGCAGGCCAAGAACGAAGGGAGCTCCAAATGATGCGATACGAGAAGAAGGTCGCGATCCTCGGCGGCTGCCTCGCCGGCCTCCTCGCGATCTGGGGCGCCGGCATGCTTTTCTCGCCGGAGCGGAGCGCCGCGCGCTCCGAGTCGAGGATGCTCCTCGCGGGCAAGATCGAGGATGCCGCCTCCATCGAGATCGGCGTCCCGAAGCTCTCGATGACGAGGGAGGGCGGGGCCT
>CAYNPQ010000025.1:0-39684 GCA_964399065.1 uncultured Treponemataceae bacterium | reverse complement strand
GTACGCGCACCGGCCCGCGTCGCGCTTGAGCCCGCATAAGCTTCGTAACACTACCCTTTTATTTCCATCGAAATGGCTGTATAGTATCCCTGCCTTCAATCGCCGGCCTTTCCCCGGCGCGTAGCGGGAGTGGAGGAACACCATGGTAAAGAAAGAGAACGCCGCGCAGGGGCAGGTCCTGGCCGGGGCCTCGCAGGAGATGGGCGAGAAGCTCAAGGCTCTCGAGGCCGCGCGCCTCCAGATCGAGAAGCAGTTCGGCCAGGGCTCCCTCATGAAGCTCGGCTCCCACGACAACGCGCAGGGCATCGACTCCGTGCCTTCCGGCTCCATCCTCCTCGACGAGGCCCTCGGCGTCGGCGGCTATCCCCGCGGCCGCGTAATAGAGATCTACGGCCCCGAGTCCTCGGGCAAGACGACGCTCGCGCTCCACGCCATCGCCGAGGCGCAGAAGAAGGGCGGGATCGCCGCCTTCATCGACGCCGAGCACGCCCTCGACCCGGTCTACGCCCGCAACCTCGGCGTCAACATCGACGATCTCTGGGTCTCCCAGCCGGACAACGGCGAGCAGGCCCTCGACATCGCCGAGTCCCTGATCCGCTCCGGCGCGGTCGACATCATCGTGGTCGACTCGGTCGCGGCCCTGACGCCCCAGGCCGAGATCGAGGGCGACATGGGCGACGCCCACGTGGGACTCCAGGCCAGGCTCATGAGCCAGGCCCTCCGCAAGCTCACCGGCACCCTCGCCAAGTCCAAGACCATCCTCGTCTTCATCAACCAGATCCGCATGAAGATCGGCGTGATGTTCGGCAATCCCGAGACGACCACGGGCGGCAACGCCCTCAAGTTCTACGCCTCGGTCCGCCTCGAGGTCCGCAAGGTCGAGACCATCGAGAAGGGCGAGGAGGAGGCGGTCGGCAACAAGGTCCGCGTCAAGGTCGTCAAGAACAAGGTGGCTCCGCCCTTCCGCAAGGTCGAGCTCGAGATCATGTTCGGCAAGGGCATCTCCTGGTCCGGCTCCCTCATCGACGCGGCCGTCAAGTACGGCATCATCGACAAGAAGGGCGCCTGGTACACCTGGGGCGAGGAGAAGGTGGGGCAGGGCAGGGACAATGCCAAGCTCTACCTCGAGCAGAACCCCGACGCCGCCGCCTCGATCGAGAAGAAGGTCCGCGAGGCGGTCTACGCCGCCCAGCACCCCGTCGTCGAGGAGCCAGCGGCCAAGGCCGAGCCCGCGTCCGCGTCCGCGGCGAAGCCAGTCGCGGCGGCTGCGGCTCCGCCCCAGGCCGCGGCCAAGCCGGCCGCCGTCGCGGAAAAGCCGGCCGGCGCCGCCCAGCCGGCCGCGGCCGCCCGCGGGCCGGGCAGGCCGCCGAAGCAGGCCGCGGCCAAGCCGGCCGCGGAGGACGACGGCCTCTTCTAGGCGATGCCCCTCGTTTACCTCGGCCTCGGGTCGAACGTCGGGGACGCGGAGGGCAACCTTCGGGGAGCCTTCCGCGAGCTCTCCGGCATCCTCTCCTCGGCCCGGATCTCGCGGCTCTGGCGATCGGCGCCGCGCTACGTCGAGGAACAGCCGGACTTCGTCAACGCCGCGGTCTCCGGGGAGACGGGCCTCTCCCCGCGGGAGCTCCTCGCGGAGGTCAACCGGATCGAGGCCGCCTTCGGCCGCGACCGCAGCCGCGAGATCCGCAAGGGCCCCCGGCCCCTCGACATCGACATCCTCCTGTACGGCGACCTCATCCTCGCCGAGCCCGAGCTCCTGATCCCCCATCCCGGGATCCGGGAGCGCAAGTTCGTGCTCCTCCCCCTCCTCGACCTCGATCCCGGGCTCAGGGACCCGGTCGGGGGAGGGCCTTACTCCTCGATCCTAGCCTCCCTCGCCCCGCAGGGTATTTACCTTATGGATGCCGGCGACTATGATCGTCTCTACCTATAATCATGGCGGACATCCAGGGCGGCGCCGAGCCTAGCGGCGCGGAGGGTTTCGGGGAGGGAAGGCTCTTCCGCCTCAAGGACTTCGAGGGCCCCCTCGACCTCCTCCTCTTCCTCATCAAGAAGAACGAGGTCTCGGTCTACGACATCCCGATCGCCTCCATCACCGAGCAGTACCTCGGCTACCTCGACGGGGACGCGGGCGTCGACCTCGACGACCTGACCGAGTTCTACGCCATGGCCGCGACCCTCCTCTACATCAAGTCGCGGATGCTCCTCCCCGTCGACGTCGACCTGGGCGAGGAGATCGACGACCCGCGCCGCGAGCTCATCGAGAAGCTCATCGAGTACCAGAAGTACAAGCGCCTCTCCGAGCTCATGGAGCGCAAGGAGATGGAGGTCGAGTGGAGCCTCGAGCGCAAGCGCATCCAGCGCCCTCTGCCCTTCGCCGAGGAGACCAATCTCTGGGAGGAGATCGACGTCTGGGACCTCCTCCGCTCCTTCTCCTCCCTGGTCACCAATCTCTCCTCGGAGAGGATCATGGACCTCTACGAGGAGGTCTCGATCAACGAGAAGACGACCCTCATCCGCGAGCTACTCGACACCAAGGAGAGCTTCGCCTTCACCGACCTCGTCACGAGGCCCCATTCGACCCTCGACATCGTCTGCGCCTTCCTCGCGGTGCTGGAGGCGGTCAAGTACCGCCTGATCATGATCTTCCAGCACAGGCTCTTCGGGGACATCCGGATCAAGGCCCGCGCCGAGGCGGGCGAACGCGGGGAGGACCATGGAAATCAGGCTTGAAAAAGAGGCGGCCCTCGTCGAGACCGTCCTCTTCCTCGAGTCGGAGGCCCTCGACGAGGGAGCCCTCGCGCGCATAACGGGCCTCTCCCGCGACGTGGTGGAGAGGGCCCTCGAGGTCCTCGTCGAGGACTCTGCCTCGGCGGCGCGCGGCCTCGAGCCCCTCCGCTCGGGCGGCGGCTGGATCCTCGCGCCGAAGACCGATCTCTGGGAGTCGCTCAAGGAGCGCTACGGGAAGAAGGCCGAGAGCCGGCTCTCCCGCGCGGCGATCGAGACCCTCTCGATCGTGGCCTATTCCCAGCCCATCACCCGCGCCGAGGTGGAGGCCATCCGCGGCGTCTCGGCCGACGGCATGATCCGCTTCCTCCTCGACAAGGAGTTCATCAGGGAGGTCGGCAAGAAAGAGGCGCCCGGTCGTCCCGTCCAGTACGGGACGACCAAGGAATTCCTCAAGTATTTCCGCCTCGGGAGCATCGCCGACCTTCCCAAGCTCGACGAGCTCGAGCGCGAGCGTTTCGGCATCTCCGAGCCGCGGGAGGCCGCGTCGCCGGAGCCTGGGGAGCCGAAGGAGCAGGTCGCGTCCCCCGAGCCGGCGGCGACCGAGGAAGGTCTGGCCGGCGCGGTCCCCGCCGCTCCGGAACCCGAGCCGCCGAAAGCCGTCCAGGAAGCGGTGACCGGGTCCGAACCCGCGATTCCGCCCTCCGGAGAGGGCCCCGCTGATGCCTGAGCTCCCGCCTGAGGAGAATCCCGAGGGCGGCCCCCTCCGGCTCCAGGTCTTCCTCGCCCGCGCGGGGCTGGCTTCGCGCCGCGCCGCTGAGCAGCTCATCCTGGACGGCCGGGTCAAGGTGAACGGCTCCGTGGTACGCGAGCTCGGCACCAAGGTGGGGCCGGGCGACTCGGTCGAGCTGGACGGCGCGCCTGTCGCCCCGGCCGAGCGCAAGCGCTACCTCATCCTCAACAAGCCCGCCGGCTATCTCTGCTCCCTCTCCGATCCCGAGGGGCGGCCCCTCGCCATCGATCTCCTGAAGGGGAGGGTCGCCGAGCGGGTCTACAATGTCGGCCGCCTCGACCAGTGGTCCGCCGGCCTCCTCCTCTTCACGAACGACGGCGAGCTCGCGGCCCGGCTCGTCCATCCCTCGGGGGGCGTCGACAAGGAATACGAGTTCTCGACCGACGGCCCCCTGGACGAGGCCTTCTTCGAGTCCTTCCGCCGCGGAATCGAGATCGACGGGGTCGTCTACCGCGCCCTCGAGGCTCGCCGGACCGGCCCCGCCTCGGGGAGGGTCGTACTCCTCGAGGGCAAGAACCGCGAGATCCGCCGGGTCCTCGAGGTCTCGGGCAGGCGGGCCCTCGTCCTGCGGCGCGTGCGTATCGGCCCCCTCGCCCTCGGCGACCTCGCCGAGGGCGCATTCCGCGACCTGGCCGAGTCCGAGCTCGAGGCCCTGCGGGCCTACGGCGGCGCCCGCGGCCCGGGCCCGGAGCGCCGGCGACCGAGCTAGTTCCTCATCCCATCTCGGAGGTATCGATAATGGTCATCGCGATAGACGGCCCGGCCGGCTCCGGCAAGAGCACGATCGCGCGGAAGGTGGCCGAGTCCCTCGGCTTCTGCTACGTCAACTCGGGCAACCTCTACCGCGCCCTGACCCTCAGGGCGATCCGTCGCGGCCTCGACGCCAAGGAGGCCGAGGCAGTCCTCGCCTGCGCCCGCGAGGCGAGGATCGAGTACCGCTCGGGCAAGCTCCGGCTCGACGGGGAGGAGGTCGAGGAGCTCCTCCACTCGGCCGAGGTCGATGCCCTGGTCGCCCAGGTCTCGGCGATCCCGCCCCTCCGGGACATCGTCAACGCCCATGTCCGGCGGATCGCCGGGAGCCTCGACGCCGTCGTCGAGGGCAGGGACATGACCACGGTGGTATTCCCCGACGCCGACCTCAAGTTCTTCCTCGACGCGAGCCCGGATTCGCGGGCCCGCCGGCGCTTCGAGCAGGGGGTGAGCGAGGCCTCGCTCGAGGAAATCAGCCGGAACATCGAGATGCGCGACGCGATCGACCGCTCCAAGTCGGTGGGCTCCCTCAAAATCGCGCCGGACGCCGTATATTTGGACAGCTCTCACTTGACCATACAGGAAGTTTATGACAAAGTATACGCGAAAATTCTTCTTATAAGGGAAGACCATGGGCGCTAAGGAAGTGGAAATGAATGCCGCACTCCCCTCCAAGGACGACATTCAGACACAATTGCAGGAGCAGTACCTCAAGTCTCTTGAGGGGCTGGAGGAGGGGGACCTCGTCGACGGTCACGTCATCCAGGTCACCAACGACTTCGTTTTCGTCGACGTCGGCTACAAGTCCGAAGGCAAGATCCCGGTGATCGAGTTCGGCGACAACCTGCCCAAGGTGGGCGATGTCGTCGGCGTCATCCTCGTCAAGAAGGAGACCCACTCCGGGGAGATCGTCGTCTCCAAGAAGCGGGCCGACGAGAAGATCTACTGGAAGGCCATCGCCAACGCCTTCAAGGACCACCTGCCCGTCGAGGGCACCATCGACAAAGAGATCAAGGGCGGCTTCGAGGTCAACCTCGGGCACAGCCTCAGGGGCTTCCTCCCGGCCTCGAAGGCCGATATCCAGAGGATCGAGAAGGGCGACAAGCTCATCGGCCTCAAATCCATGTTCTACCTTGAGCGTCTCTACTCCGAGAAGAAGGTGAACATCGTCCTCAACCGCCGCAAGTGGATGGAGGAGGACATGGAAGCCCGCCGCGAGGGCTTCTTCCAGAACACCCAGATCGGCGACACGGTCAAGGGCGAGGTCAAGAGCTTCACGAGCTTCGGCGCCTTCATCGACCTCGGCGGCTTCGACGGCCTCCTCCACATCAACGACATGAGCTGGGGCCACGTCACCCGGCCCAAGGACTTCGTCAAGAAGGGCCAGGAGATCGAGCTCAAGGTCATCCGCATGGAGCCCGAGGAGCGGAGGATCAACCTCTCCCTCAAGCACTTCACCCCCGATCCTTGGTCGACCTTCGAGGAGCGCTACCACATCGGCGACGTCGTCCACGGCAAGGTCACCAAGCTCACCGACTACGGCGCCTTCATCGAGCTCGAGGAAGGGATCGAGGGCCTCGCCCACATCTCCGAGTTCTCCTGGGTGCGCAAGGTGCGCAAGCCCGAGGAGATGCTCGCGGTCGGCCAGGAAGTCGACTGCATGGTCCTCAACTACGACCTCCAGGCGGGCAAGGTCTCCCTCGGCCTCAAGCAGGTCCAGGACAATCCCTGGGACCAGGTCTCCGAGAAGTACCCGACCGGCATGCGCCTCAAGCGCAAGGTCGTCAAGCTCACCGCGGCCGGCGCCTTCGTCGAGCTCGAGGAGGGAATCGACGGCTTCCTCCACGCGGACGACCTCTCCTGGACCAAGCATGTCCGCAACCCGGGCTCCGAGCTCGAGGTCGGGCAGGAGATCGAGGTCATGGTCATCGAGAGCGATCCCGAGGACCGGAACATCCGGGTCGGCGTCAAGCAGCTCTCCGAGGATCCTTGGCGCTCCTTCGCCAAGGCCTTCAGGGTCGGCTCCGTCGTGGACGGCGTGGTCTCCTCCGTCACCGAGTTCGGCGTCTTCGTCAAGGTCCAGGGCGACATCGAGGGCCTCATCAAGAAGCAGGACCTCTCCGAGGACAAGGACGAGCCCTACGACGACGCGCTCAAGCGCTTCGCCGCCGGCCAGGCCGTCAAGGCCATCGTCGTCGACCTCAGCCCCGACCGCCAGAAGCTCGGCCTCTCCATCCGCGACCTTGTCAGGCGGCAGCAGCGCGAGGAGATGTCCCGGTTCATGCAGGACGACTCCAACGAGGGCTACACCCTCGGCGACCTGCTGAAGGATAAGGACGGCGGCAAGAGCAACGGCTAGGGTTCCGCGAGGAGCGCGGGCGGCGTAGGCAGCCATGTTCGACGTCATCGACCCCGTCAAGTTCAGGACGCTGCTCGAGATCAGCGCCCTCATAAACTCGAACTACGGGGACGCCACCTCGCTCCTGACACAGATACTCGAATCCGCGACGAGGCTTACCGAAGGGGAGGCCTCGTCGCTCATTTTGCGCGACGCCGAGACCCAGAAGCTCCGCTTCGAGATCGCCCTCGGGCCCAAGGGAAGGGACGTCAAGAAGTTCCTCCTGAACCCGGGGGAGGGCATCGCGGGCTGGGTGGCCCTCCACGGCCGCTCCCTCATCGTGAACGACACGGACACGGACTCGCGCTTCTACCCCGACATCTCCAAGTCCATCGGCTACCCCACCTTCTCCATCCTCGCGGTGCCGATGCGGGTCAGGGAGGAGACGGTCGGCGTCATCGAGATCCTCAACAAGAAGCAGAAGAAATATTTCACGCAGGAGGACCTGACCTGGCTCGAGGTCTTCGCGGTCCAGGCGGCCATCGCCCTGGAGAACGCGAGCTACCTCGAGAAGGCCAAGGACGAGATCCACTACCTGCGCGACCAGGTCCAGGCAGAGCGGGGCTGGCACAACCTCATCGCGCGCTCCCCCCTCATCCTCGAGAAGCTCGAGCTCATCGAGCGGGTCGCCAAGACCGACTCCTCCGTCCTCATCCTCGGCGAGAGCGGGGTGGGGAAGGAGCTCTTCGCGGAGCAGGTCCACCTCAAGTCCTCGCGGGCCCAGGGCCCCTTCGTGCGCGTCAACTGCGCCGCGCTGCCGGAGGGTCTCCTCGAGAGCGAGCTCTTCGGCCACGTAAAGGGCGCCTTCACCGACGCCGTGCAGAGCCGCAAGGGCCGCTTCGAGCTCGCCGACTCCGGCACCATCTTCCTCGACGAGGTCGGCGACCTCCCGCTCAAGCTCCAGGCCAAGCTCCTCCGGGTCCTGCAGCAGCGCAGCTTCGAGCGGGTCGGCTCGAGCGACTCCATCACGGTCGACGTCCGCATCGTCACGGCCACCAACCGCGACATCGAGGCCCTCGTCGCCAAGGGGGAGTTCCGCTCCGACCTCTACTACCGCCTCAACGTCCTGCCCATCCACGTGCCGCCCCTCAGGCAGCGCAAGGAGGACATCCCCGCCCTGGCGGACTTCTTCCTCAAGAAGTTCTCCCGCGAGACCAACAAGCGTTTCGCGGGCTTCACCGAGGCGGCTATGGAGCTGATGCTCTCGTACTCCTGGCCGGGCAACGTCCGGGAGCTCGAGAACGCGGTGGAGCGGGCCGTCGTCATCGCCAAGGAGAGCCGCATCGGCGGCAAGGACCTCCTCCTCGGCCCCGGCGCCTCCGACACGGACGAGTACAAGGGCAAGAGCCTCAAGGACGCCCTCTCGATCTTCAAGCGCCATTTCATAAGAAAGGCCCTCGAGGACAACCGCTGGAACCAGACGGAGACCGCCAAGGTCCTCGACATCCAGCGCACCTACCTCTCGCGCCTCATCAAG
Organism: uncultured Treponemataceae bacterium; assembly: GCA_964399065.1. Classification (GTDB taxonomy): domain Bacteria; phylum Spirochaetota; class Spirochaetia; order Treponematales; family Rectinemataceae; genus JAKLFE01. The sequence continues at coordinate 31,542 of CAYNPQ010000025.1, read as the reverse complement.
GAACTCGACATAGCGAATCCCAAGGAGTAACGAGCCATGAGCAACGTCGCGCGGCTTCCCAAGGACCAGGAGAACGCGTCCTTCAGCCAGAAGATATCCGACTTCCTCCGCAAGTACCGGACGATCGTCCTCGCGGTCCTCGGGGCGGCCGTCCTCGCCGTCATCGTCGTCGCCCTCTGGTCGGCGATCCACGGCGCCGCGGTCAGGAACTCCACGGCCAGGCTCGAGAAGGCGCAGGCGAGCATCGCCGCCCTCGCCGACGAGAAGGACGAGGCCAAGAAGGCCGAGCTCGAGAAGGCCGCCGTCGCCGACCTCGACGCCATCGCCGCGAAGTGGCCCCGCCTCTTCGCCGGGCAGCGCGCCCGCCTCCTCAAGGGCCGGCTCGCCGCCGACAAGAAGGACTGGGCCCTCGCCGAGAAGGAGTTCATCGCGGTCGCGGACGCCGCCGGCTCCTCCTACCTCGCGCCCGCCGCCCTCCAGGAAGCCGCGGTCGCGGCCGAGGAGCGCGGCGCCCCCGAGAAGGCCGTCGAGTACTACAAGCGCTTCGTCGACAAGTTCCCCAAGGCCGCGGGCGTCCCCCACGCCTGGTTCTCCCTCGGCCGCCTCGCCGAGGACAGCAAGGACTACGTCGCGGCCATGGGCCACTACGAGAAGGTCGTCGCGGCCTTCCCGGACGACGATTGGACAAAGCTCGCCAAGGATCGTATACTCTCCCTGAAATCCCGGGGGCTGGCCAAGTAGGGCGGTCCTCCGCCAACGTCTCCCGCGCCGAGTGCGGCCGGGACGACCCGCAGCCCGGGACGAGTCCCGGGCTGCTTCGTTTTAAAACACGCGTCTTTAATAAAGGAGGCCTGAAGGCCATGGCCAAGAAACGCGCGAAGTTCTTCGAGACGAAAATCTTCGGCTTCGTCATCGCCGCCATCGTCGCCGGCATCCTCGTCATCCTGACCTACGCGACGGGCCTCCTCCAGCCCCTCCAGCTCAAGATGCTGGACACCCACTTCAACCTCAAGCTCGCCTCGCGCGGCAAGACGGTCCAGGAAGGCTCGGTCTACTCCGAGAACAACCCCAAGATCTCGCAGGACATCCTCATCGTCGGCGTCGAATCCTCGACCCTCGCGAAGTTCGGCCTCTGGCCCTTCTCGCGCGCGAAGCACGCGGACCTCGTCAACGCCTTCTCTCGGATCAAGAACCAGGAGCGCCGCGAGAGCTCGGTCTTCCTCGACATCCTCTTCGTCAGCGAGACCGACGATCCCGACGCCGACCTCGCCCTGGCCAAGGCCCTCAAGGAGTCCGGCAAGGTGTTCCTCGAGACCTCCCTCCTCTTGCCGCCCAACGAGAGCGACGACGGACAGTCCATGTTCCTTCGCCAGCGCAGGCTCACCCAGCGCTTCGGCACCGTCAAGAACGTCTCGGGCCCCTGGAAGGACATGGCCGCCTTCCTCAGCGTCGAGGCCCCGAGGCCGCAGTTCCAGGTCGCCGCGGCGGGTTACGGCCACGCGACCTTCCTCCCCGACCGCGACAAGATCTTCCGCAGGCAGCCCATCCTCGGCAAGCTCGCCGACCTCGTCGAGACCATCCCCCTCGACCAGCTCAAGCCCGGCTACGCCGTGGACGAGAAGGCCTTCGAGCGGCTCGCCTGGATGGACAAGGACGGGAACTACCACAACATCCAGACCCCGCTCACCGATTCCTCGATACAGGCGCTCACGCGCGCCATGGAGGCCTCCGCCCCCCGCAAGGTCGACGAGGCGGGAGGGGAGGGCTACTTCATCGTCCGCCGCTTCCAGGACAGCTTCGTGCCCTCGATCACCCTCGCCCTCGCCCTGAACTACTTCGGCAAGACCATGGACGAGGTGCAGGCCGTCGTCGGCAAGTACGTCCGCATCCCGGCGCCGACCCGCTTCGACTCGGAATCCGGGACCCGCGTGCCCTACGCGATCGTGACCAAGCCCGCCATCGTCGACAAGGACGGCAATGTCGTCAAGGAAGCCAAGACCAGGGTGCTGCCCTACATCGACATCCCCATCGACCAGAACGGCATGATGCTCGTCAACTTCATGGGGCCGCCCTCGAGCGAGAACCCCAACGGCATCCAGACCTTCCCCGTCAGGCCCTACGCCGGCTACGCCGAGCGCGCGCCCGGCGAGGATCCCGCCACCTGGCGGCCGAGCATGGCGGCCACCAACAAGATCATCATGGTCGGCGCCTTCTCCACCGGGATGTCCCTGGACGACAAGCAGACCCCCCTGGGCATCATGTACGGCATCGAGGTGCACGCGAACGCCCTCAACACCATCCTGATGGACAACTTCGTCATCGAGGCCCCCTCCATCGTCAACATCGCGGTCCTCGTCCTCCTCGTCCTCCTCGTCGCCTTCATGTCGACGAGGCTCTCGACCTTCTTCGCCTTCTTCGCGACCCTGGCCCTCGTCGCCGGCTACTTCCTCGGCACGACCATGATCTTCGACAGCTACGCCTACCTCGTGGACTTCGCGCCCGGGGCGGTGGCCATGATCTTCACCTTCATCTCCATCGTCGTCTACCGCGCCATGACCGAGGAAAGGGACAAGAAAGTCATCCGCGACACCTTCGGCAAGTACCTCTCGCCCAAGGTCGTCGACCAGCTCGTCGAGAACCCCCCCGAGCTCGGCGGCGTCGACAAGAACCTCACCGTCCTCTTCTCCGACATCCGCAGCTTCACGACCCTCTCCGAGAGCATGTCGCCCCAGGAGCTCGTCAACCACCTCAACACCTACCTGACGGCCATGACCGACATCATCCTCGAGTACGGCGGCTACCTGGACAAGTACGTCGGAGACGAGGTCATGTGCTTCTGGGGAGCGCCCTTGCCGCAGGAGGACCACGCGATCCTCGGCTGCAAGTGCGCCCTCAGGCAGATGGAGCGGCTCCGCGAGCTCAACGCCGGCTGGCCCGAGGCGATCCGCATCAACATCGGCATCGGCCTGAACTCGGGGATCATGACCGTCGGCAATATGGGCAGCCCCTCGAGGATGAACTACACCCTCATGGGCGACAACGTGAACCTCGGCGCCCGCCTTGAGGGCACGAACAAGGAGTACGGCTCCAACATCATCATCAGCGAGTTCACCTACGGGCTCGTCAAGGACAAGTTCATCTGCCGCGAGCTCGACAACATCCGCGTCAAGGGCAAGAACAAGCCCGTCGTCATCTACGAGCTCGTCGACTGCCTCGAGGACATGGCGCCTCCCAAGCTCGACGCGAAGGCCAAGTGAGTAAAGCCGAGGGGGGAGGGCCGAGGGGGGAGGGCGGCATCGGAGGCTCCCCCCGCCGGGGCGGCCGGCCGGCCGGAGCGGCCCTCCTCGGCCTCGCTCTTTCCCTCGCCCTCGGCGCCTGCGGGATCGAGGAATACATCTACTTCTATCCTCCCGCCGTGGCTTCCGATCCCCTCCTGTCGGTGACGCCCCTGTCCTTCTCCCACAACGCATCGAACGACTCCGCCTCTTTCCTCGGCTACGACATCTACTACCTCCTCGTCGACGCCGAGAACGAGACCTTCCTCAGCAATTGCGCCACGAAGATCGAGGCCTACATCGGCTCCAAGACGCCGAGCGAGCTCATGGCTATCATCAAGCAGCTCGGCTTCAAGGAGCTCGTCGGCCTCGATTCCACGGGCACCAAGCTCGGCACGACCCCCCTGTTCCTCATTTCGCAGGGCGGTCTCTCAAGCAGTCCCGACATCGACTTCCAGCTGATGATCGATTCGCGGGGCGAGGTCGCGATCACCGGCGCCGACAAGTCTTCGGTCCTCGGACCAGCCTCGGTGCGGCGCAACTCCGACGTCGGCGGCGTCTACCGGACCTTCGGCAACCTCACTGAGGACGATGTCGCCAAGGACGGCGACACCGCCTACCTAAGCCCCAAACCGGCCAAGGTCGTCTTCAAAGGCTACATCCTCGCCCACGGGACGACCTCGTCCTGGAGCGACGTCTACAGCAATCCTACCAGGATCGGCTCAGGCACCACGTCCACGACCGTCGTCCCCGAAATGACTGACCGCAACTTTGAGTAGGGGATAGTGTTACGAAGCTTATATCTCCGCCTGCCAAGAAGGACAGCTCAATAGAGTGTCGACCGAGAGAGTGATTCCCTAGAAACGGGCAGATGAAAGGGCATCGCCCCCAGAAAGCTAGACGATTCTCACAGCCTTTACTTCGTAGAATGTACATTCTGTCTACCGTAAAGGACCCGGATTCTTCAATCGGGGCTTGAAGCTCACTTTCTGGCAGAAACCTTCTCGTAGGCCTCGAAATAGGAAACCGGACCGTCGCCCGCGTCAGCGAGGCAACGGACCCTCGTTAAACCGAGGACCGCCTGGACAGGACGCTCTTCCATCGACGCCTCAAGGATTCGGATGAGGCCGGCTTCTTTCGTCTTGGGATCGGGAAGAAGCACGCGGATTGTTCCATCCTGGACTAGAGTCGCATTGTCCTTGGCAAGCCCGACCTGCTCCATGACGGAGCGCATCTTCTCTAGCAGCTCAGGTGAAGCGCCCCTGATCGAGAACTCGGAGCCCCAGGCGAGGGATCCGAGGGAACGCTGCTTCACCCCGGGATGGCAGGGGAACCACATGGCTTCGAGGATTTCGAGGCCGCGTGGTAGGCGTTCATTCATCAGTGTTACGAAGCTTTGGGGCTCCAGGTAGTCGCTCATGGTTATGGAGGCGACTTCAGCCTGGGAAAGGACGGCTATGGGGAGAGGCTGGACGGTCTCCAACCTGGGCATGGGATTGAAGCCCTCTGAATACGCGACTTTGATGTCCGCCATGAGGAAGGCGCGGTTGAATGCGTCGATGATCGACAGATGCTGGAAATAGGGGGCGTTGTCGAATTTCCTATACGTGAACACGATTCGGCCGCTCGGATAATGAGATTGTACTGGCGGAGAGTCCGGGAAAATTACCTCCGCTTGTTCACTTTTCAATACAATCCTTGAATCATCCGTACAGGAGCCGCAGGGATGCGTGCATTTTTCCGTACAACCGTCGGTTAATTCGAAGTCGAGCGCCTTCCGCCACTCCTCACGGAAGGTCGCTTTCGTCACACGGACCGAGATGTCGTCCCAGGCGAGAGCCGCTTCGGTGCTGCGCTCGCCGCAGGTTTCAGCGATCACATCCCAGCCGGCCGACTCGATGACTGATCGCCAACGTTCGCGATCGAAGTGCTCCTCCCAGGCATCGAGCCGGGAGCCGCGCTTGAAGGCTTCCAGGATGAGGGCCCCTACCCTCTCGTCGCCGCGGGAGAGGATGCCCTCGAGCTGGGAGACGAAGGGTGAGTGGTACGAAAGTTTGAGGTTCCGGTGGCGGCGAAGCCCGGCCCGGAGGACGTTGATCGCCTCGAGGGACTCGGCCTCGCCGAGCTGGGCCGACCACTGGAAGGGGGTATGGGGTTTGGGGACGAAGGTGCCGACATTGACGTTGATCTGCATCTTGATCCGCTCGAAAAGCCGATCGAAGAACTCGACGATGGCCTCGGCCTCGGCGACTCCCCTTCCGGGCACGGGCAGTCCTATCATGAAGTAGAACTTGGCCTGCCTGAAGCCGGCCAGCCTCGCCTCTTCGAGGATCGCGAGGGTCCTTTCGAAGGAGACGTCCTTGTTGACGAGGCGCTGCCAGGCGTCCTCGGGGGTCTCGACCGCGAAGGTCAGGCCCGATTTCCGGACCTCGGCGAGGCGGGAGAGGAGGGGCAGGGTGAAGGAGTTCACCTTGAGCGAGGGGAGCTGGAAGGAGACGCGGCTGGGGGACCAGCGGGTGCCGAGCCAATCCATGAGCTCGGGGAGGTTTGGGTAATCGCCGGAGGAGAGGGAGGCGAGGGTGATCTCGCGATGTCCGCCCTCTCGGACGAGGTGCTCGACCTCCTCCCCGATCACGGAGAAAGGCTTCGCGCGCTGGGGCCGGTAGTAGTAGCCGGCATGGCAGAAGCGGCAGCCGTTGGGACAGCCGCGCATTATTTCGACGGTGCCGTGGTCCTGGACGGTCTTGACCGTCGGGAGGGGGGCGGCGCTGCGGTAGACCTCGTCGGCGAAACCGGCGTGGATGGCCCGGGTCGCGCGCTTCGAGGGCGCTCCTCCCCGGCCCGGCATCCAGACGGCACTTTCACGCGAGAGCCGCTCGAGGAGCCCCTCCCTCCCCTCCCCCGCCGCCTTGAGGAGGGCGAGTTCCTCGGTCAGGGCGAGGAAGCCCGCCTCGGCCTCCCCGATCCAGGCCGCGTCGAGGAAGTCGGCGAGGGGATGGGGGTTCGAGATCGCGGGACCGCCGGCGATGACGATGGGGTCGCACGCCCCTCTCTCCGCCGCGAGGAGGGGGACGCGGCCGGCCGAGAGGACCGCCAGGATGCTTGTCGCCGCGAGCTCGTAGCCGACGGAGAAACCGAGGATGTCCGCCTCAAGGAGGGGGATCCCGGACTCGAGGGTGTAGAGGGGGAGATCCGCGTCGCGGAGGAGGGCCTCGAAGTCGGGCGCGGGCGCGAAGACCCGCTCGCAGCGGACGCCGGGCAGTCGGTTCAAGGCTCCGTAGAGGATGCGGATGGCGTTGTTCGACATCCCGATCTCGTAGAGGTCGGGGAAGGAGAGCGCGAGCGTGAGGAGGCCCTCCCCTTCCTTGCGCATCGAGCCGAGCTCGCCGCCGAGGTAGCGGGCGGGCTTCTCGACCTCGAGCAGGCGGCCTCCGAGGGCCTTGAGCGGATCTATCCTCATGTACCGTACCTTCGCGAGGAGATGCCGAGGAGGAGGCCGACCGCGATGAGCACCGCCCAGAGCGAGGAGCCGCCGTAGGAAAGGAAGAAGAGGGGAATGCCGGTTATCGGCATGATCCCCATGGCCATGCCGGCGTTGACCATGAAGTGGAACGTGATCATGCCCATGATGCCCGCCACGATGTAGGTCGCGTAGGGGTCCCGCGCCGTCCGGAGGAGGATGACGCAACGCCTGCAGATGACGAAGAAGAGGGCGAAGACGAGGAAGCCGCCGATGAAGCCCCACTCCTCGGCGATGATGGAGAAGATGAAGTCGGTGCTCTGCTGCGGGAGGTAGCGGTAGTGGCTCTGGGTGCCCTGGAGGAAGCCCTTGCCCGTGAAGCCTCCGGAGCCGATGGCGGTCAGGGACTGGAGGATGTTCCAGCCGGAGCCGCGGGGATCGATGCTCGGGTCGAGGAAGACGATGAGGCGCATCACCTGGTAGTCCTTGAGGACTTTGTGGGCCAGGACGGAGGCGCCGAGGGAGAGGAGGACGATCGAGGAGACATAGGCGATCCAGAAGTAGTAGCGGCGCTTGAAGGCGCTCCAGCCCCAGGCCGAGAGCCCGAGGACGAGGGCCGAGGCCGCTATGATGAAGTACGAATAGGGGGCGCGGTAGAGCACGAAGAGGAAGCGGGTGGGCTCCCCGAGGATGTGCTTCTCCCAGAGGGGCAGGACGGTCAGGAAGAAGGTCAGCCCCGCCATGGCGATGATGAAGATGATGTAGCGCCGGTCGAGGCCGGCGACGAAGATCATGAATAGGAAGATGGGGAAGAAGACGAGGGCCGTGCCGAAGTCGGGCTGGGAGAGGATGAGCCCGAGGGGGAGGAGGATGATGCCGAAGGAGAAGGCGATCCGCCTGAAGGAGCTGTCGTGCTCCGAGTCGGCGAGGTACTGGGCGAGGAAGAGGATGGTCGCGATCTTCATGAACTCGGAAGGCTGGATGCCCATGTCGCCGACGAGGCCGAGCCAGGAGCGGGAGCCGTTGACGACCTTGCCGAAGAAGCGGGTATAGAGGAGGAGGAGGCCGCAGCCGGCGTAGAGGTAGAAGGAGTAGTCCTTGAGCTGCTTGTGGTCGGCCCAGGCGGCGAACAGCATGAGGGCCAGGCCCGAGACCGCCCAGATGATCTGCTTGACGTACTCCTTGGAGACAAGGATACCCTCGGCGGTCACGCCCGAGGAGTAGATCGAGAGCACGCCCATGACCATGAGGCCAAGGGCGGCGCCGAGTATCACGAGGTCCATCTCGGAGAGGACCTGCTTCAGCGATCTCATTCCACCCGCTCCTGCCTGGGGATCAGGTACCGCAGCCCCAAAGTGTCCACGGCCTCGTCGTAGCTCTGCCCGGCGAAGCGGCCCTGGAAGATGATGTTCGTGGCGTAGGGCGCCCACCATTCCCAGGGATTCGAGGCCTCGACCATGACGACGACGACGATGACGTCCTCGGGATTCGCGGCGTTGTAGGGGCCGAAGGAGGCGAACCAGGAGTGCCAGCGGTCCTTGAGGCCGACTTCGGCGGTGCCGGTCTTGCCGGCCACCTGCACGATCTTCGTGTTCACGGGGAAGCGGGCGGTTCCGTCGACGATGACCCCGCGGAGGTTTTCGCGGAGCTGGGCGAAGGTCTCCTTCGATATGCGGGAACGGACGAGGACCTCGGGGGCGTCCTCCTTGACGATGGCCCCGGTGGCCGGATCACGCAGTTCCTTGAGGAGGTGGGGCTTGTAGGCGATCCCGTCGTTGACGATCATGGCCATCATGTCCGCCACCTGGAGGGGGGTGACCAGCATGAAGCCCTGCCCGATGGAGAGGTTCATCGTGTCGCCGCCGAGCCACTTCTCGTGGAAGCGGCGCTCCTTCCATTGGGGTGTCGGTACGAAACCCTCGTCGTTCTCGCCCGGCAAGTCGATGCCCGTCTTCTTGCCGTAGCCGAACTCCTTGGCGTAGGAGACGATGCCCTCGACGCCGAGGTAGTCCCTGCCGACGGTCCAGAAGTAAATGTCGCAGGACTGGGCCAAGGCTCCCTTGAGGTCGAGGGGGCCGTGGCCGGGCCTCTTCGTCCAGCAACGGAACACGCGGTCGCCATAGGAGACCTCGCCGAGGCAGACGACCTTCTTGTCCGTCGGGAAGACCTTCTCCTCGAGGATGCCGGCGGTGAGCACGGTCTTGAAGGTCGAGGCCGGGGGATAGGAGGACTGGACCGCCCGGTTGAGGAGGGGATTGTTGGGGTCGCCGAGGAGCTTCGCGTACTCGATGCCGGCTTCACGCCCGGCGAAGAGGTTCGGGTTGTACCAGGGATAGGATACCATGGCGAGTATCTCGCCGGTCGCCGGCTTGAGGACGAGGGCCGAGCCCATGCGCTTGCCGAGGGCCTTCTCGGCGAGCTCCTGGAGCTCCGAGTCGATGGTGAGGACGATGTTCGAGCCCATGACCGGCGGGTCGACGCGGCTGGTCTCCGAGGCGACGCTCTTGCCTTTCACGTCGACGGTCCGGTACTCGCGGCCTTCCTTGCCGCGGAGGCTCTGGTCGTAGTACTTCTCGATGCCCGACTTCCCGATCACGTCCCCGGATTTGTAGCCCTGGTTGTAGTAGAGCTTGAGCTCCTCCTTCGTGATGTCGCCCACGTAGCCGATCACATGGGCAAGGGAGCCCGTCTCGAGGTAGTTGCGCACCGGCTTCGAGCGCCACGACACTCCGGGAAACTCGTCGGTCCTGGTGTCGGCGGCCTTCCGTTCGGCGATCGCCGTGATGGTCGAATAGGGTACGGAGCCGAGGATCTCGATCGGCTGGTACAGGTGGTAATAGGCGGGCGGGACCTTGCGGCGCAGGTCCTCGGAGTCCATCCCGAGCATGGCCGCGAGCTTCTCGAACAGGTCGTCGCGCCGGTCCGCGGGCACGGCCGCGGGGATGAGGTCCACGGCGAAGGAATCGGTGTTGAGGACGAGGGGGACGTCGTAGTTCCGGTCGTAGATCTCGCCGCGTTGCGCGGGTATGACGCTCGACTGCCGGGCGATGCTCGTGGCCCTGTCCCGGTACACCCCTCCCCTCACGACCTGGAGGAAGAAGAGGTAGGAGGAGTAGGCGACGAAGAGGACCAGGGTCGCCGCCGAGATGATCCTGATCCGGTCACGGGAGCCGGCCTCGCGGGCCTTCGCTTCGCCGCCCCGGCCCTCGCCGTAGGAGGGACTCATTCGCGCCCGCGCTCCGAGACGAGGAGGCGCTTGAGGAGGGAGAGGAGGAGGAAGATCAAGGGCGCGAGGAGGCCGTTGTACGCGGCCTCGATCCACAGCGAGGGAGCGAGGAGGTCGTAGCGGTGGAGGCCCTTGCCCGCGAAGACGAGGGAGAGGAGGCCGGCTGACAAGGCTTTTGCCACGGTGCCGACCGCGCCGAGCACGAAGGGCAGGAGGACCTTGTCGATGAAGAAGACGCCGTGGAGGAGGCCGGCCAGGGTCGCCGCCAGGGTCTTGATGAAGGCGTTGAAGCCGAGGGGGGCCGAGGAGAGGAGATCCTCGGCGAAGCCCGAGATGAAGCCGCAGGCCGGCCCCTCGACGAGGCCGTTCTTGTAGGAGATCCAGATCAGGACCACGAGGGCCAGGTCGGGGGTGACTCCGAGCACGGAGACGGCGCCGAGCCAGGTCGACTGCGCGTAGGAGCAGGCGATGAGGAGGATCGAGGACAAGGCGATGGTCCGTATCATTTGGCGGCTCCGGCGTCGCTCCGGACCGCGGGTCCCGCGGCGCGGACGGCGAAGACGTACTCGATCCTGGAGAAGTCGAGCACGGGATCGAGGTCGACCTCGACGGAGGTCTGGTACTCGAGGACCCGGACCTTCCTGACCCTGCCGACGGCGATGTCCGGCGGATAGATGGACTCGTAGCCGGTCGTCGCGACGAGGTCGCCGAACTGGGCCTCCTCCTTGGCGCGCTTCTTGACGAAGCGCATGACGAGGGGCTCGTCCGGCGAGCCCTGGCCGCCGACGAGGCCCTCGTGCCGGGCGTTGACGAGGCGGCCGGCCACGAAGGAGCTCTGGTCGTAGAGCGGCACGACGATGCTCGTGCCGAGCCCGACCTCGACCACCCGCCCGACCAGGCCCTCGATCCCGTCCTGGAGGGCGACGACGGGCATGTTCTTCCGGATGCCGCTCTCGACGCCCTTGTCGATGACGATCGAGGAATAGAGGTTGCCGGGATCCTTCGCCACCACCCGGGCGGCGATCCGCTCGTACTCGAGGGCCTTCGCGAGGCCGAGCTGCTCCTTGAGCCTGGAGTTCTCCGCCCTGAGGTCGGCGAGGCCCCGCTCGATCTGCGTGAATTTCTCGAGCTTGGCGGCGAGCTCGTCGTAGTCCCTGCGGAGGCGCCGAAGCTCGGCGATCGAGGCGACGGTGTCGGAGAAGAAGCCGCCGACCGCGGAGAAGCCGCGCTGGAAGAAGCCGAGCACCGAGAGGCCGACGCGCTCCGGCAGGCCGACGAGGCTCCGGGTCGAGATCGTCAGCGAGAGGAGGCTGGCGGCGAGGAGGATGGGCGCGACCGCGCGGCGGCCCCTGGCGCGGCTCTTCTCGGATGGCTCGGGCACTGCTCGCCCTATATGTTCAGGTTGTCGTAGACGCTCTGCGAGCCGTCCTGGCTGCGCATGGTCTCGAAGTACTTGCCGGCGCCGATGGCCACGCACTCGAGGGGCCGCTCCGCGAGGATGACGGGCACGCCGGTCTCCTTGGCGACGAGCTTGGGCAGGCCCTTGAGGAGGGAGCCGCCGCCCGACATGACGATGCCGCGCTCGACGATGTCCGCGGCGAGCTCGGGCGGGGTCTGGCCGAGGGTCTTCTTGATGACCTCGACGATCTGGGTGATGGGCTCCTGGAGGGCCTCCCTGACCTCGACCGAGTCGATCTCGAGGCGGCGCGGCAGGCCGGTGATGGCGTCCGTGCCCTTGATCTCGACCTTCTCGATGACCTTGTCGGGGATGGCGTTGCCGATCTCCATCTTGAGCCGCTCGGCGGTCTGCTCGCCGATGATGAGGTTGTGGACGTTGCGGATGTGCTTGATGATGGCCTCGTCGAACTCGTCGCCGCCGACGCGGATGGCGTTCGTCACGACCATGCCCTTGAGGGAGATGACCGAGATCTCGGAGGTGCCGCCGCCGATGTCGCAGATCATGTGGCCGGCCGGCTCCGAGATCGGGATGTCGGCGCCGATCGCGGCCGCGAGGGACTCCGCGATGATCTTCACGAAACGGGCGCCGGCCTTGTAGCCGGAGTCCATGACGGCGTTCTCCTCGACCTTGGTGATGCAGGAGGGGACGCCGATGACCATCCGCGGCTTCACGAAGGAGCGGCGGGCGATGACCTTCTGGACGAGGTACTTGATCATCTTCTCGGTCATGTCGGGGTCGGCGATGACGCCGTCCCTGAGGGGGCGCTTGGCGATGATGTCGCCGGGGGTCTTCCAGAGCATCCGCTTGGCCTCGGCGCCGACGGCCACGACCTTGTTCGTGCCGCGCTCGACCGCGACGACGGAGGGCTCGTTGACGACGATGCCCTTGCCGCGGACGTAGATGAGGGTGTTGCAGGTGCCGAGATCGATCCCTATGTCGAGGGAGAGGGAATCGAATATGTTGCGTAAGGCCATGGAAAAATCCTCCCTGTGGCTGGAGCGGGCCGTCGGCCCGCCTATATCTTCTCCGTGAGCTTCTGGCGCGCCGCCGCGTGCATGGGATCGAGCGAGACCGCCTTGCGCCACTCGGCCCGCGCCTTCACCGGGTCGCCCCGGTCCTGGTATACGAGGCCGAGGCGGAAATGCGCCTCGGCGGATTCCGGGTCCTTCTCGAGGACGAGGGAGTACTGGGCCTCCGCCCTCGCCCCGTCGCCCCGCTCCCGGTAGATGTCGCCGAGGAGGAAGCGGCACTTCTCCCTCGCCAACTCGTCGGAGCCCGTAGAGACCGCCTCCTGGAGGAGGGCCTCGGCCTTGTCCTTGGCGCCGGAGTCGATGTAGGCGCGGGCCGCGGCGAGGAGGAGGAGCTCGGACCTCGAGGAGGCGAGCGCGGCCTCGAAATTCCCGACCGCGCGGTCCTTCTCGCCGAGGCCGGCGTAGGCGAGGGCGAGGTACTCGCGGCTGTCCTGGGCCGCGTAGCCCGCCGCGATCGACGACTCCACGAACTTGGCGGACTCGTCGTAGTAGGCAGGCCCCTTGAAGTAGTAGGCCTTGCCGAGGACGTACTGCATCTGGGCCCTCGGCGTGGATCTTCCAGCCACCACGAGGGACTTGCGGAGGGAGGATATGGCCTCGTCGAGGAGGGCCGCCCTGTCCTCGCCCTCGGGAAGCTCCATGGCCTTGTAGAAGGAGGCCAGCCCCTTGAAGCAGAGGTAGAAGGGATCGAGGGGGGCCGAGGCGAGGGACGCGAGGCTGGATGCCCGTACGGAGTCCCAGTCCCGGGCATCCCAGGCGTCGAGGACCTTTTTCTTGGGCACGGGACGGGCGGCGGCAGCGGCGGCCAGCGCGCCTGAGCGCTCGAGCCTGACGATGATTCCCGCCGCTACCCCGAGGGTGGCGAATACCGCGAGCGCAATCGTTATGCGCTTTCGCCGGCGCCGCGCGAGGTAGCTCCCGGTGTGCTTGTCGATGGAACGCGAGGGGCGTAGCATAAGGGACCGCGGCGAAGGAGCCGCGGTCCCTTGTACCACGAAAGGCGAGGAGCCGTCAATCGCGGCCATTATTCCAAAAAAAGGCGGGCCTGTAAGCCGGGTTCCGTACCCCTCTCGGGGCCGCCGCCATCCCTCTGGCCCGGCGGTCTCCCGCCGGATCCCGAGCGGCCTACCCGTAGATCGGGCGAGTCACCCTCTACTGTTCGGCCTTGCTCGCAGCGTGGCTTGCCGTGCCGTCCCCGTCGCCGGGAACGCGGTGGGCTCTTACCCCGCCGTTTCACCCTCACCGACCGCCGCGAAGCGGCGGTCGGGGTACGGTATGCTCGCTTTCGCTCGCATACCGTCCTCTCCGTCGCGCACGGCGACCGGCAGTTTGCTTTCTGTTGCGCTATCAGTCGCCCGCGAATCGCGCCGAAGCGCTCGCCGCGGACGCCCGGGAGTTACCCGGCGCTGCGCTCTCGTGAGCCCGGACTTTCCTCCCCGCCCCTCCCTCGCGGTCGGGGCGGAGCGGCGGCGCGGCCCGCCCAAAAAACCTATTCCTCCGACTCCTCCATCGAGGAGTCCTTGTCGCCGTCATCGCCTTCCTCGTCGAAGCCTTCGTCCTCGCCCTCCTCCTCGTAGTCGGAGAGGTCGGAGAGGGAGCCCGACTCGATGTCGGCGAAGAGCTGCTCGCCCTGCTCCTCGGCCTCCTGGTAGTAGAGGACGCGGGAGCAGTAAGGGCAGAAGATGATCTTGTTGCCCGAGCGCACCTCGTTGACGAACTGCGCGGGGAGGATCATGTAGCAGCCGGTGCAGACGTAGCCCTTGACGGGCACGATGCCGAGGCCCTGCTTGTTGCGGATGATGCGCTCGAACTTGAAGAGGACGTCCTTGTCGATGCCCGAGGAGGAGCGCTCCTCCTCCTTGCGGAGGCCGTCGATCTCGCCGAGCTTGCTCTCCTTCTCGGCGTTGATCTTGGCGCTCTTCTCCGCGATCTCGGACTCCTGGAGCTGGATCATCGACTCGTCGCGGCGGAGGGCCTCCTCGATCTCGGCGAGGTTCCGCTCCTCCTTCTGCAGGTCCTTGCGGACCGCGTGCTCCTTGTCGGTCGCGTCGCGGATTTCCTTGTTGAGGGCCTCGTACTCCCTCTGCGTGGAGATCGCGTCCATCTGCTTCTCGGCGGCCTCGCGGCCGGCCTCGGCCTCGGCCAGCTGCCCGCGGAGCTCGCGGACCTTGGCCTCGGCCTGCTCGAAGGCCTCGCGCCGCTCGGCGTAGGTCTTCTTGAGGCGGGAGAGCAGCTCGACCTGGGCGTCGAGGGCCTTGGGGATCTCGTTGACCTCGCGCTCGATCCCGACGCGCCTCGTGAGGATACCCTGGTATTCGCGGAGACGCTCGAAGACTTCTTCCATCAGCATATCGTACCCCTAGTGATCCATGTAATCGCGGAGCTTCTGGCTCCGCTTGAAGTGGCGCAGCTTCTTGAGCGCCTTCGCCTCGATCTGGCGGATGCGCTCGCGGGTGACGTTGAAGTAGAGGCCGACCTCCTCGAGGGTGAGGGAATAGCCGTCGTCGAGGCCGAAGCGCATCCGCAAGACTTCCTGCTCGCGGGGCGGGAGGGTCGAGAGCACCGCGCGGATCTGCTCCTGGAGGAGCTTGTAGTCGGTCTGCACGGAGGGGTTCTCGATCTCCTTGTCCTCGATGAAGTCGCCGAGGAGGGAATCCTCGTCCTCGCCGATCGGGGTCTCGAGGGAGATAGGCTCGCGGGCCACGTTCTTGACGCTCTTGACGCGCGAGACGGGCCAGCCGAGCTGCTCGGCGATCTCGTCGTCGGTAGGCTCGCGGCCGAGCTTCTGCATGAGCTGGCGCGACTCGCGGACGACCTTGTTGATCTGCTCGATCATGTGCACCGGCACGCGGATGGTGCGCGCCTGGTCGGAGATCGAGCGCGTGATCGCCTGGCGGATCCACCAGGTCGCGTAGGTGGAGAACTTGTAGCCCTTGCGGTACTCGAACTTCTCGACGGCCTTGATGAGGCCGATGTTGCCTTCCTGCACGAGGTCGAAGAAGTGGAGGCCGCGGTTCGTGTACTTCTTGGCGATGGAGACGACGAGGCGGAGGTTGGCCTTGATGAGGCGGTCCTTCGCGTTCTTCATCATGATCCGGCCGCGGTTGATCTCCTTGGCCATCGTGATGATGGAGTCGGCGTCGGACTCGAAGGCGATCTCGAGCTCGCGGAGCTTCTTCTCCGTGACCTGGATCTGCCGGATCTTCTCCTTGATCTCGTCCGAGGAGAGCCCGAGCTCCTCCTCGATCAGGCCGCGCTTCTCCTTGACCGTCAGGTTGCGGCCGAGGGCCCGCAGTTCCTTGGTGCTCGAGATGCGGAGGATGCGCTCGATCCGCTCCTGCTCCTTGCGGTACTTGCGGATCTTCTTGGCCGAGTTGATGAACTTCTCCGAGAAGGCGTTGATCTCCTCGGGGTGGATCTCGGCCTCCTTGAGCCTGGCGAGGAGGGACTCGCGCCTGGAGGCGAGCTCGGCGTCGACGAAGATGTCGCCGCCCCGCGAGATGATGCGGCGCTTGTGCTCGACGTAGTCCTTGAGGTCGGTGAGGCAGTCGCGGATGACGTCGCGGTAGAACTGGTTCAGCCTGCGGCGCTCGGCGATCTTCTCGGTGTTCTCCTTGCGCTGGAGGGAGGAGTCCTTGGCCTCGCGGCGGGTCGCCTTGACGGCGATGGCGTGGAACTCGGGGATCAGGACGCCGGAGCGCTTGATGATCCCCTTGATGATGTTCTCGCCCTCCTCCATGGACTTGGAGAGCTCGACCTCCTGCTCGGCGGTGAGGAGGTTCTCCTTGCCGATCTCGCGGAGGTAGAGGCGGATCGGGTCGTCGACGGAGGATTCCTTGTCGTTGTAGACGAGGCGCTTCTTCTCGGTCTCCTCTTCCTTGGAGGCGCCCTCCTCCTCGATCTGGATCTCCTCCTCCTCGAGCTGGATGTTGTTGGCCTCGAGGAGGGCGAGTATGCCGTCTATCTTCTCCGAGTTGAGGACGTGCTCGGGCAGGAAATCGGAGAGCTCGTCGAAGCTTATCGACTTCTTGGCGCGCGCGTATTCGAGGAGCTTCGCGATCGCCGGATCGAGTTCAAGATCGTTCATCCCGCTCACCCTTCATGGACTCCAGTTCGGCGTCCAGATGCATCTTCTCGTACAGCAGCTCGTTCATGGAAACCTCGTCCCGGGCATCTTCCCCCTTCGATCCGCCCGCGCCGCCCCCCATCCGGGAGAGGATCCGCTCGCGCCTGCGCTCGAGGCTCCGCCTTTTTATCGCCTGCACGCCGTCGGCGATGAGACGGTCGGAATTGACCGCGAACTCGCCCCTCGCCGCGCACTCCATGACGAAGAGCCGCGCGGGTTCGTCCCCGATCCTGCCCAAAAGGGACTCCATGCCGAGATCCTCGGCCCGGAATCCCTCCTCGAGGGCGATATAGAGATCCCTCGCCCGCGGGTCGTCGAGATCTTCGGCCGCCACGCGCGAACGGACCTCGGCGAAGCGATCCGCGTTCAGGACCACGACCGTCATGAAGACGAGGTCCGGCGACCGCGCGGCCGCCCTCGCCTCGTTCCCGGACGCGGCCTCGCCCGCACGCGCCTCGCGGCCCTCCCTCGGCCCCCGCTCCGCCTGGCGAAGGGAGCCCGACCGGGTAGCCGAATCGTAGTCCGCTCGGATAGAAAGGGGATTGGCCCCGAACTCCCTGGCGGCGAATTCCAGGAAGGCCGAGCGCTTGAGCTCGGAATCCAAGGCCTCCGCATAGGGATATAATGAAGCCGCCGCTTTCGCTTTTCCGTCCACCGTGCCGATATCGAAGAGCTCCCTCGCCCGCCTGACGAGAAAATCCTCTCCATTTATAGTGAAATCACCCGTCTTTTGCAATGTCTCGGGCCCCTCTTTTTCCAGAATTTCAGAAGCGTCCTTGCCGCCCGGTAAAGATACCACAAGCGCCGACAATCCCGCGGTCGCGGCTGTCGCGCAGGCTTTTTCCGCGGCTTTCTGCCCCGCCGCGTCCGAATCGAAGCAGAGGAGCGTCCTCTCCGACCAGCGGCGAAGCAACCGGGCCTGGGAGGCGGTGAAGGCGGTTCCGAGGGGGGCGACCGCGTTCCTGCTGCCCGCCGCATGGAAGGACAGCGCGTCCATGTAGCCCTCGCAGATGAGTGCTTCGTTACTCTTCTTTATATAGGGCAAGGCTTTATCGAGGGCGAAGAGATTGTCCTGCTTGTGGAAGAGGGCCGTGTCCGGGCTGTTGATGTACTTCGGGCCATCTCCCTCGAGGAGGCGCCCGCCGAATGCGATGACGCGGCCCCGTTGGTCGGCGATAGGGAACATGATGCGATTCGTGAAGATCGGGTAGTCCCGGTTCTGCCCGCCGAATAGTCCTGATCGCTTGAGGAAGGCATCAGAATATCCCTTCGAGTGAAGGAATGAGAACATCCATCTTTTATCTGCAGGGGTATAGCCGAGACGGAATTCCATAATTATTTCATCAGGTATCGCCCGCTTTTGGAGGCGGTCAAGAGCATTCTTGCCCGAGGGATGTTCCAAGAGGAACCAATGGAAGGTGCCGGCGAGGCGCTCGTAGAGCTCGAGGAGGGCCCTGCGCTCCTTCTCCTCCTCGGAGGGGGCCTCCTCGACTTCGATCGGCACGCCGGCGCGACGGGCGAGCTCCTCCATGGCCTCGGGGAAGCTCATCTTCTCGAGCTCCATGAGGAACTGCACCGCCGAGCCGCCCTTCTGGCAGCCGAAGCAGTAGTAGAGGCCCTTGTCGGGATCGACGTGGAAGGAAGGCGTCTTCTCGTTGTGGAAGGGGCAGAGGCCGACCCAGCGGCCGCCCTTCTTGGTCAGCCTCACCTTGTCGCCGACGACGGCGACGATGTCGGTCTTGTCCAGGATCTCCCGGACCAAGGCCTCGGGTATGCGGGCCATCAGCCGCCGACTCTCTTCACGAAGAGGGACCGGGCCCCGACGTGCTCCTCGAGGGTGGCGGAGAAGTGGTGCTTGCCCGTCGCCTCGTCGACGAGACGGAAGTACAGGTATTTCGAGGAGGCGGGGCGCAAGGCCGCCAGGAGGGCCGTCATGCCCGGGTTCGAGATAGGCCCGGGGGGGAGGCCCCGGTGGATGTAGCTGTTATAGGGGTCCTCGATCGCGATATCGCGGTCGAAGAGCCGCTCGGGATGGGGCTTGCCGAGCCGCTCCGTCATGACGTAGACGACGGTGGCGCAGGACTGGAGGGCCATGCCGATGCGGAGTCGGTTGAGGAAGACTCCCGCCATGAGGGGTGCCTCCTCGGGGAGTCGGTACTCCCGTTCGACGATCGACGCGAGGACGAGCCGCTCCTGGAGCTCCTTCGGGGAGAGCGAGGCGGCCTCGGGAATCGAGGCGAGCTTCTCCCGGAAGTTGGCGACCATCGCGGAGGCGGCCTCGCGGGCTCCGTAGGCCACCGGGAAGAGGTAGGTGTCGGGGAAGAGATAGCCTTCCAGCGAGGGCGCCGCGACGCCGAGCTCGGCGAGGAGGGCGGGATCCCGGCAGGCCGCGGCGAAATCCGCGGCCTTGGCGATGCCGTAGTCCTCGAGGAGGCGGCCGGCCTGGCCGAGGGTGTAGCCCTCGGGAAGCGTTACGCGAACGAGGGCCTGCTTGCCCGAGGCGAGAAGCTCGAGGATCTCGGAGGCCCCCATGCCGGGCATGAGGCGGTAGGTGCCCGCCTTTATCGAATCGTCGAGGCCCCGGAGCCTGGCCAGCAGCTTGAAGGCTGCGCCCGAGCGGAGGAGGCCCTCCGATTCAAGGCCGCGCGCCACGGCGCTCGCGCCTTCGCCCCGCTTGACGGCGAAGAGGGCGCCGCCCGTCGGGATGCCCTCGGCGGGCCTCGAGGAGAGGGCGAGGCCGGCGACGGCCGCTCCCGCCGCGAGGACGAGGAGCCCCGAGGCCAGCGCCGCGCCGAGGAGGACCCTCCCCTTCCGCTTTCCGGGCATGCGCGCGGCCCCCTCAGCGACCCCGGCCGAGCCGGGCGAGAAGGAGCTCGGGATGCTCCATCTCCTCGATGGAGAGCCGCTCATAGAGGTAGGAGCGGAGTTCGTCGAAGAGCCCGGCCGCCCCGCCCGAGAGCTCCTCCTCCCTCGCCTTGAGGTACAGGTAGAGCTCGAGGGCCTGCCGGAATCCCATCTCGAGGTTGAAATCCTCCACGGCCTAGACCTCGAGCTCCAGCCCCTCGCGGGCGAGGTAGACCTCGATGCCGGAGCTCTGGAGGTGGTCCGAGTACCAGGAGGCGTTCTTGAGGATGCCGTCGATCTTGCGGTCGGAATAGAAGGGCTCGTGATGGAAGAGCACGAGGCGCTTGATGTTCCAGGTCGAGGCGAAGTCGGCCGCGAGGCTGAAGGAGGAGTGGCCCCAGTTGTACTTCTCGATCGCCTCGCCCAGGGTGTACTGGGTATCGATGATGAGGAGGTCGGCGTCCTGGAAGAAGGCCGCGTTCTCGGGGGTCCGGCGGAAGTCCTCCTCCCGGAGCTCGGTGTCCGTGGAGTAGATGGTCTTCACCCCGTCCTCGGTGACGGTGTAGCTGTAGGAGCCGCCGGGGTGGTTCATGAGGCGGTAGCTGACCTCGACGTTGCCGAGCCGGACGGGCTCTCCCGTCAGGACGCGGAACTCCTTGAGGGCGCCCATGACGTCCATGGTCACGGGGAAGTAGGGCGGCTTCATCTGCCCCTCGAGGACCGATCGGAATTCGGGCAGGGGGCTGTAGCAGATGATGGAGTTGCGGGGATCGAAGGCGGGGTTGAAGAAGGGCAGGCCCTGGATGTGGTCCCAGTGGAAGTGGGAGAAGAAGAGGTGGCAGGAGACGGGGCGCTTCTGGGCGACGATCTCGGCGCCGAGCTCCCGGATTCCGGTCCCGGCGTCGAAGATGATGCGGCAATTCTCCCTCGTCGCGACCTCGACGCAGGCTGTGTTGCCTCCCACCGTCGAGAAGAGGTAATCGGGAAGCGAGGACAGGAAGAGCTCCCTCGACTCCTGGCTCTCGAGGTCCTTGGGAGCGATCCGTTGCACGACCGAGGAGATCTTGCTCCGCACCTTCGAGGGCATGAGGGGGGTTGGGATCGAGCCCCTAACGCCCCAGAATCGTATCCGCATCGATACCCTCCGGATCAACGCCGTAGTCCAGGATTATCGTCCCGGCGGCCCTGCGCTCGAAGAGGCGTTCCTCGATATACTCCCTCGACCTGGGCTCCCCCGAGCCGATGCCCGGGCAATGGGCGCCCTCGGCCTTCCATCCCTCGGCGGTATCGAGGATGGTCGACCAGAAGGGATAGGTCGAGCACTGGACGGGCCTCGCCTCGTAGACGGTGCAACCCGTCGGCGTCCAGAAGACGCAGTCGTAATCATCCTTCTCGGCGAGGCTCAGCGAATTGCCCATGCCGGTATCGACCAGAGTGCAATATTCGCGGAAGAAACGGGGAAAATCAAGGCGGAGGAACGAGAGGAGGCGGGAGAGATCGCCTTTGGAGAGGAAGACGTAGCCCGGGCCTCCCCGGCAACAGGAGGAGCATCTCGCGCAGGAGAAGCGCAGGCCTCGGGCGTAGAACGGATCGTCCATCGTCGCCCTCCTGAAAAAAGGCCCCTTCTCGACGAGAAGGGGCTTTGGGGAGAGAAGGATTCGAACCTTCGAAGGCGTGAGCCAACAGATTTACAGTCTGCCCCCTTTGACCACTCGGGAATCTCCCCAGGGGATCGAACCATCCTAACCGGCCCGAGCCATCTTCCGGAATCGAACCGGAGACCTCGAGATTACAAGTCACGCGCTCTACCGACTGAGCTAAGATGGCATCGACGACGCGTGGCACTATACCGAATGCCATTCTCCTTAGTCAAGCCCGAACCCGGCCTCCGCTCTTGAAAACGAACTCGACCGCGGGTCAGCGTAGGGGCGCGTAGTAGCCGAGCTCGTCCTTGCCGCTCTTCTTGTAGAGGTAGGCCTCGGCCGCGACCGAGAGATAGGCCCTGCCGAAGACGGGATCGGCCTTGGACGTGAAGCTCAGGGAATAGCGGCCGCTCGGCGCGGAGCGCAGGTCCGCCGCCAAGTCGCCGAGGCCGCGGGGCCGGGAGGCCGAGTAGACCGTGCCGCCGCTCCGCTCGGCGAGGTAGCGGATCGGGGCCGATGCCTGCCCGAGGACCACGGCGTAGAAACGGATGCCGTTGGCCGCGAGGAGGGCCGCGAGCTCGGAGAGGGTCGTGCCCGAGAAGGAGGCCTCGTCGATCTCGCCCGTGCCCAGGTAGACGACCGCGTCCCGCGCCCTCGCGGGGAGGAGGCGGGTCGCCGCGAGCCGGAGCCCCGCGTCGAAGCGCCCCTTGCCGGAGGCGGGCGACAGCGCGATGCGCGTCGCGGCGGCGAGGTCGCCCGCGGACTGGAAGGCGGGGTTCGCGCCGGCGGTCACGAGCTCGGGGCCGCCCTTGTCGCCGAGGAGGCCGTAGAGCTCCGACAGGGCCGATCGCAGGGAGTCGGCGCGGCGGTAGGCCTCGGCGCTCCGCTCGAGGAGGATGGTGGCGCGACCGCCCTCGGACAATTGCCCCGCGCCCCTGAACTCGAGCTCCGCGACGGGCTCGATGGAGTCCTCGGTCTTGACGAGGGCCTTGCCAGCCTCGTCCATCTGCGTGGTGCGCCGCACCCTCTCGGTCAGGTGGAAGTTCCCCCCGCCCAAGCCGACGACCGGCGCGCCCCTGCGGTCGCGCACGCTCAACTCAACGCGCACCAAGGGGAATTCGTCGGAGACGACCCGCTCGATCTCGACGTCGTAGCCCGCCGCCAAGAGATAGGACTCCGTGATCACGGAGAGGGCGGAGGCGTCGAAATCGCAGACCAGAATATTGCCGTTATAGTCAGGCGCCGCTCCGAGGATCCTCGCCTTCTTGTCGGCGGGCCTGTAGACCTCGCGCAGCTCCTCGCTCTCGAGGTCGACAGAGGCTACCCTCGAGCCGTCGGAGACGAGGAGGGAGTACCCTCCCTCCCAGAGCGCGAGGCCCTCCGGCGCGAGGAGCTCCCCCTCGGCCAGGGCGCCGAGATAGTTGCCGCTCCGGTCGAAGCGGTAGATCGCCCTCCGGAAGGAATCCGCCACGTAGACCACGCCCTCGCGCTCGAGAATGCCTGTGGGGCTCGCGAAACCGGGGAATCGGGTCTCCGGGACCTTCTCGCCGAAGGAGAGGAGGAAGGTCCCGTCGGAGTCGAATTTGGAGACGCGGGCGTTCCCGAACTCGGTCACGTACACCGAGCCGTCGCCGTCGGTGGCGAGGAACTGGGGTCCGATCAGGGAACCCGGCCCCCGGCCCTTCGACCCGATGAGCTTGACGGATCCGTCGGGGGCGATCCTGGCGAGGCGGTCGCCGTTGAACTCGGAGAGGAAGAGGGTGCCGTCAGGCAGGGCCGCGATGCCGAAGGGACGGTCGAAGCCCTGGAGCTTGCCGCGTCGGCGATCGAGGATGACGCCGGCGCTGTCGATCCGGATGAGCTCGTTCGAGCCCTGCGCGACCACGAGCGCGCTCCCGTCCGGCCGGGGTAGGACGGCGGAAGGCCGGAGGAAATACTTGTTCTTGCCGTCCACGCCGGCGAAACGGGCGGCCTCGATGTAGCGATAGTCGCGTCCCGCGGGCTCGATCGAGCGCGAGGCGCGGAGGTACTCGGCCTTCGCCCTGAGGAAGGGAGGGGGCGAGGACGAGTCGAGGAGGCCCTGCCAGGCCCTGAGAGCGGTCTCGGTGAAGCCTGACTTGGCGTATGCCCGGCCGAGCCAGTACTGCACGAGCCCTTCTCCGGGGGAGTAGGCCAGCGACTTTTCGAGGAGGAGGATGGACTCGGCGTAGCGTCCCCGGTGGTAGGCCTGCACGCCGAGCCTGAGCTGCTCGGCGGCTCCGGGCGAGTCGAAGACCGTATTGAACTGCGCGCCGAGGGGGAGCGCGGCGAGGGCCGCGAGCGCGGCCGAGAGGGCGAGGACCGCTGGCCTCATGCGAAATCCTCCATCGAGGGCTGGGCCAATCCCGTCCGGGAATCCTCGCCGGCCTCGATCGCCTGCGCGTGCTCCCGGATCTCCGCGGAATCGGGGCGGAGCGAGAGGGCCCTGGAAATGCAGCCCCGGGCCTCCTCCGAGTAGCCGAGGCGGAAATAGGCCCAGGCCAGGGAATCGAGATAGGCGGCGTTCTGGGGCTTCTTCTCCACGG
Organism: uncultured Treponemataceae bacterium; assembly: GCA_964399065.1. Classification (GTDB taxonomy): domain Bacteria; phylum Spirochaetota; class Spirochaetia; order Treponematales; family Rectinemataceae; genus JAKLFE01. Next base: position 7,914 of record CAYNPQ010000025.1, on the reverse strand, counting down.
CCTGCCTGCAGTAGACGAGGGCGCGGGCAGTATCCCTGCCCTCGCAGACGAGGAGGTAGCCCATGCCGTTCAGGGCGGTGGGATTGCCGGGATCGAGCTTCAAGGCCTTGCCGTACCAGCCCAGGGACTCGTCGATCCTCCCTTGGGCCCAGGCGCTGTAGCCGAGGAAGGAGAGGACCTGCACGGACTCGAAGCCCGCGTCGGAAAGGCGCTTGAGCTCGTACTCCGCGAGCCTGTGCCGGCCGGTCTCGGTGTAGGCGTAGGCCAGGGCGAGGCGGCACTGGAAGATCCGCATGATGTCGTCCGAGCCGGTGACGACTTGCTCGAGATACAGGAGGGCCTCGTCCCAGGCTTCGAGCCGGGCATGGCAGAGGCCGAGGTAATAGGCGATGTCGAGGTGGTTCTCATCGGAGGACTCGACCTCGCGCAGGGCATCGAGGGCGCCCGCCCAGTCGCGCGCCTCGTAGAATCGCGCCGCCGCCTGAAGCCGCTCTTCCATGCCTGTCCTACCTGAACTCCGAGCCCGCTTGGGGGCCCGCGGCCGCCTGGGGATGGGCGAGGACCGCGCTCACGGCGACCCTGCCGGCGAGCACGGCCCCGTGATCGCTGCCCTCGCCTTCCCTCGTCTCGATGCTGCCGTCCGAGAGGAAGCAGTAGCGGTAGCCGTCCGGCGCCTCGAAGCTTTTCAGCTTGTCGAGGTACCGGCGCTGGCTCGGCAGGGACCACTCGCCGCCGAGGGCCTCGTCGTCCGAGCTGGGGGCGTTGACGTTGAGGAAGACCTGGGGGCCGCAGAGCTCGACGAGACGCCCGAGGTGGCGGCGGACGAAGGATGCCGCCGCGGCGTAGCGGAAGGGTTCGCGATAGGTGGCGCAGGACACCGCGATGCCGGGCAGCCCGACGAAGGCGGCCTGCCGCGCGGCCCCGCAGGTGCCCGAGTAGACGATGTCGGTGCCGAGGTTCGGGCCCCGGTTGATGCCGGACACGACGGCGTCGGGCTCGAAGGGGATGGCGCCGAGGCAGGCGAGGATGACGCAGTCGGCGGGGGTCCCGGAGCAGCTGTACTCCCGCTCCCCGAGCTTCCGGACCTTGCCGGGATTGCGGAGGGTCATCGCGTGGGAGACGCCGGAGCGCTCCTGGTCCGGGGCGAAGACGCAGACCTCGTGCTCCGCGGAAAGGGCGGCGGCGAGCGCCTTGAGCCCCTCGGCATGGATCCCGTCGTCATTGGTGAGCAGCAACCTCATGTATTTCCGTCCCTCCGCGATCGGAGGGCATTGTATCCGAATCGGGAGCCCGCCTTCAACCGACGACGCGGAGCCCGCCCGCGGCGCGCGTCTCGTGGATGACGGGACGGAACCCGAAGATCCGCTCGTAGTCCTCGAGGCGCTTCCGATACTCGGGGAGGGCCGCGGAGGTCATGACGGAGACCGTGCAGCCCCCGAATCCCTTGCCGGTCAGGCGCGAGCAGAGCACCCCCTCGATCTCGACCGCCCTCTTCGCGAGCCAGTCGATCTCGGGGCAGGAGACCTCGTAGAGATTCCTGAGCGACGCGTGGGACTTGTTGACGGCCCTGCCGAAGGCGGGCGCGTCGCCCTTGACGAGGGCTTCCTCGGCCTCGGCGACGCGGGCGGCCTCCTCCACCACGTGGAGGCAGCGGCGCCGGACGCTCTCGGGCAGGAGGCCCATGAGCTCGTCGACCTCATCGGGGCCGAAGTCGCGAAGCGTCTTCTGGCTGCCCTTGGCGAGGAGCTGCAGGCACTTCTTGCAGTCCTCGGCGCGTTGCCTGAGCTCGGCGTCCACGGAGAGGCGGGGCACCTTGGAATCGGTGAGGACCAGGACGTAATCGCCTTCCAGGAAAGGAAGGGCCCTCCTCCTGCCGGAACGCAGGTCGACGATCGAGGCGGTTCCCCCGGCCGGGGCGGCGGCGGTGAGGTAGTCGTAGGCCGGCACCGGCTTCCCGAGGAAGTCGGCCTCGGAGCGCCGGGCGAGCTCGGCGAGCTCTTCGCCTTTGTACGAGAGGCCGAAGACCTCCTTCAAGGCGAGGGCCGAGGCGAGGCCGAGGGCGGCCGAGGAGGCGAAGCCGAGTCCCATGGGGATGTCCCCGGCGACGGTGAAGGACACGCCCTTGCCCGGCAATCCTTCTTTTATAAGGAGGTCGAGGACGCCCTTGGGGTAATTCGCCCAACGGTCCTCGCGCTTGAACTTCAGGTTGCCGAGGCTCGTGCGCTTGCGCTCTCCCAGGTCGGCTGCGAAGAACCTGAGCGAGGAATCGCGGCGGAGGGAGACCGCGACCCGGACCTCGAAGGAAATGGCCGCCGCGAGGACGAGCCCGTCCGAGGCGTCGGCCTGCTCACCGAGGAATTTGACAACGCCGGGGGCGGCCGCGATCAGGTCCGGCTGCGCATCGTACTCGGCCCGGTGCAGCGCTGCGATGTCCTTCATTAATACCTCATCCAGGCCGCCGCAGGCGCCTCCTGCCCGCGGATACCCACGAATCCTATTTGACTGGCCTCATCATACAACGGATCGACGAGCCATTCAATAAAAATAATGTCGCCCATCGAGGCGTTTTGACATTTCATCGCGTCCGCTGTAGAATGACGCCATGATTCGGCGGTTCGTCCCCGTCCTGCTCACCATCGCGCTCGCCATCCTGCTCGGAGGGGCGATCCTCGGCTGCGCCGGCACGCCGCCGGCGCCCGTCCCGGAACCCCCGGCCCCGCAGGCCCTCCCCCCGACGGCGGCCCCGGAACCACAGCCCGCGGCGGCCCTCCCCGCCCCGACTCCTGAGCCCGCCCCCCCGCCGGCACCGGAACCCGCCCCCGCCACCCCCGCCTTCGACCCGCAATCCGTGAGCGCCGAGGTCAAGACGGCGGCGATGACCGACATCAGCGCCTTCATCGAGGACCTCAACAAGATCATCCAGCGCAAGGACTACGATGCCTGGCTCTCCCACCTCACCCCGGAGTACGTGGCTTATTACTCGGCCCCCGCGCTTCTCGCCCAGTACTCCGAGTACCCCGTGCTCAAGCGGCAGAACATCCAGCTCAAGACCCTCAAGGATTATTTCGTCCACCTCGTCTACCCTTCCCGCCAGAACGACAGGGTGGACGACATCGAATACGTCAGCGAGAATCTCGTGAAAGCGATCACCGTGAGCCCGAAGGGCAGCAGGGATATCCTCTATATCCTCGAGAAACATGGCGATACTTGGAAGATCGGAATCGGGAGGTAATGATGCGATCCAGCGTCCGCGCGACCCTTGCCCTCGGAGCGGCAGCCATATTCTGCCTTCTCCTCGTCCCCGCGACAACGGCGCAGGCCGCGCCGGCCGCCGGAGGCGAGCGGACCGTCGAGGAGGCGTATCTCCAGGAGTCCCTCGAGACCATGATAATCAGGGAACAGGCCTACTCCGACAGCAAGGACATGAAGGCCGTCGCCCTCAAGTACGCCAAGCAGGCGATCGACGGCGGGCGCAAGAACGAGGAGGTACGCAAGTCCCTCGAGTATCTCGCCCTCGAGACCACGACGGTCGTGACCCGATCGGCGGGCCTCGGCAGGCCGACGAACGACTACCCCGACATCAGGGCCAAGGCTTGCGAGTACATGGCCGAATTCCCCACGGTCGAAAGCAAGAACGCCCTCATCAAGGTCACCTTGGGCGACAATGAGCCGATGGTCCTCTCCGCGGCGATCAAGTCCCTCGGCAAGATCGGGATGAACGAGGACGACGAGGTCACCCAGGTCATCGCCTACATCGTCAGGCGCTTCGACGTCCTCGGGCCGGACAACAGCCTCGCCGACGACGTCCTCGACGCCGTCCTGGCCATCGCCGAGAAGAACAACGGCATCAAGGACGCCTCCTTGGTCAAGGCGGTCATGAGGATAGCCACGGGCAACTACATCACGAAGGTGAAGGTCAAGGCCAGCAACGTCCTGGACAAGCTGCGGAGCTACCAGGCGGCGCCTGCCAAGAAGTAAGCCGGACCGAAGGTGGATGCGAAGGCCCGGGCCGCGCTGCGGTCCGGGTTTTTTTGTCGTGCCCGCCGCGATTGCCCTAACCTTGATGAAGAGTTATACTTTAATCGGAGGTGCTAGGAATGGACGGTTCTGTCGACGGAATCGGCCCCTCGGCGCCGATTCCCCTCGCCCCCGAGATGCCCCCGCCGCAGGAAGCTCCCGCGCCCGCCCCGAGCGAGCCGGAAGCCCCGCCGGTGCCGGAGGACTCCGGGAAGACTCTCGATCTGTACGTCTGAAAGACCGCGAATTTCGGGAGAATCAGGCGTCAGGGAGCGAAGATCTCCAACCCCGCCCGCTTGGCCGCGCTTCGCAGATGCGTGAGCGTGGCCATTCTCGCGCCGAGCACGTCGTGCGCGAGAATGGCCGCGCAGATGGCCTCGTGCTCCGAAAGGACAATGACGGCGCGCTCGGGATCCATCATGGTCTCTATCCGGAGCTCGCGCGCGAGCGAGCGGAGCCTGCCATGCAGGAAATCCAGGAACTCGACGAGGAAAGGATTGCCGCTCGCCTTGGTGATCGCATCGTTGAAACGGGAGTGCGCCTCGTCCCCGGGCTCGTGGCGGCCGACCGCCTCGGCCATCGCATCGAAGGCGCGGCTGATCAGCTCGGAGTCCTTGGGCTTCAGGCGCTTCGCGGCGAGGGCCGCGGCCTCGGATTCGAGGATGGCGCGCATCTCGTAGAGCTGGTTGGCCTCGGTCGAGGACATCCGGTCCGTCACGTCCGAGAAGCGGAAGGCCTCCCGCTCGGCGAGTTCCCGGATCACGATGCCCCGGCCCTGCCTCGACTCGAGGATGCCGTCCTGCTTCAGGCTGGCGAGGGCCTCGCGGAGGGCAGTCCTGCTGACGCCGAAGCGCTCGGCGAGCGCTAACTCCGAAGGAAGCCTGTCCCCGGCCTTGTATGCTCCGGAACGGAGCTCCGACAGCAACAGCTTCGAGACCTGCTGCGAGAGCCGTTCGGATTTCATCCGTGCTCGGGGCGTTTCCCCGCCTTGCGTCGCCATGCTCCGCTCCCTTGGAATTTCGTTTCAGAATAGTAGACACTTTGCCACAAGAAGCGTGAATTGAACACTAGGGAGCTGACTCTTTTCTCCTTGTTGTAGTATTATCATACAATGTTAGTTAAATTCGCATCACGAAGGGGAGGATGACGAGTGGGCACCATCGATTCATTGATGTTCAAGGGAGCGAGGACGATCCTCGATGTCTGCGTGGCGGTAAAAAACGGGGAAACGGTCTGCATCGTCACCGACCACCATAAGGAACACATCGCGAGGGTCCTCGAGGCCGCCGCGATCGAACGAGGGGCGAAGACCATCGTCCTGGTCATGGAACCGCGGGAGCGCGCGGGTCAGGAACCGCCGGATCCGGTCGCCGCGGCGATGAAGGCTTCAGACATCGTCCTGCTCCCGGTGAGCCGCTCGATCACCCATACTTTCGCGGTCAAGGAGGCGGCGGGTGCCGGCGCGAGGCTCCTCGTCTTGACTGACTTCCGGGACGACACGCTTGTCCAAGGCGGCATCGAAGCGGATTTCCGCGAGGCCAGGGCCGTCTGCAAGGCCGTCGCGAAGGTTTTCCAGGAAGGCAGCTCGCTTCGCATAACCTCTCCCGGAGGCACGGACCTCAGCGTGGATATCAGGGGAAGGCGGGGCAACGCCCTCTACTGCATCGTAGAACCCGGGGAATTCTCGACGGTGCCGACGGTCGAAGCCAACGTCTCCCCGGTCGAAGGCTCGGCGCGCGGCCGGATCGTCGCGGACGCCAGCGTGCCCTACCTCGGCATCGGACTCCTCGACGAACCCGTGGTCGCGGAGGTCGAGGACGGCTTCATCACCTCCGTGAAAGGCGGCCGGCAGGCGGAGACGCTGCTCCGCGACCTCGAGAGCCACGGCGACCGCAACAGCTTCAACATCGCCGAGGTAGGCGTGGGGCTCAACCCCAAGTGCCGCATGATCGGCGTCATGCTCGAGGACGAGGGATGCCTCGGCTCGGCCCACATCGGCATCGGCACGAGCATCACGCTCGGCGGCGCCACCAAGGCGCCCTGCCACTACGACCTCATCATGCGCATGCCCAGGATCGAGGTCGACGGGAGGCTCGTGATCGACGGCGACAAGGTCCTCCTCTAGCCCGGGGGTAGGTCCGAAGGAGGCGAAGGCCTCGGAAAAAGCGAGCGCCCTCCGCGCGCACCGGTTGACCGATGTCCGCGGAGGGCGCTCGCCATTCGAAAAGCACGTGAGCGATGCGCGATTCGAACGCGCGACCCCCAGCTCCGGAGGCTGGTGCTCTATCCAGCTGAGCTAATCGCTCGAGGCCGTTACAGTAGTACGGCCCGAGCGACGATGTCAAGCGCGGAGGCCGGCCAGCTTGACCCCCGTGGTCCGCCCGCGCATCATGCGGTCCATGGAATCGATAGTCCTCGCCTCCTCCTCGGCCCGTCGCCGCGAGCTCCTCGAGAGCGTCGGGTTGCCCTACCTCAGGAGGGATCCCGAGGTCGACGAGAGTCTGCGCGACGGGCTGCCCCCGCCCGAGCGGGTCGTCGCCCTCGCGATCGACAAGGCGAGGGCCGCGGCCGCTGGGCTCGAGGAGGGGGCCCCGCGCCTCGTCCTCGGCGCCGACACCCTGGTCTGCCTGCCCCTCTCCGCCGGCAGGGAGACGGTCATGGGGAAGCCCGCGGACAGGGAGGAGGCCCGGGCCATGATCTCAGCCCTCGCCGGGAAGGACCACCTCGTGCACACCGGCCTCGCCCTCCTCGATCGCCGCGGAGGGGCCCTGCGCACGATCCGCTCCGACTCGCACGTCCGTTTCGGCCCCATGTCCGCGGAGGAGATCGACCGCTACCTCAACTCGGGCGAATGGGAGGGCGTCGCGGGCGCCTATCGCATCCAGGGCGCCGCCGCCCTGTACATCGACCGCATCCAGGGCTCCTGGTCCGGCATCGTGGGCTTGCCACTCCGCGAGCTTTATGGCATCCTAGTCGAGGCGGGATACCGCTTTCGGTCCGTTGCGGCCGAATAGGGCGCGCCTCAGGCGCGCCTTTCCGGGAAGCCGGGACCTCGCGGTCCGGCCTTACCGGTACCTTCCATCCCTTCCCGAGGGGCCCAGCCGCCCCGAGGCGCGGGGATGAGATACAGAGACGGGGGCCGGCCACGAAGCCGGCCGCGGGAGGAACTCATGGCTGTCGTAACCATGAAGAACCTGCTTGAGTCCGGAGTCCACTTCGGGCACCAGGTCAAGCGCTGGGATCCGCGCATGAAGAAGTACATCTTCGCCGAGCGCAACGGGATCCACATCATCGATCTCCAGAAGACCATCCAGTCCATCAAGGAAGCCTACGACGCGGTCCAGAAGACCGTGGCCTCGGGCAAGAGCGTCCTCTTCGTGGGCACCAAGAAGCAGGCCCAGACCGCCATCCAGAAAGAGGCCGAGCGCTGCGAGCAGTTCTACGTGAACAACCGCTGGCTCGGCGGCATGCTCACCAACTTCTCCACCATCAAGAAGTCCATCCAGCGCCTCAAGAAGATCGAGAAGATGGAGGTCGACGGGACCTTCGAGAGCCTCACCAAGAAGGAGATCGCCTCCCTCCAGAAGGAGAAGTCGAAGCTCGAGAAGAACCTCGGCGGCATCAAGGAGATGAAGGACCTGCCCGGCGCCATCTTCGTGATCGACACCCGCAAGGAGGCCATCGCAGTCGCCGAGGCCCAGAGGCTCGGGATCCCGATCGTCGCCGTCGTCGACACGAACTGCAACCCCGAGGGCATCACCTTCCCGATCCCCGGCAACGACGACGCCATCCGCTCCATCAGCCTCTTCACCCAGATCATAGCGAACGCGGTCGTCGAGGCCGGCGCCGCCGAGGGCCTCAAGATCATCGAGAACCTCGCCGGCGAGGAGACCGAGG
>CAYNPQ010000024.1:0-40235 GCA_964399065.1 uncultured Treponemataceae bacterium | reverse complement strand
CGGGGAGGCCCGCGCCCGCGCGGCCGCGGCCGACGCGAGCCCCTTCGAGCCGGCGCCCGACCCGGCGGCCCCGAAGGCCGCCGCCGCGGGCGGCGCGGCCGGCAGCGCCGCCGGGCGCTGCGAGGTCGTCCGCGGCCGCGTGGCCCTGGTCACGGGCGGCGCCCAGGGCTTCGGCGAGGAGATCGTCCGCGGCCTCGCGGCCTCGGGCGCGACCGTCTACGTCGCCGACCTGAACGCGGCGGGCGCCGCCAAGGTCGCCGCCGCCCTCGACGCCGAGCAGGGGCGGCCCTGCGCGATAGCGGTGTCGGTCAACGTGTCCGACGAGGCTTCGGTGAGGACGATGTTCGAAACCGTCGCGGCCACCTCCGGCGGCGTCGATCTCGTCGTGAGCAACGCGGGCGTCCTCAAGGCGGGCTCCGTCCTCGAGCAGGACTCGGGCTCCTTCAAGTTCGTCACCGACGTGAACTACCTCGGCTTCTTCCTGGTCTCCAAGCACGCGGGCCTCGTCATGCGGCGGCAGCGGCGGACGGCGACGCGTTGGGCGACCGACATCGTGCAGGTGAACTCCAAGTCGGGGCTCCAGGGCTCCAACAAGAACGGTGCCTACGCGGGCTCGAAGTTCGGCGGCATAGGCCTCGTGCAGAGCTTCGCCCTGGAGCTCGTCGAGCACGGGATCAAGGTGAACGCCATCTGCCCGGGCAACTTCTTCGACGGCCCCCTCTGGTCCGATCCCGAGAAGGGCCTCTTCACGCAGTACCTCCGCTCGGGCAAGGTGCCTGGCGCGAAGTCCCTCGCCGACGTGAAGGCCTTCTACGAGGCCAAGGTCCCGATGGGCCGGGGCTGCGAGGGACCCGACGTCATGCGGGCCCTCTACTACCTCGTCGAGCAGCGCTACGAGACCGGCCAGGCCCTTCCCGTGACGGGCGGCCAGGTCATGCTGAGCTGACGGGACGGAGGGAGGCAGCCGTGGACAAGGCCGTCGCGGTCATCGACATCGGGATGACGAACAAGAAGGTCGCCCTCTACGACGGCGACCTGGGCATGCTCGACTCGGCGCATCGGAGCTTCGAGCCGATTTCAGCGGGCTCCGAAGGCATCCCGGCCCACGATCTCGCGGGCATGGAGGAGTGGTTCCTCGACACCCTCGCGGCCTTCGCGCGGAAGAGGGAGATCGGCGCCGTCGCGGTGACGACCCACGGCGCCACCATGGTCCTCGTGGGAAAGGACGGCCGGCCCTGCGCGCCCTGCCTCTACTACACGCACGAGCCCGGGCCCGCCTTCCATGAGCGTTTCTACGCCATGGCGGGCAGGCGCGAGAGCCTCCAGGCCGTCACGGGCACGCCCGACCTCTCCGCGATGATCAATCCGGCGAAGGGTCTCCTCTTCCTCAAGGAGAACTTCCCCGAGGACTTCGCGCGCGCGGAGCTCGTGCTCTCCTACCCCCAGTACTGGGGCTGGCGCCTCACGGGGAAGGCCGGGGCCGAGGGCACCTACGCGGGCTGCCACACCTACCTTTGGGACTGGGAGCGGGAGCGCTACTCCTCGGTGGCCGAGGCCCTCGGCGTCGCCGCGAAGATGCCCTCGCCCCTGCGCCGCTCCTGGGACCCGCTCGGGAGGATCAAGCCCGAGGTGGCGGCCAGGACCGGGCTCCCGGCGGATACCGTCGTGACGATGGGCATCCACGACTCGAACGCCTCGCTCCTGCCGCACATCGCGAAGAAGGGGGGCGGCGACTTCGTCCTCAACTCCACGGGGACCTGGTGCGTGCTCATGCATCCCCGAGAGCGCTTCGGCTTCGAGCCCGGGGAGCTCGGCAAGGTGGTCTTCTTCAACCGCTCCGCCCTCATGAGGCCCGTGAAGACCGCGATCTTCCTCGGCGGCATGGAGTACGAGACCTGGTCGCGAGCCATCGAGACTGCCTCCGGGCACAAGCCCGAGGACCCGGGCGCGGCCGCCTATCCCGGCCTCCTCGCGGCGGCCGACTGCTTCATCCTCCCCGAACTCGTGCCGGGCTCGGGGCAGTTCCCGGGCTCGAGATCGAGGGCCGTCGAGGGCGGCCGCGAATACGCGTTGGACGACATCAAGGCGGGGCGAGCCGCGCCGGCCTTCATGCGCGACGCGCGGAAGGCCATGGCCGCGCTCGACGCCTCGCTCGCCATCCAGACGAGGGTGGCCCTCGGGCGAACGGGCCTGGGGTCGGGGACCGAGGTCTTCACCGAGGGCGGCTTCAGGAGGAACGCCGACTACAACGCCCTCCTCGCGACGGCCCTGCCGCGCAACCGAGCCTACCTCACGGACATCGCCGAGGCCACCTCCCTCGGGGCGGCCATGACCGCGGCGGCCGCGTTGCGCGACGCCGAAGGGCGGGGAAGCGCCGCGGCCACGGCCGACGGAGGCCGGGCCATGCTCGAGGAGATCGCGCGCGCTTTCGAGATCGACTATCGTCCCGTGGAGCCAATGCCCGGAGCGTCCTCCTTCGAGGGCTACGCCCGCGCCTGGCTCGAGCGGGTCGGCGGCGCCTGACGCCGCCATCAAGCGTACGGAGGACTCGCCATGAAGACGAAGGCAGTGCGGATACACGGTGTGAACGACCTGCGGCTCGAGGAGTTCGAGCTGCCGCCGATCCGGGAGGACGAGATCCTCGCGAGGGTCGTCTCGGACTCGATCTGCATGTCGAGCCACAAGCTCGCGATGCAGGGCGACCGGCACAAGCGCGTCCGCGCGCCCCTCGCCTCGAACCCGGTCATGATCGGCCACGAGTTCTGCGGCGAGCTCGTCGAGGTCGGAGCCAAGTGGAGGTCCTCCTTCGAGGCAGGCCGGAGGTTCGCGATCCAGCCGGCCTTGAATTACAAGGGCACGCTCTGGGCCCCGGGCTATTCCTATCCCCACATCGGCGGCGACGCGACCTACATCGTGATCCCCAATGAGGTGATGGAGATGGGCTGCCTCCTCGAGTACGAGGCCGACGCCTTCTTCATGGGCTCCCTCGCGGAGCCGGTGTCGTGCATCGTGGGCGCCTACCACGCCCAGTACCACACGACGGGCGGCTCCTACGTCCACGAGATGGGCATCAGGGAGGGCGGCTCCCTCGCACTCCTCGCCAGCGTCGGCCCCATGGGCCTCGGGGCGATCGACTACGCGATCCACGCCCCGCGACGCCCCTCCCGCCTCGTCGTGACCGACATCGACGAGGGGCGGTTGAGGCGCGCCGCGTCGATCCTCACCGTCGAGGAGGCCGCGCGCAACGGGGTGGAGCTCTCCTACGTCAACACCAAGGAGGTGGCCGACCCCGTCTCCCACCTCAGGGAACGAAACGGCGGAAGGCTCTTCGACGACGTCTTCGTCTTCGCGCCGGTCAAGCCCCTCGTCGAGCTCGGCGACCGCCTCCTCGGCAGCGACGGCTGCCTCAATTTCTTCGCGGGCCCGACGGACACGGGCTTCGCGGCCTCGCTCAACTTCTACGACGTCCACTACGAGTCCCACCATCTCGTGGGCACCTCGGGCGGCAACACCGACGACATCAAGGAGTCGCTCCGGATGATGGCCGAGGGCAGGCTCCGGCCCGAGGCCATGGTCACCCACGTCGGCGGCCTCGACGCGGTCGCCGCGACCACCATCGACCTGGACAAGATCCCCGGCGGAAAGAAGCTGATCTACACGAACAAGCGCATGCCCCTCGTCGCGTTGGCTGATCTCGCCGAGAAGGGCGGGACCGACACCTTCCTCGCCGAGCTCGCCGGGATCGTCGCGGAGGGCAACGGCCTGTGGAGCAAGGCCGCGGAGGACCTCGTCCTCGCCAAGGCCCCCTCGATATGAGCGGAAAGAAGGGCCCTTCCCCGGCGGCGAGGCCGAGGCGGCGCTTCGAGGCCGTCCTCTTCGACATGGACGGCGTCCTCGTCGAATCGGAGGCCTTCATCGCCGAAGCGGCCGCCGCGATGTTCGCGGAGCGGCACGGCGTCGTCGTGCCGCTCGAGGACTTCCTGCCTTTCGTCGGCACGGGCGAGGACCGCTACCTCGCGGGAGTCGCGGAGCGGCACGGCGTCGTCCTGGAGCCGGAGGCCGACAAGCGCCGGACCTACGAGCTCTACTTCGAGCTGATCCGGGGCCGCCTCAAGGAGCTGCCCGGAGCCGCGGAGTTCGTCCGGGAGTGCCGACGCCGCGGCATCAAGACGGCGATCGCCACGAGCGCCGACCGGACGAAGATGGACGCCAATCTCCGCGAACTCGGCCTCGCCGAGTCCGACTTCGACGCGACCGTCAACGGCCTCGAGGTCGCGCGGAAGAAACCCTTCCCCGACATCTACCTCGAGGCCGCGCGCCGCCTGGGAGCAGAACCCTCGCGCTGCCTCGTCGTCGAGGACGCGTTGACCGGCATCGAGGCGGCCAAGGCCGCGGGCTGCGCCTGCCTCGGCCTCTCGAGTTGCTTCCCCGACGCGAAACTGCGCGAGGCCGGCGCCGACTACACGGCCCCCGACCTCGCACGCGCCGACCGCAAGCTGCTTGAATGACGGTAGGCAGGATGGCGGAAGAAGTGGCCGCAGAGGCGCAGAGACGCGGAGGAATGTTGGAGAAAGATGATGGAGGATTCATGAGGGGAGTGGATAGGTAAAAAGACCTTCACCAGTCGCCGGCTTCCTTTTTCCCGAATCGGTTTCCTTCCTGTCTTCTCTGCACCTCCGCGCCTCTGCGGTTCGCATCCTCATCGTCATCTCAGCCGGGGATCTCGAACACCCCCTCGAGTACGTGGCGCGGCGCGTAGGGGTAGCGGTCGATGTCCGCGCGTGAGGTGACGCCCGAGAGGACGAGGACGGTCTCGACCTCGGTCTCGATGCCCGCGACGATGTCCGTGTCCATGCGATCGCCGACGATGGCGGTCTCCTCCCGCGTGGCGCCGAGGCGCTTGAGCGCGTGCCGCATCATGAGGGGGTTGGGCTTGCCGACGAAGTAGGCCTTGCGGCCGGTCGCGAGCTCGATGGGCGCGACGAGGGCCCCGCAGGCCGGCACGAGGCCGCCCTCGCCGGGACCGCTTAAGTCGGGGTTGGTGCCGATGAGGCGCGCGCCGCCGAGCACGAGGCGCACCGCGGTCTCGACCGTGTCGAGGCTGTAGCCGCGGGCCTCGCCGACGACCACGTAGTCGGGGTTCACGTTGTTCATCGTGTAGCCCGCCTGGTAGAGGGCGTTGATGAGGCCCGGCTCGCCGATCGCGAAGGCCGAGCCCCCCGGGCGCTGGCTCGCGAGGAAGGCCGCGGTCGCGAGGGCGCTCGTGTAGAAGTGCTCGGCCTCGACCTCGACCCCGAGCCGAGCGAGCTTCTGCGAGAGCTCGACCGGGGAGCGCTCGCTGGAGTTCGTGAGGAAGAGGAAGCGCTTCTCCTCGCGGCGGAGCCACGCCACGAACTCGGCCGCCCCGCGGAGGAGGCGGTTGCCGTGGTAGAGCACGCCGTCCATGTCGACGATGAAGGCCTTCTTGCCCCTGATCGTCTCGATTCCGTCGCCCATCGCGTCCTCCGTCAGAGTATCGAGCCGGGCTTGAGCCGCCCGGCGTTGAGGGCCCCGAGCCGAGCCCCCTCGGCGACGGCGTCGCCTATCGCGCCGCCCTCGGCGAGGACCGCGGCGAGCCCCGCCGTGAAGGAGTCGCCCGAGCCCGTGGGATTCAGCGCCTTGCAGGGGAGGCTCGGGAGCTCGCGCAGGGCCGAGCCGTCCCAGTACCAGGTCGGCCGCGCGCCCCGGGTCGCCACGAGGAGGGCGCCGTGCCGCGCGTGGACCTCGGCCGCGACCGAGGCGACGTGATCGCGCAACGCGTCTTCGGAGAGGCCGGGCGCCGCGGGCCAGGTGGCGAGCAGCTCGGAGAGGTTCGGCTTGACGACGTCGGGGCGGTGGCGCAGGCAGGCGGCGAGGTCCCTGCCCTTGATGTCGAGGACGAGGAGCTTGCCGGCGGCGCGGGCGCGGCGCGCCATCTCGGGGAGGAGGGCGTCGTCGAAGCCCGGCGCCCGCGTGCCGGAGATGATGACGGCGCGGCAGTCGGGCAGTGCGCGGTCGAACTCCGCGAGGAGGCGCTCGCCGGTGCCGGGGCCCACGGGCCGCGCCTCCTCGACAAGCTCGGTGGCGCTCCCGTCCGCGCGGTCGATCACGGTGTAGCAGAAGCGGATCTCCGAGCCCGACTCGACCCAGCGCAGCTCGAGGCCGTCGGCCGCGCAGAGGGCGAGGAACCAGTCGCGCGCGGGGCCCCCGGCCTGGGTCAGGTGGATCGGGCGCCGCCCCGTCTGGGCGAGGACGCGCGCCACGTTGACGCCCTTGCCCGAGGCGTCGACGCGGTGCTCCGAGGAGCGGTTGACCTCGCCCTTGGCGAGGCGCTCGAAGGCTATGGTCTTCTGGATGACGGGGTTGAGGCAGACGGCGAGGAAGGCGCTTCCCTGGTCGACTTGCATGGGGCGACTATAGCCCCGGGCGCCCCCCCTCGTCCATGCCGCCGCCATCACGGGGGTCCGGGAGCCTCTCGCGCGCGGCCCCCCTCCGCTCTATACTAACGGCATGAACGATTTCGTCTTCCGCAATCCCACGAAGATAGTCTTCGGCCGCAAGGCCGAGGAGCGCGTCGGCGAGGAGTCGCGCGCGGTCTCCTCCAAGGTCCTCCTCCACTACGGCGGCGGCAGCATCAAGCGCACGGGCCTCCACGACCGGCTCATGCGCTCCTTCGCGGCCGCGGGAGTCTCCGTGACCGAGCTGCCCGGCGTCAAGCCGAACCCGCGGCTCTCCCTCGTGCGCGAAGGCATCGCGACCTGCCGCGAGAAGGGCATCGGCCTCGTCGTCGCGGTCGGGGGCGGCAGCGCCATCGACTCTGCCAAGGCCATCGCCGCGGGCGTGCCTTACGCGGGCGACGTCTGGGACTTCTACGAGGGCAGGGCCGAGCCCCGGGAAGCACTGCCCGTCGGCACGGTCCTCACGATACCCGCGGCGGGCAGCGAGGCGAGCACGGGCTCGGTGATCACGAACGAGGAGGGCGGCTACAAACGCGCCTTCAATTCGGAGCTCATCTATCCGCGCTTCTCCCTCCTCGACCCCGAGCTCGCCTTCACCCTGCCCCCCGAGCAGGTGGCGAACGGAGCCGCGGACATCATGGCCCACCTCATGGAGCGCTACTTCACGAACGCGCGCCCGGTGGAACTCACCGACCGCCTCATCGAAGGGACATTGCTGACGGTGATCGAGGCGGCGCCCCGGGTCCTCGCCAGGCGCGACGATTATGACGCCTGGGCCGAGCTCATGTGGTCCGGCACCATCGCGCACAACAACCTCCTCGACACGGGGCGGGAGGGGGACTGGGGCTCGCACCTCATCGAGCACGAGCTCTCGGGCGCCTACGACATCGCCCACGGAGCCGGACTCGCGGCGGTCTTCCCCGCATGGATGAAGTTCGTCCTCTCCCACGACCCCGCGCGCTTCCTCCAGTTCGCGGTCCGGGTCTGGGGCGTGGACCAGTCCTTCCAGGCCCCAGGGCGAAGCGCCCTCGCCGGGATCTCGCGGCTCGAGGCCTTCTGGTCCTCCCTCGGCCTCGCGACGAGACTGTCGGGACTCGGGATCGGCGCGGAGCGCCTCGATGAGATGGCGCTGAAGTGCACCGGGGGCGGGACCGCGAAGGTGGGCAACTTCGTGAAGCTCGGCAAGGAGGAGGTCCTGTCGATACTGGAACTCGCGCGCTAAGTGATTAGTGTCACGAACCTTAGGGGTCCGAAACCAGAAGGAACCTAACCGAACGCGTACTTCGGGAGGTAGGCGGGGCCGGGGATGCCCGGCGTAGGGACGAGCTTCCTCCAGATCCGCCCTTCGATCGCGTCGAGTCGCTCGAGGCTCAGGAAGGCCCTCATCCCGAACATCCGCCCCCGCTCGCGCCGGATCTCTTCGCGGGGGATGCCCGCCTCCTCGCCGTGGCTCGAGCTCCCGGCCACCGGCGCCTTGACGAGGAAGGGCTTGGAGTAGTTCCGCCAGGCTACGTACGAAGCCATCCGTGACATGCCGTTCGCCGCGCTCCGGGCAAAGCAGGTCGTCTCGCGGCGGTGAGCAGCCTGGTCCTTCCGGATCTCCCGGTCGAGGTAGTTCGAGGGGAAGAGCGGGTTCCAGAAGGTCCTCGGCAGCTTCGAGCTCACCCTGAGGTGGACGGCCCGATGCCCGCCGTCCTGCCCTCGGAAGAGAACATGCCTGAGGAAGGCCCTGTGGTACTCGATCTTCTCGTCGGTGGCGATGACGAGGGGGCTGCCGGGCCCCGGCGGCCGCTCGCGTGCGAGCGCGTCGAGGAGCTCGGTGAACGAGCGCTCGAGGGCCTTGCGCTCGAATGCGACCCCCTCGTACAGCAGATCGCGCCGCTTCTTCTGCTCCTCGCGCATCGAGCCCGACCTTCGCAGGCTCGCGTGGGTGAAGAAGAGGACGTAGCGTGAGTCGCCGGTGACTGAGAGGGTGATGTTGTTCGGGAAGTACTGCGAGCGGTCGAAGCTCACGAAGCCGTCGACGGAGACGTCCTCGTGGCGGCGGGCGCGGGGCCGCAGGCGGACGTGGCAGGCCAGGGCCTGCCGGGCGAGACGGTCGAATCGGTTGAGCACCGAACCCGGCGAGCAGCCGAAGTCGCGGCCGAGGGCCCGCACCGAGACCGAGGAGGCACCGAGCCGCTCGAGGCGGCGGTAGTCGATCCTGCGTTTGGCGTAGTAGTCGACGGAGAAGGTCTGGGTCGAGAAGGAGCGTCCGCAGGTTCGGCAGCGGAAGCGCTGGACCCTCCCGAAGCACTTGGTCTCATGGAATCCGTCGCGGGACCACCAGGGCCCGGCGGGCGGCCTGACGTGGTGGCTGCATGCCTCGTAGGGACAGAACAGCGGTTCGAACACGGGCATCCCTCCTTGAAGGATACACGCCGGCGCCCCGGCCAGCCGCTTGAACCGCCCTTAAGGTTCGTAACACAATCATGGGCTTGGCACGGATTTCCGTGCCCCGTACCTCGACAGCATATACCTTGCCAATAATGCTGTTGCTGAAATTATGTAATCGATTACAAAAAAGACTTGACAACTCAGCCTTTATGGTAAACGATTACAATGTCGAAAAAGTACAGACTGCCCCGAGGTCGGCCCCTCGTTTCGACGACCCGCGCGGGAGTCCGGCAGCGTTCCATGGAGGTACCTGGTGCCTGAGCCCATTATCGCGGTGGAGGGACTCAACAAGTCCTTTCCCGGCGTGCACGCGCTCAAGGACGCCCGCTTCGACCTGTATCCCGGCGAGGTCCATGCCCTCGTCGGCGAGAACGGGGCGGGCAAGTCGACGATGATGAAGGTTCTCGCCGGGGTCTACCAGAAGGACTCCGGGACGGTGACCTGCCAGGGGAAGATCGTCGACGTCCGCAACCCGCGGCAGGCCCAGCAGCTCGGGATCAGCATCATCCACCAGGAGCTGAACCTGATGAACCACCTCACGGCCGCGCAGAACATCTTCATCGGCCGCGAGCCCAGGCGCAGGCTCGGCTTCCTCCTCGACGAGCGTGCGTTGAACGAACGAGCTGAGAATCTCTTCGCGCGGCTCAACCTCGCCCTCGATCCGAGGACCAGGATAGGCGACATGACGGTCGCCAAGCAGCAGATGGTCGAGATCGCGAAGGCCCTGTCCTACGAGGCGAAGGTCCTCATCATGGACGAGCCGACGGCCGCGCTCAACGACGCGGAGATCGAGGACCTCTTCGCCATCATCAGGCAGCTCAAGACCCACGGCGTCGGCGTGGTCTACATCTCGCACCGCATGGACGAGCTCAAGCGGATCTCGGACCGGGTCACGGTGATGCGCGACGGCTGCCACGTGCAGACGATGCGGACGGCGGACGTGGGCATCGACGAGATCATCTCGCTCATGGTCGGCCGCAAGCTCTTCGAGTCGGTGGACAAGCGGCGCGACACCTCCTCGAACCCCGTCGCGCTCCGGGTCTCGGGCCTCCGCCGCGGCAAGGCGATCCGCGACGTTTCCTTCGAGGTGCGCTCGGGCGAGATCCTCGGCTTCGCGGGGCTCATGGGCGCGGGACGCACCGAGGTCGCGCGCGCGGTGTTCGGGGCCGACCCGATCGACGCAGGCGTCATCGAGGTCGAGGGCAGGCGCGTGTCGATCAGGTCGCCCTCCGACGCGGTTCGGCACGGGATCGGCTACCTCTCCGAGGACCGCAAGCGCTACGGACTCGCGACGGGCATGGACGTCGAATCGAACGTGGTCCTCGCGACGATGCGGCGCTTCCTCTCCTTCCCCGGCGTCATGCGGCGGAAGGACATCCGCTCGACGGCCGCCGAGTACGTCGGGAAGCTCGACATCAAGACGCCGAGCCTCGCGCAGAAGGTGAAGTTCCTCTCGGGGGGGAACCAGCAGAAGGTGGTCGTGGCCAAGTGGCTGGTCCGCGACTGCAAGGTCCTCTTCTTCGACGAGCCGACGCGGGGCATCGACGTCGGGGCGAAGCGGGAGATCTACAAGCTCCTGGGCGAGCTCGCGGAGTCCGGCAAGGCGATCGTGATGATCTCCTCCGAGCTGCCCGAGGTCCTCCGCATGAGCCACCGCGTGCTCGTTATGTGCGAGGGCCGCGTGACGGGCGAGATCCCGGGCGCGCTCGCCACGCAGGAGAACATCATGCAGCTCGCGACCAGGCGCGAGACCATGGTCGTCACCGGCCAGAAGGCCGGCTCCGGTCCGAAGGCCGGCGGGGACGACAAGCAGGAAGGCAGGAAAGAATGAACGGTACCGCGATCGCGGGACGCGCGAGGGAAGACAGGAAGGGCGCGATCGGCGCCAACGCGATGCAGAAGCTCCTGGCCTTCGTCAGCCTCGTCGTCCTCCTCCTCATCTTCACGCTGGCGTCGCCCAACTTCTTCCAGGCCGAGAACCTCGTCGCGATCATGCTCGCCACGGCGGTGAACGGCGTCCTCGCGATAGGCGTCACCTTCGTCATCGTCACCTCGGGCATCGACCTCTCGATCGGCACCCTGATGACCTTCTGCTCCGTGATGGCGGGCGTCTTCCTGACCTACTGGCGCATGCCGATCTGGGTCGGCGTGCTCGGCGCACTCGCCTCGGGGGCCCTGGTCGGCGCGACCTCCGGCTTCCTCGTGTCGAAGCTCAAGATCCCCGCCTTCATCGCGACGCTCGGCATGCTCAACGTCACGAAGGGCCTGTCCCTCATCATCTCGAGGCTCAAGCCGATCTACTTCAACGACAGCCCGGGCTTCTACGACATCGCGATGGGCTCGATCATCCGCCTGCCCGGCTTCGAGATACCCAACGCGGTCCTCATCCTCTTCGCGCTCGCGATCGTCATGAGCTTCGTGCTCAACAACACGGTGCTCGGCCGCTACACCTTCGCGCTCGGCTCGAACGAGGAGGCCGCGAGGCTCTCCGGCGTCAACGTCGACCGCTGGAAGATAGCGGTCTACTCGCTCTGCGGCCTCGTCTGCGGCATCGCGGGCATCCTCATGGGCTCGCGCCTGAACTCGGCCCAGCCGGCGCTCGGCCAGGGCTACGAGCTCGACGCGATCGCGGCCACGGTCATCGGCGGCACCTCGCTCTCGGGGGGCGAGGGCACGATCCTCGGCACCATCATCGGCGCCTTCATCATGAGCGTGCTCACGAACGGGCTGCGCATCCTCTCGGTGCCGCAGGAGTGGCAGACCGTCGTCACGGGCGTGATCATCATCGGCGCGGTCCTGCTGGACATTCTCCGCCGGAAGAAGTAGGCTCCTGCCGCCTCCGCGGGCGGGCTACGCGCGCGGGGGCGACGGTATCGCATAACGCTCCCGTAGGGAGTCGTAGATATTCGAAGGAGGAAGATGCAATGAGCACCCTCAAGAAGCTAGGGACTCTCGCGCTGGCGCTCGCCGTCGTCGTCGCGATCGCCGGCTGCGCCAAGCCCGCTCCCAAGGAGATGTACATCCCGCTGATCTCCAAGGGCTTCCAGCACCAGTTCTGGCAGGCCGTGAAGATGGGCGCCGAGAAGGCCGCCGCGGATTTCAAGGTGAAGATCACCTTCGAAGGCCCCGAGTCCGAGGCCATGGTCGACAAGCAGATCGAGATGCTGAACGCCGCGCTGGCCAAGAAGCCGGCCGCCCTCGGCTTCGCCGCCCTCGACAGCAAGGCCGCGCTGCCCCTGCTCGAGAAGGCCAAGAAGTCCAAGATCCCCGTCATCGCCTTCGACTCCGGCGTCGACAGCGACATCCCCCTCACCACCTGCGCCACGGACAACATCGCGGCCGCCGGCTACGCCGCGGACAAGATGGCCGAGCTCATCGGCGGCAAAGGCGAGGTCGCGGTCATCGTGCACGACCAGACCAGCCGCACCGGCATCGACCGCCGCGACGGCTTCGTGAACCGCATCAAGGACAAGTACCCCGAGATCAAGGTCGTGGACGTCCAGTACGGCGGCGGCGACCACCTCAAGTCGACCGACCTCGCGAAGTCCATCATCCAGGCCCACCCGAACCTCAAGGGCTTCTTCGGCGCCAACGAGGGCTCCGCCATCGGCGTGCTCAACGGCGTGAAGGAGATGAAGAAGCTCGGCAAGATCGTGGTCATCGGCTACGACGCCGGCAAGCAGCAGAAGGACGCGGTCCGCTCCGGCGAGATGGCCGGCGCCATCACCCAGGACCCGGTCGGCATGGGCTACAAGACCGTCGAGATGGCCCTCAAGGCCCTCAAGGGCGAGACCCTCGCCAAGACGACCGACACCGGCTTCAAGTGGTACGACAAGACCAACGTCGACTCCGAGGAGCTCAAGCCCCTGCTCTACGACTGAGCGGAACGTCAGGCGAACCGGATTTGGGGCGGCCGCCGCCGCGGGCGGCGGCCGCCCCTTTCTTCAGGGCAGGCTCGGGCGCGGGATCGGGCCGGAGGACGCGATGATAGTCTGCTGCGGCGAAGCCCTCGTCGACATGGTCCCCTGGGGAGGGGAGGGCGAGGCCTTCCTGCCCCGGCCGGGCGGCTGCCCCTTCAACACGGCGATAGCGGCCGCGAGGCTCGGCGCGAAGGTCGAGTTCCTCGGCCGGATCGGCCGCGACCTCTTCGGCTCCCAGCTCGCCGAGGCCCTCGAGGCCGACGGCGTCGGCACGCGGCTCTGCGCCCGCTCCGACGAGCCCGCGACCCTGGCCTTCGTGCGCCGCGACCGGCGCGGCGACGCGCGCTACGCCTTCTACTCGAACGGCGCGGCCGACCGCTCCCTCTCGATCTCCGACCTCCCCGCGCGACTCGGGCCCGACGCGCGCTTCCTCGCGCTCGGTTCGATCTCGCTCCTGCAGGAACCCTCGGGCTCGGCGATCGAGGCCCTCGCGGCCCGCGAGTCCGGCAGGCTCCTCGTCTCCCTCGACCCGAACATCCGGCCCTCCCTTGTCGCGGACCGCGGCTCCCACCTGGCCCGCCTCCTGCGGGTCGCCTCCTCCTCCGCGATCGTCAAGGCGAGCGACGACGACCTTCGCTGGATGTTCCCCGGCCTCGGGGTCGAGGACGCGGCCCGGGCCCTCCTCGACGCGGGCGCGAGCCTCGTGGCGGCCACCCTCGGCGCCGCCGGCGCCCTGGCCATGACGCGCCGCGCCTCGGCCCGGGTCGCGGCGCCGGCCGTCGAGGTCGTCGACACGATAGGCGCCGGCGACACCTTCCACGCGGCCCTCCTCGCGAGGCTCGAGGCAGCGGGGGCGCGCTCCCGCGCCGACCTCGAGGCCCTCGACGCGGACTTCCTGCGCGGGGCCCTCGAGTACGCCTGCGCCGCGGCCGCCCTGGACTGCACCCGCGCCGGGGCCGAGCCGCCGCGCGCGCCCGAGCTCGAGGCCTTCCTGCCGGCGGCCTACCCGCGCGGCGCCGCCCGCGCGGAGTGCGGAGCGGGCATCGAACGATCGAGTAAAGGAGTCGCGCAATGCTGATCGGAATCGCGCCCTGCGTCTCGCCCGAGCTGCTCTCGGTCCTCCACCGGATGGGGCACGGGGACGAGATCGTCCTCGCCGACGCCTTCTTCCCGGGCGACGCGTTCAACCAACGCGTCGTCAGGGCCGACGGCATCAGGATCCCCGAGCTCCTCGACGGGATCCTCGCCCTGATGAACCTCGACTCCTACGTGGCCGCGCCCCTCGTCATGATGCGGCCCGTCGAGGGCGACGAGCTCGACCTCTCGGTCGAGGCCGCCTATCGCGTCCCGGTGGACCGCCGCTGGCCGGGCACGCCGCCGGTCGAGCGCATGGAGCGCTTCGCCTTCTACGAGCGGGCCAGGAAGGCCTTCGCCGTGGTGATGACCGGCGAGACCGCGAAGTACGGGAACATCATCCTCAAGAAGGGGGTCATCCCCGTCGCGAGGCGCTAGGGGGAGGGGGGAAAGGCGGCCGAGAGCCGGGCGACGAGCTCGGACGAGGGGTCGACCGCGAAGGTCGCGGCCGCGGTCCCCTCGCCCTCGCGCCAGGATATCTCGAGGGGGACGAAGGCGGGGCCGAAGATTCGCGCGAGGAAGCCCCGCCTCGGCATGGCGACGGAGACTACGGCGCCGCGGGGGACGACGATGTCCGCGGGCGGCGTCGACGGGGAAGGGCGATGGGACTTGAAGAGGGATTGGATCCAGTTCTCGCTCGGCATCGGCTTGAACCTGAAGGAGGAGTCCGTCAGGACGAGGAGGCCCCAGGGCCCCTCGCCGGGGTCTCCCGGCTCGCGGTGCGTCCCGATGGCCTTCGCCTCCACCTTCTCGCCGGTCTCCGCCTCGAACTCGGCCCAGAACCGCTCGGCGCTCTTCTCCATGGCCCGAGTATAGGGCCCGCCGGCCCCGCTCTCCAAGGGGGGCGCGCGTGAGGGGCCGGGAGGCGACGATACGCGACGTCGCCGACGAGGCCGGCGTCTCCACCGCCACGGTCTCGCGCGTGCTCAACGGAGACGGCCGCGTCGTCGAGGAGACCGCGGCCCGCGTCCGCAAGGCCATCGATGACCTCGGCTACAACATCAACCAGGTGGCGCGCAGCCTCAAGACCGGCGCGACGCGCACGGTCGGGGTGGTCGCGCCCGACCTCCGCAGCGACTTCTTCATGCTCCTCGCCGACAGCATGGACGGCGAGCTCTCCTCGCAGGGCTACGGCCTCATCGTCTGCTCCTCGCGCGACGACGCGCAGGAGGAGGCCGAGCGCCTCCGTCTCCTCTCCGAGCGCTTCGTCGACGGGATCGTGGTCATCCCCGCGACGGGCCGCGGCAAGCACCTGCAGGCCGTGCTGGACCGCGGCATCCCCGTGGTCTGCGTGGACCGCGTCGTCCGCGACCTCGAGGCGGACGCGATCCTGGTCGACAACGAGGGCGGCGCCTACGCGGCGACGCGGGCCCTCGTGGAGGACGGCTACTCGCGCGTCGGCTTCCTCGGCGGCGACCTCGAGGTCTCGGTCGCCCGCGAGCGCTACGAGGGCTACCTCCGCGCGATGCGCGAATCCGGGCTCCAGGTCGAGGAGGACTTCGTGCGCTTCGGGAGCCTCCACATCGAGGCCGGCTACGCCTTCATGTCCTCGATGCTCTCGCGGAAGGGCGCGCCGGACGCTTATTTCATCGTGAACGCCGACACCCACGTCGGCGCCACCAACTACCTCATGACCGAGGGGAGGGCGCACCGCGACCGGATCGTCTTCGCAGCCTTCGACGAGATGCCCTACTCGCCCCTCCTCCAGTTCTGCAGGTACTCGGTATCCCAGCCCATCGCGGACATGGGCGCCCTCGCGGCGCGCACGATCCTCGAGCGGATAGGCGGGACCCGCGAGGGCCCGCCCGAGGCCGTCCGCCTGCGGACGACCCTCATACGCCATTGATGCGGCCGCGGCCCCCGCCGCGGACCCGAGGAGGTACAGGAATGGCAGACGTCAGCGGAATGAAGGTCCAGCCCCCGGCCATGCGGCTCAAGGGCGGCCTGCCCAAGATCGGCATCAGGCCGACGATCGACGGCCGCCTCGGCGGCGTGCGCGAGTCCCTCGAGGCGCCGACCATGGGCATGGCCAAGGCCGCCGCGCGGCTCATCACGGAGAGCCTCAGGCACCCGAGCGGCCACCCGGTCGAGTGCGTGATCGCGGACGCGACGATCGGCGGCGTGGCCGAGGCCGCGGCCTGCCAGGAGAAGTTCGCCCGCGAGGGCGTCGCGGCCACCCTGACCGTCACGCCCTGCTGGTGCTATGGCTCCGAGACCATGGACATGGACCCCCTCACGGTCAAGGCCGTCTGGGGCTTCAACGGCACCGACCGGCCCGGCGCGGTCTACCTCGCCGCGGTCCTCGCGGCCCACAGCCAGAAGGGCCTGCCCGCCTTCGGCATCTACGGCCGCGACGTGCAGGACCTCTCCGACACCGGAAAGATCCCCGCGGACGTCGCCGGGAAGATCCTCCGCTTCGCCCGCGCCGGCCTCGCCGTCGCCTGGATGCGCGGCAAGTCCTACCTCTCCGTCGGCTCGACCTCGATGGGCATCGCCGGCTCCATCGTCGACCCGGACTTCTTCCAGGACTACCTCGGCATGCGCAACGAGTACGTCGACATGAGCGAGCTCACGCGCCGCATGGACGAGAAGATCTACTCCGACGCGGAGTACCGCCGCGCCCTCGAGTGGACCAGGGCCAACTGCAAGGAGGGCCCGGACAACAACGACCCGAAGGTCCAGCACTCCCGCGCCCGCAAGGACAAGACCTGGGAGACCTCGGTCAAGATGGCGATGATCGTCCGCGACCTCATGGTCGGCAACCCCGACCTCCGGCGCAAGGGCCTGGGCGAGGAGGCCCTCGGCCACAACGCCATCCTTGCGGGCTTCCAGGGCCAGCGCCACTGGACCGACCACTTCCCGAACGGCGACTTCCTCGAGACGGTGCTCAACTCGAGCTTCGACTGGAACGGCATCCGCCAGCCCTACCTCGTCGCGACCGAGAACGACGCGTTGAACGGCGTCGCGATGCTCTTCGGCCACCTCCTCACGGGGACCGCGCAGGTGTTCTCCGACGTGCGCACCTACTGGAGCCCCGAGGCCGTGCAACGCGTCACCGGCTGGAAGCCGGCGGGCGACGCCGAGGGCGGCTTCATCCACCTCATCAACTCTGGCGCGACCTGCATGGACGGCACCGGCCGCCAGCGCCGCGACGGCAAGCCCGCGATGAAGCCCTACTGGGAGATCACCCCCGACGAGGCCGGGGCCTGCCTCGACGCGACGAGCTGGCGCTACGCCTCCCTCGGGTACTTCCGCGGCGGCGGCTACTCCTCGGACTTCCTCACCGAGGGCGGCATGCCCGTCACGATGAGCCGCGTCAACCTCGTGAAGGGCCTCGGCCCCGTCCTCCAACTCGCCGAGGGCGTCACCGCGAAGCTGCCCTCCGAGGTGCACGACAAGCTCGACCTCCGCACCGACCCGACCTGGCCCACGACCTGGTTCGTGCCGCGCCTGACCGGCTCGGGCCCCTTCGCGGACGTGTACTCGGTGATGGCCGCCTGGGGCGCCAACCACGGCGCGGTCTCCTACGGCCACATCGGCGCCGACCTCCTCTCCCTCGCCTCGATGCTCCGCATCCCCGTGTGCATGCACAACGTCGACCAGGGCGAGGTCTTCAGGCCGAGCTACTGGAACGCCATGGGCATGGACGCCGAGGGCTCCGACTACCGCGCCTGCGCGGCCCTCGGTTCATTGTACGGGAAGAGATAAGCGTTAGGCGAAATAGTCGCCCCGGGGCGCGGCAGGGAACGAGCGGGAGGGAAACCTTCGGCGAAGGTTTCCCCCCCGCGCCCCCTCTTCCAAGCATGCCGCGGGCCTGGCGGCATTCCCCGGCCGAGGAAGAATGGTTCCATTCCCCGGATCTTCCTTGTCTTTTTCCGCGTTTCCGCGCCTCCATGGCTCCATTTCCCGCTCTTGCGGTTCTCGCCCCCTTCCCTTGAGCATTCTGCTAGGATAGAGGCATGGCAACCAAGACGCCTTCATACACGAGGACCATCCTCGCCTGCTACGTCGGGAACTTCGTGCAGGCCTCCCTCATCAACATCACGCCCGTCCTCTTCGTCACGCTGATGACCAGGTACGGGCTCGGCTTCGAGAAGCTCGGCCGCCTCGTCTTGATCAACTTCGCGACCCAGGTCCTCGTCGACCTCGTCTTCTCGGGCATCGTCGACCGACGCGGCATACGGCCCTTCATCGTGGCCTCGCAGGCCCTCGCCGTGCTCGGCCTCGGGCTCTTCGCGCTCGCGCCGCGGATCTTCCGCGATCCCTACCTCGGCTTCGTCGTCGCGACCATCGTCTTCTCCGGGAGCGGAGGCCTCCTCGAGCTCCTCCTCAGCCCCATCGTCAACGCCATACCCACGGAAGGGAAGGCCGGCGCGATGAGCCTCCTCCACTCCTTCTATTCCTGGGGGCAACTCACGGTGATCGTCGTCACCACGGCCTTCCTCCTCGTCGCCGGCGGCGGTGCCTGGCCGCTGATCGTGCTCTTCTGGGCCATACCCCCCGCGGCCAACATGCTGCTCTTCGCGCGCGCCCCCCTCGCGCCGCAGGTTCCCGAGGAGAGGCGGACGAGGCTCGGCACCCTCTTCCGCGAGCGCGGCTTCCTACTCTGCCTGGCCGGGATAATCGCGGGAGGCGCGACCGAGGTGACCATGGCCCAGTGGGCCTCGGCCTTCGCGGAGAAGGCCCTCGGCATCCCGAAGATCGTCGGGGACACCGCCGGCCTCAGCCTTTTCGCGATCGCGATGGGCATCGGCCGAGCGACCTACGGCAAGCTCGCGCGGCGGATCGACCTCGGCGTCGTCCTGCCCCTCGGCGCGGCCTTCGCCCTCCTGTGCTACCTCGTCGCGGCGCTCTCCCCCTGGCCGATCCTCTCCTTGGCGGCCTGCGCCGCCTGCGGCATCGGGGTGAGCCTCCTCTGGCCCGGCAGCATCGTGGTCGCCGCCGGGCGCTACCCCCTCGCGGGCGCCTCCATGTTCGCGATCATGGCGGCGGGCGGCGACATCGGCGCCTCCCTGGGCCCCTGGCTCGTGGGCCTCCTCGCCGACCTCGTCCCCGCCGCGCTCCGCGCCCCGGCCGGCCTCGCTCCCGCCGAGTTCGGCCTCAGGGCTGGCCTCCTCGCCGCGGCCGCCTTCCCGATTGCCGCCTTGGCCGCGACGAGGAGCCTGGGCAGGACCGCCCCCCGCCGCCAGTGTCCTATCCCATGAATTCTTTCGACTTGATGATAGGTGGATTATCAAAGAATAGTAAACCGCAGAGGCGCAGAGACGCAGAGATAGGAGTGATTATTCCAGAAGGGTGCAGGGATACTCATTCCATGGGCGTGGATTCACACATGCACAATCCATGCCCTTGGAGAGCTCATTGCGCGAGGATCTCGGTGGACGCCTTCGGTTCACGCCTCTGCGACTCCGCGTCTCTGCGGCTGAATCATTCATGATTTCCGTGAAAAGGTAATTCAAGGACAGTCCACTAGCACCCTCGATCTCCGCGCGGGGCGGACTTGCCCCGGATCGGGCTTCCTGTGTATCGTCGGACGATGCGCTACGCCCTGATCCTCGCCGGAGGCTCCGGCACCAGGCTCTGGCCCCTCTCCCGCGACGAGCGGCCGAAGCAGCTCATCCCCGTCCTCGAGGGGCGGAGCCTCATGGAGGAGGCCTGGCTCAGGCTCGAGGGCCTCGTGCCCGAGTCGCGGCGCCTCGTCTGCGGAGCCGAGCGCCACCGCGCGGCCGCGGCCGCGCTCATCCCCGCCCTCGGAGGCGACCGCTACATCGGCGAGCCCGAGGGCCGCGACACCCTGGCCGCCCTCGCGCTCTCGATGTCGCTCATCGCGCGCGAGGACCCGGAGGCCGTGGTCGGCGTCTTCACCTCCGACCACGTGATCAGGCCCCGCGACGAGTTCCGCGCCCTCCTGGACCGCGGCTACGCCCTCGTCGAGGCCCGGCCCGGGCTCCTCGTCACCTTCGGCGTGAAGCCCGACCGGCCCGCGACGGGCTTCGGCTACCTCGAGCTCGGCGAGGAGATCGCCGGGCCGGCCGGCGCGGCCGCGCCCGGGAGGGCCGCCGCGGGCGCTCGCCGCGTCGCCCGCTTCCGCGAGAAGCCGGACGCCGCGACCGCGGCCTCCTTCGTCGAGGCCGGCCCCGGCCGCTACCTCTGGAACTCCGGCATGTTCATGTGGCGGGCCTCGCGTTTCCTCGAGCTCGTCGCGCGCTACGAGCCCGCCCTCGCGGCCGGCGTCGGCGCGATCGCCGCGAAGGCCGGCGGCCCCGGCTTCGCGGCCGCCCTCGCCACGGGCTACCCCGCGCTCCGCAAGACGAGCGTCGACTACGGCGTCATGGAACCCGCCTCCAAGGATCCCGACGCGACCATCGCGGCCCTGCCCCTCGACCTCGAGTGGC
This sequence comes from uncultured Treponemataceae bacterium, assembly GCA_964399065.1. GTDB lineage: Bacteria > Spirochaetota > Spirochaetia > Treponematales > Rectinemataceae > JAKLFE01. The sequence goes on along the minus strand of CAYNPQ010000024.1, from coordinate 19,874 downwards.
GCGACATCGGCTCCTGGATCGCCTACGGCGAGCTCCTCGAGCTTGATGAGTCGCGCAACGCGTCCCTCGGGCCGGCGGCCCTCGTCGAGTGTTCGGGCACGGTCGCGGTCTCGACCGAGCCCAGCCACCTCGTGGCCTGCCTCGGCTGCGGGGACCTCGTCGTCGTGCACACGCCCGACGCGACCCTGGTCTGCCCGCGCTCGCGGGCCGAGGACCTGAAGAAACTCTACGGGCAGGTCTCCGGCCTCGAGGGCGGGCGCTACAAGTAGGCCGCCTCGAGGCTCCGGCCGGGCCCTCGGCTCAAACCTCCGGCGAGGCCTCCCGCCAGAGAAGTTCGTAGACGCGGATCGGGCGCGAGATGCCCTTCACGGAGACCTCGCCCCGCGGCGCGCAGGGGAATGCGTCCTTCACGAGGGCGTAGGCCGCGTGGCTCAGGGTGATCTCGCCGGCCTCGCAGGCCGTCTCGAGGCGGCTCGCGAGGTTGACCTCCGAGCCGATCGCCGTGTAGTCCATGCGCTCCTCGCAGCCGAACTCGCCGACCGTCGCGTAGCCCGTGTTGACGCCCATCCGCACGCCGATGTCCCAGTCGTAGCCCTCGTCGTCCCACTTGGCCTTGAGCCGTTCCGTCGCGCGGCACATCTCGACGGCCATCGCGGCGCAGCGGCGCGCCGAGTCGGCGGGCTCCATCCTCTCGGGGGCGCCGAAGAGGATCATCATGCCGTCGCCGCGGAACTTGTCGATCGTGGCGCCGCGGCGGAAGGCGATGTCGCTCATCGCGGAGAGGTACTCGTTGAGGAGGCGCGCGAGCTCCTCGGGCTCGAGGGCGTCCGTCGCGGCCGTGAAGCCGCGCACGTCGCTGAAGAACACGGTGATCTTGCGGCGCTCGAAGGAGGGCTCGAGGCGCTTGCGGCCCTCGAGCACCTCCTCCACGAGGTCGGGCGGGAGGTAGCGCTTGAGCTTCCAGGCCCGCTCGAGGCGCTCGACCTGCTCCCGGACGCGGCCCTCGAGGCCCGAGTTGAGGGCCCGGATGTCGGCCATCGCGCGCTGCAGCTCGAGGGACTGCGCCTCGAGTTCCCAGTTGGCCGCGGAGAGCCGCTCCTCGGCGGAGGCCTTCTCGCGGTAGCGCTCGCGGTAGGCGGCCAGGCTGAGCTCGCCGAAGGGCCGCGACAGCTTCTCGGCGACCGCTGCGAGGAGCTCGAGGTCCGATTCGCTCGGGGAGGGGAGGGCGACGAGGAGGGCGCCGACGGCCTCGTTGCGGAATCGCAGGGGCGCGGCGGCGCCGAAGGGGAGCTCGGCCGCGGCGGCGGGCGGCCCCTCCCGGCAGGTCGCGTCGCGGACCGGACCCGCGGCGTCGGTGGGACCGCCCGCGGCCCCGCCGCCCTCCGAGCTCCGGCAGGCGCCGTCGACGCCCTTGAGCCAGACGACGATCTCGCCGTCCGGCGCCAGGATGACCGGCGGCGCCGCGAAGCCCGGAGCCGCGATGAAACGCCAGGTGCCGTCCTCGGCGGGAGCGGCCAGGCCCGGCTCGGCGCCCGGGAAGATTCCGGCCAGGGCGGCCGCGAGGGCGGCGTGCAGGGCCGGCAGGCTCTCGGCCGTGGCCAGGCGCGAGCCGATGCTCTCGATGAGCTTCGACCTCGCGCGGTCGTAGGCGAAGCCGAGGAAGGGGATCGCGCCGGGCGCGTCCTTGAGCCTTCCGAGTTCGGCTACCGCCTCCTCGAAGCGTCCCGCCTCGAGGGCCTCCCAGGCAGCCTCGTAGCGGTCCCATAGACTGCGACGCTCCGCGGTAAGCGAGTCTTCGCGGTCGATGAGGACGAAGGCCTTTCGGGGACCGGGGTGCAAGCCTCTCTTTATGTGGATGAAGTCCGCGGGGACGACACGGTACTCGCCACGTACGAGGTCGGCTAGAGACTCCGTGACCGCGATGTCGTGGCGGAAGTTCTTGTTCCAGCCTTCGAGGTTCGCGGCGAGGTTTATCTCGTCGCCGAAGACCGTGTAGTAGGGGCGTTTCCTGGTACCGTAGTTCCCGATGTAGGCCTTGCCGAGATTGATGCCGATGCCGAAGCGGACGCCGAGCCTCCCGTAGCTCTCGCGGAAATCCAGGGCCGTGCCGCAGGCGGCCAAGGCCTGCTCCCGCGGCGGCTGGTCGCCGACGGCGCCGAACATCGCCATGACCTCGTCGCCGACGAATTTCTCGAGGAAGCCGCCGTGGCCGATGACGGCCTCCTCTGAGGCCTCAAGCACAGCGCCTAGGAAATCGCGCCCCTCCCGCGGGGTCATCGTGCCGACATGCGTGGTGAACTCGCGGATGTCCGAGAACATGATGGCGAATTCCCTCTCGGCTCCGGCCGGGCTGATGGAGTCGGGATCCGCAAGGAGCCTTTCGTAGACCTCGTCCGGAACGGCGTTCCTGAAGATGCGCTCGATGTCGCCGCGATCGTAGCGCTCGCCCTTTTCGTCCATGAGGATAGTATAGCATCCGCCGCCTTTGAGCGCCCCCAATCTTCGATACACCACCCTTATCCCGCCCGGCCCTTCCGCGCTAGACTCCAGGCCGATGAAGCGCTACTCGAACTACCTGGCCGGGGTCGGCTACGCCCTGATCTTCGGCTTCTCCTTCCTCGTCACCAAGGGAGCCCTCACGGCCCTCGACCCCTTCGAGCTCCTGGCCCTCCGCTTCGCCCTCGCGACCGCGATCATGGGCGGCCTCGCGCTCGCGCGCGTCATCAAGCTCGACTTCCGCGGCAAGCCGAGGCGCGACCTGGCCCTGGCCTGCCTCTTCCAGCCCGTCCTCTACTTCGCCTGCGAGACCTTCGGCCTGGCCGAGTCTGCCTCGAGCACCGCGGGCATCGTGCTCGGGGCCCTGCCCGCCGCGGTCGCGGTCCTCGGCGCCTTCATGCTCAAGGAGCGGCTCTCGGCCCGGCAGGCCGCCTCGCTCGGACTGTCGGTCGCGGGCGTGGCCCTCATCGTGCTCCGCGGGGCGATGGCCGGCGGCGCGACGGAGGGCGAGGGCAGCCTCCGCGGCCTCCTCCTCCTCCTCGGCGCCATGGCGAGTGCGACCTTCTTCAACATTTACTCGCGCAAGTCGAGCCGGAGCTACGGCCCCTTCGAGACCACCTTCGCGATGATGCTCACCGGCGCGGTCTTCTTCGGCGCGATCGCCCTGGGGCGGGACGCGGCCCTCGGCCGCCTCGTTGGGCCCGAGGGCCTCGGCGCCCGCGCCGCGACCGCCTGGGTGGGCATCCTCTACCTCGGGGCCCTCTCCTCGGTCCTCGCCTTCTTCCTCGTCAACTTCACCCTCTCGCGGCTCATGGCCTCGCAGTCCGTGGTCTTCGCCAACCTGACGACGGTGATCTCGGTGGCCGCGGGCGTGGCCATCCGCGGTGAGCGCTTCGACCTCGTGCAGGCCGCGGGCGCACTCATGATCGTGCTCGGCGTGTGGGGCACGAACGCGGCGGCGCGTCGGCAGGGCACGAAATTAGCGGAGAGTGCTGGTAATACCAGATGAAAAACTGGTAATGCCAGAAACTAATCTGGTATTACCAGGCAGTTCTCTCATACGCATTTGGCGAGCCTCCATTCACCGAGACGGTCAAAGGCCTACACCCTCAACATGCCCCTGAAACCGCGCGCGGCGTAGTATGACTCGGCCCCGTTGTGGTAGACGAAGGCGCGGTCGTAGCGCCGGTCGCCGAAGATGGCGCCGCCGAGCTTCCTGACTCCCTCCGGCGTCCTGAGCCAGCTGGAGGTCTTGGAATCGAAGCTGCCGAGTCGTTGCAGGGCCGCGTACTCCCCTTCCGACAGGAGCTCGATCCCCATTTCCTCGGCCATGCCCACGGCGCTTCCCCGCGGCTTCGCCTCCTTCCGCGCGGTGAGTGCGCCGCGGTCGTAGCAGAGACTCCGCCTCCCCGCCGGGCTCTCGGCCGAGCAATCACAGACGAGGTACTCCCCTGTCGCCGCGTCGCGTCCCACGACATCGGGCTCGCCGCCCGTGGCTTCCATTGCGGCCAGGCTCCGGAGCTTCGCGGGCTCGACCTCGAGCCGCTCCCGCAGGGCCGTCCAATCCATGTCCGGGTGACGTTCCGGATGCGAGACGAAGCGAGCCTCGAGGGCGGCGAGGGCGGGCTCCGTGGACCCGTCAGCGGTAGTCGTGTTGTTCTTCATTCCGCACCTCCGATATATAGTAATATAGCTATATATATCGGCGCGGTCGCTGTCCGACGTTTCCCCCTGGATGGCCGGGAGGGTGGGGACTGGCCCTCCCGAATCAGGGGCCTGACCCTCGGTTCGGCCTGGGCGGGCGGGGTCAGTCCCCATCCCTGCGGGGTCTGTCCCTCCCCCGAACCCGGGGGCAGTCCCCCATCCTTGCAGGGTCAGACCCCCTTCCCCTCGGGGTCAGACCCCGCCCGCCCAGATCTGTCCCTCCACCGATGGGGGTCTGTCCCCCTTCCCCTCGGTGTCTGACCCCATGCCGTCGGGGTCTGACCCCCTCCAACCATGGGGTCTGACCCCCTCCGAATCAAGGGACTGACCCTCCCGAATTCGGGGTCAGACCCCCTTCCCCTCGGGGACAGACCCCCTTCCCCTCAGGGTCAGACCCTCCCCCGCCCGCCCGCGTCTGTCCCCCGCTCCTAGAACGGGAACTGCGTCGCCTGCCCCGCGACGATGTACCAGGTCACGAGCATCGCGTTGACGAAGGCGCCCGCGTAGACTCGGCCGGTCCGCTCGAAGAACCAGGTCGAGACGAGGGCGGCCACCGTCATGAGGGGCAGGAACTGCATCATGACGATGACGTTGAGGGGCTCGCCCGCCGTGAGGAGGGTGCCGCCCGCGAAGAGGGGGAGGTACTGGCAGGCGAGGAAGACCAGGAAGCCGCCGGCCATGGCGAGGGTCGCCGACCAGTAGCGCGCCCCGGCCTTCGCTTTCGGGAGGCGGAGCTGCGCGTTGAGCGACACCGAGACCATGAGGAAGAAGGCCGCGAAGGGGATGAAGTAGTGCGACGCGATGCGGAGCTGGGTCGGGGAGACGGGCTTCAGGGCCAGGATCCAGAGCCGGAAGTCGACCTTGAGGAACCAGTCCGCGGCGCAGAGGAGCAACGCGCCGCCCGCGACGGTCGCGAGCGCGAGGCAGAAGTCGCGCCCGACCAAGGTCCACGAGAAGCCGCCCGGCTCGGCGAGGCCGTAGGCGACCGCGCCGCCCCCGGCCTTCTTGTTCGAGGCGAAGTGCCAGGCCAGGAAGAGGACGAGGCTGATCGCGCCGTTGAGCAGGGCCCAGGCCATGATCTGGCTCGTGATGGTCTGGGGGAAGAGCCGCGAGGCCGGGAAGATCTTCGCCCCGAGCTTGAAGAAGGCGAAGTAGCTCAGGACCGGGATCGCCGCCGACAGGACCGCGCCGACCCACCAGGCCGGCCCCGCGATCGCCTTGGCCTCGGGCAGGGCGCGCGCCGAGGGGGCGAAGAAGCCCAGGCGCAGCAGCGCGGCGCCGAGGCCGAGGACGAAGAGGACGAATCCGACGAAGCCGGCGAAGGTGCCGAGCTCCTTCCACATCCAGACCTGGTTCGAGCTCGGGATCTCCTTCGCGCCCTTCAGGGTCCTGCCGAACCAGTCGATCGCGTAGCCGATGGCGGTCTTGGAGACGTGGTCCCCGGGGTGGGTGGTCTTCGGCTGGAAGAGGGCGCGGGCCGTGCCCGCCGCGACGTCGCCGTAGACCTTGCCGACCTCGATCTCGCCCGTCGCGCCGAAGACCTTCTGGAGCTTCGGGCTCTTCGGCGCGTCGGCGCCGCGGGCCACGCCCCACATGAGGGGGCTGAACTCGTCCATCGTGCTGAAGACCACGCCGAGGTTGCGCGGCCAGGCGGGGTCGCCCTCCTTGGCGAAGGGCGCGCCCGTCGACGAGCCCTCGAGGACGACCGAGGCGTAGGCATCGGGCATGGCCGCGGCCGCGGCGAGTATGGTCCAGCCGCCCATGGAGTGGCCCTCCATGCCGATGTTGGCCTTGTCCACGATGTCGAGGCCGCGGAGGTAGGCGAGCCCGGCCGGGCCGCCGAAGCCGGCGGCGAAGGCGGGCGGGTCGGAGTAGCCGTGGCCGGTCTGGTCCAGGGCGAGGACCACGTAGCCCCGGCGGGCGAACTCGATCGCGAAGCCGTCCTGGGTCTCGCGCGAGTTGATGTAGCCATGGACCGCGAGGATCGCGGGCGCGGGGGTCTTGGCGCTGGCCGTCCTGGGTACGTAGAGCAGGGCGCTCATCACGGAGCCGCCGGGGCCGTTGAAGCGCAGGTCACTGATCTTCACGGAGCCGCCGCCGGTCTGGACGAGGCCGGCGAGGACCGAGCCCGCGAGCGCGAGGGCCAGTCCGGCAGCGAGGAGACGAGTTCCGGGTTTCATGTAGAGGGCCTCCTTGAAATTGATAAACATTATTATATATGATAATCATGAGGCGTCAACACGGGGCCGTCGCCGTCGAGGCCATCGGAAGAGAGCGGGAGGGAGACCTTCGCGAAGGTCTCCCTCCCGCGCCCACCCGTCCAAGGCGCCCGCGCGCTTTACTCCCGGGTGCGGCGCGGCTAGGATGTCCCGATGCCCAGCAAGGTGCCGGCCCTCGACAAGGGCCTCAAGGTCATCGAACTCCTCCTCGGGGCGAGCGAGCCCCTGACCCTCAGCCTCATCGCCGAGTCCCTGGGCTACAAGGTCTCGGAGATCCAGCGCATGGTCGAGTACCTCGCCGCGGAGCGCTACATCGCGCGGAACGCCTCCGGCGGCTACTCGCCGGGCAGCCGCTCCTTCGACCTCGTCGACCGCAGCCTCGAGGCCGTGCTCGCCGCGAAGGCGGAGGGCCCCATGCGCCGCTTCGCCCTGCGGCGCTCGGCCTCGGTCCACCTCGGCCTCCTCGCGGAGGACATGCTCCACGTCGTCTTCGGGGTGGAGGGCGGCGGCATGGTGCGTGTCGGGGTCAGGCCGGGGCTCTACGAGGCGGCGGACACGGTCTCGGGGCGGCTCCTCCTCGCCTACCTCGGCAGCGGCCCGCGCGGCCGCGGGGCGGAGGAGACGAGGCGGCGCGGCTGGGCCTTCGGCGAGATGGCCTGCGCCAAGGGGGTCTACGTGGTCGCCGTCCCGGTGCCCATGGGCGCCCGCCCCTGCGCCGCCGTCCTCGCCTCGCCCTACCTCCTGGCGGGGGAGGGCCCCGCGAGCCCGCGGCTCGACCTGGTCGAGGGGCTCGCCGAGGCCGCGGCGGATATCGGCCGCTAGGTCCGCGGTGATGGAAGGTGCTGGTAATACCAGATGAAAAACTGGTAATACCAAAAATCAATCTGGTATTACCAGTAATGGAACTCCGTAATCGTCATCGCCGCCTTCGCCGCCACGTCGGCGAGGAGCCCGGGCACTCTCCATTTTGGAAGATGGGGCGCGGGGAAGAAACCTTTCGCAAAAAGGTTGCTTCCCCGCTCCTGGTCGAGCCCTAGAGCGGCATCTCGTAGACGCGGTAGCGGCGGGAGGGGCGGGCGCCGAGCTTCCGGATCGCGTTGACCATCGCGAGGTTGTCCTCGAGGACGTAGTTGATCTCCATGCTCGCGTCGGGGCTCGCCATCCGCTCCCACATCGCGCGGTACAGGAGACTGTCGACGCCCTTGCCGCGCCAGTCGGCCGCCACGCCGAGGCCGAACATGCGGTAGCGGCGGAGCCGGGGGATCCCCCAGAGGAGGCGCGCCCAGCCGAAGGGGAGCATGCGCCCGCGGGTCTTCGCGAGGATCGAGTTGACGTCGGGGATGCTGAGGGCGAAGCCGACGTCGCGTCCCGCGGCGGTCCGCGCGAAGAGGACGAGCTCGGGCCGGAGGAGGGGGCGGAGGTCGCGGGCCATGGCCGCGACCTCGGCGTCGGTGATGGGCGAGATGCCCCAGTTGTCCTTGAGGCTGTCGAGTGAGAGGCGGGCGAAGAGCTCGACCTCCTCGTCGAAGCGCGAGAAGTCGAGGGTCCGCACCGAGAGGCCGTGGCGCCGCGCCACGGAGTCGGTGAGGGTCAGGATGCGGTCGGGGATGCGGTAGCCCTCGGGGATGGAGACCTCCCAGGCGAGGAGGTCCTTGGCCTTGCGGAGGCCGAAGTCCTCGAGGAGTCCCTCGTAGCCGGGCGGGTTGTAGGGCGCCATGACGACGGGCGCGGGCTCGAAGCCCTCGACGACGAGGCCCCACTCCTGCGAGACGAAGCTCCAGGGGCCGCGCATGCTCGTCATGCCTCGCGCCGCGAGCCAATCGCGGGCTGCGCCGAGGAGGAGGCCGGCCCCTTCGCGCGAGAGGTCGCCGCGGCCGCCGTCGGGGCCCGGGGCGCACTCGAAGTAGGCGAACATGCCGATCCGCGCGCCCCAGGCCTCGACGGCGAGGCGGTCCACCAGGGCCGCGACCCGGCCCTCGACCCTTCCCTCCCGCTCGAGGAGGAAGAGGCGGAAGTCGCAGTGGGCGAGGAAGGGGTTGCGCGCGGGGTCGAATTCGGCGGCGAGGGAGGAGCGCATCGGGGGCACCCACATCGGGTCGCGCCGGTAGAGCCGGAAGGGCAGGTCGAGGAAGGCCCTGAGGTCGGCCCTGCCCTCGACGGGGCGGACGGTCGCTTTCGCCATGAGGGCTCCTTGGTTTCGCCTAACGCTTGCCCGCCGGCGCGGCGCCGTCGAGCCAGGCCTCGAGGCGCGCGAGGCCCTCGGGGAAGTTCGCGCGGCCGAGGCCGAGGCGGAAGCGGTCGCGGTCGTGGCCGTACCTCCCGCCGGGGAGGAGGAGGACGCCGGCCTCGCGGGCGAGGGCGGCCGCGAGGGCCTCGGCGTCGCCGCCGAAGCGGCGCGCGGTCTCGCCGGCGAGGCGGGGAAAGGCGATGGAGCCGCCCTCGGGCTCGATCCAGGAGGCGAAGCCGGGCCGCCGCGCGAAGAGCCCGCGCGCGAGAGCGAGGTTGCGCCGCACGAGGCCGAGGCTGCGCGCCGCGAGCCTATCGAGGTTGCGGACCGCGACGCCGGCGAGGAGCTCCGAGGGGCCCGAGGCGCAGATCGAGTTGTAGTCCTTCACCGTGGCGACCGCGTCGAGGACATCCTTCCGGCGGGTCGCGAGCCAGCCGATGCGGAGGCCGGCGAGGCCGGCGCTCTTCGAGAGCACGTTGAGCGAAATGCCCCCCTCGTAGGCCTCGCAGGCGGCGGGCAGCCGGCGCGCGGGGTCGAGCTCGAGGTGGCGGTAGACCTCGTCGACGAGGAGGAGGGCGCCGGAGCGGCGGCAGAGCTCGACCGCGCGCGCGAGCTCGCCGGCCCGCATGAGGGCGCCGGTCGGGTTGTGCGGCATGTTGAGGACGACGAGGCGCGCGGGCCTCTCGAGGAGGCGCGCGAGCTCGTCGGGGTCGGCGGCCCAGCGGCCGCCCTCGGGCCTGAGCTCCCAGGGCAGGACCTCGCAGCCGAGGGCGCGCGGGATCTCGGCCAGGGACTGGTAGCAGGGGAAGGGGACGACGACGCGGTCGCCCGGCGAGAGGATGGCGAGGCAGAGGTTGAGGATGGCCTCCTCGGCGCCGGCGTGCACGATGACCTGGTCGGGGCCGAGTCCCGCGTAGAGCCGGGCGATGTCGGCGCGCAGGGAAGGGTCGCCGCGGGACTCGGTGTAGCCGAGCCTCAGGTCGAGGAGGCGCTCGGCCGAGCCCGGCTCCATGGCCAGAAGCTCGCGGGCGGGCATGGACTCGCAGTCGGAGGAGCAGAGGAGGTAGGGGGTGGAGAACTCGTGCTCGGCGAAGAAGCGCTCGAGATTGAAGGGCTCGAAGAAGCTCATGGGGCAATGATAGCGAGGTTCCGGCCGGACGCAAGGCCCCGCGAATCGAGCTTGCGCGATCCGCCTTCCCGGGCCATACTGCGACATGGCACGCCGCTTTCCCCCTCGCGCCCTCGGGGCCCTCGAGGAAGACGCGCCGATCATAAGGGCCGTCACGTTCTTCTACCCCGCGGTCCTCCTCGCCTTCGGCCTCGCCCTCGAGGGTTTCGACCTCGGGGCCGTCCTCCGGGGCCTCGGCACGATCGTCCGGGAGCCCGACACCCTCATCAACGACTACGTGGCCCACGCCGGCAAGGGCGCGCCCTTCGTCAACGCCGGGCTCTGCTCCCTGGCCGCGGCCCTGATCCTCAAGGCCTCCGGCGCGGTTGTCTCGGGCGCGGCCGTCACCGCCGTCTTCACCGTGGCGGGCTTCTCCCTCTTCGGGAAGAACCTCTACAACATCTGGCCCGCCATCGGCGGGGTCTGGCTCTTCTCGCGCTTCTCGCGGCGGCCCTTCTCCGACTACCTCATCGTGGCCCTCTTCGGCACCGCCCTCGCCCCCCTCGTGAGCGAGATCACCTTCGGCCTCGGCCTGCCCCTCGCCCTCGGCGCCCCCCTCGGCATCGGAGCGGGCCTGGCCTCGGGCTTCTTCCTCCCTCCCCTCGCGAGGCACCTCCTCCAGTTCCACCAGGGCTACAACCTCTACAACGTCGGCCTCACCGCCGGCCTCGTGGGGACGGTGGCCATGTCCATCTTCCGCGCCTTCGAAGTCGAGGTCGGCGGGAGCGGGGCCTGGTCCGAGGGCAACGGCGGCACCTACCTGCCCTTCCTCGTCCCCTTCTTCGCCTCGATGATCCTCCTCGGCCTCGCGGTCGGTCCCGCCACCGCGAGGAACTTGCGCGGGATCTACGCATCCTCGGGGAGGCTCGTCAGCGACTTCGTGCGGAGCCAGGGCATCGGGCCCGCCCTCGCGAACATGGGCACGGTCGGCCTCGTCGGCCTCCTCTACGTCCTCGCCGCCGGGGGCGACTGGAACGGCCCCGTGATCGGAGGCCTCCTCACGATGTGCGGCTTCGCGGCCTTCGGCAAGCATCCCTTCAACATCCTGCCGGTCATGGGCGGGGTCGTCCTCGCGGCCCTCGTCTCGGGCGCGCCCCTCTCCTCCGAGGGCGCCATCCTCGCCGCCCTCTTCGGCACCACGCTGGCGCCCATAGCCGGGCACTACGGGGTCCTCGCGGGCCTCGCCGCGGGCGCCCTGCACTTCGTCATGGTCACCAACGTGGGCTACCTGCACGGCGGCCTCAACCTCTACAACAACGGCTTCTCGGGCGGCATCGTGGCCGGGATCCTCTTCCCGGTCCTCGAGGCCATCCGGGGGAGGAGGGGCGATGAAGGCTGAGAGCGCCCAGCTCATGCGCGTCGGGGAGGAGCTCCTCAAGTACCTCTACCTCGAGGGCGCGCGCGAGGTGGAGCTGCGCTACGAGTTCGGGCCCGGGCGCTCGAGCGTCCTCGCTACCGCCCCCTCCCTCGTCCTGGACGCGAGGAGGATCCTCGAGCTCAGGCGCAACCTGAAGGGGCCCCTCCAGCCCGAGCTCTCGGAGTACTACGGCGCCCTCGTGGGCAGGCGGATCGACGCCTCCGAGCTGTCGCTCGCGGCGACCATGGCCGAGGCCGAGTACATCGAGTCCGACGCCGAGCGCGGCACGCGCATCCTCATGAGCCGCCGCTCGCCGAAGCGTTAGGCGATACCGATTCGCGGCGTCGCTGGGGAGGCGCCGCTCAGGCCAGGCCGAGGATGCGGCGCACGACCCAGCTCGCGGCGAGGTGGCCCGCGGCCTGGGGCACGAAGGGAGCCGAGCCCTGGACGGCGCGGGCCCGGCCGGGAGGCGCGCCGCGCGCGGCGCCGCTCCCGGCCGCCTCGGGGGGCAGGGGCCGCGCGGGCGGCTCGTCGCTCCAGACCGCCGGGAAGTCGGCGGTCGCGCCGAGGCGGCGCAGGCGGTTTCGCACCTCGCGCGCGAGGGGGCAGCCCGAGCTCTCCCAGAACGAGCCGAGCCGGAGGCGCTCGGGCGCGAGCCGGCCGGCCGTGCCCATGGCCGAGACGTAGGCCTCGCCCCGCGCGGCGAGCGCGGCGAGGAGGTTGACCTTGGGGTTGAGCGAGTCGATCGCGTCGACGTGGGCCGAGCAGCCCGGCTCGACGGCCGCGGCCGCGCCCTCGCCCGAGAGGAAGGAGGCGCGGGGCTCGATGCGGACGGCCGGATTGACGCGATGCGCGAACTCGGCGAAGACCTCCGTCTTCTGCCTGCCCACCTGGTCGCGATAGCCGAAATAGAGGCGGTTGAGGTTCGACTCCTGCACCTCGTCGAAGTCGACGGCGACCACGGTCCCGACGCCCGAGCGGACGAGGTCCATGGCGCAGGCCGCGCCCACCCCCCCGAGCCCGTAGACGCAGACCCGGGCCGCCGCGAGCCGCGCGAGCCCCTCGTCGCCGATCACGATCCTGAGCCTGTCCTCGAATCCCATGCCCTACCCCCCGCGCCGCTCGGCGCCGACGTCACGCGAGGCCGTAGGCCGCGCGGAAGTTCGCCTCGAGGCGCTCCTCGAGCGCGCGCGTCTCCGTCCCCCGGATCGCGGCCATGCCCGCGAGCACGCGCGCGATGTGCGCCGGCAGGCAGGCCGCCTCGCCGCGGGGCGGCTGCCAGGGCGCGTCCGTCTCCGCGAGGAGCCGCTCCGCCGGCAGGCCGGCGCAGGCCTCGATCGCGCGCTTGTGTCCGTTGAGCACCGTCGCGCCGAAGGAGAACCAGGCCTCGACGCCCCGCGCGAGGAGGGCCTCGGCCTCGCGGAGGGTGCCCGAGTAGGAGTGCAGGACCACGGCCGGCAGGCGCCTGAGCCTCGCCGCGTACCCGAAGGCGAGGTCGGTCGCCTTCCGTAGGTGGAGGACCATGGGCAGGCCGCGGGACTCGGCGAGCCCGAGCTGGTACTCGAAGACGCCGCGTTGCGCGACCTCGTTCTCCGCGTCGCGGACCCGCTCCGGGCGGTCGCCGAAGAAGTCGAAGCCCGCCTCGCCGATGGCGGCGATCCGGCCGGAGGTCGCGAGCGACGCGAGGAAGTCCGCGTTCTTCCAGACGGCCCACTGGGGATGGATGCCGAAGGAGAGGATGGCGCGGGCCTCGCCGCCGGGCGCTCCGCCGTCCGCGCCCGCGGACCCGGCCGCGAGGCCCGCCGCGAGCCGCTCGGTGGCGAGGAACTCGGGCTCGTCGTGGCTCGCGGCGCAGCCGAGCCAGGGCCGCGGCAGGCCGGCGAGGAAGCCGGGGTCGCGGCCGGCGAGGTCGCCGAAGTGGAGGTGGGCGTCGGTCAGCACGGGGACAGTATACGCCGGGTCGGCCGGGCCTCCAAGGACCGGCCGGCGCGCCGGCGCCCCGCCTCAGAGGTAGCCCATCATCCTCGCCTTGGCCTCGAGCTCGGGGCGGAAGTCCGGGTGGGCCACGGCGATGAGCTCGCGGGCGCGCTCGCGGACGGTGCGCCCGCGGAGCCGCGCGATGCCGTGCTCGGTGACGACGTGGTCGACGTTGGAGCGGTGCAGGGTGACGGCCGAGCCCTCGGCGAGCATGGGCACGATGGTCGAGACCGTCCCCTCCCTGGCGGTGCTGTAGCAGGCGATGATGGACTTGCCGAGCCCGTCGAGGCCCTCCACGGCGCCCATGGCGGTGTCGGACTGCCCGCCCGTGCCCGAGTACTGCCGCGGGCCGATGGACTCGCTCGCGACCTGGCCCGTGAGGTCGACGGAGAGGCAGGTGTTCACCGAGACCATGCGCGAGTTCCGCCGCACGACGGCCGGGTCGTTGACCCAGCTCCCGCGCTCGAACTGCACGGAGACGTTGTCGTCGAGCCAGTCGTAGAGCCGGCGCGAGCCCATGGCGAAGGTGCAGGCGAACTTGCCCTTGAGCAGGGCCTTGCGCTCGTTCGTGATGACGCCCATCTCGTAGAGCTCCATCATCGAGTCGACCATCATCTCGGTGTGGACGCCGAGGTCCTTCTTGTCCCGCAGGGCGAGGGCCGCGGCGTTGGGGATCCCGCCGATGCCGAGCTGGATGGTGGAACCGTCCTCGACGAGCTCGGCGATGTGGCCGCCGATGGCCATGTCGACCGGGCTCGGCCGCGGCGAGGGCAGGGTGGGCACCTCCTGGTCGTGCTCGACGAAGAGGTCGGCGCGGGAGACGTGGAGCTGCGTGTCGCCGAAGGTCCGGGGCAGCCGCGGGTTCACCTCGAGCACCACGACGCGGGCCGCGTCGATGATGTCCTTCTCGTAGGTGATGCCGAGGGAGAGGGACACGAAGCCGTGCTTGTCGGGGGGCGTGCAGGTGCCGAAGAAGATGTCCGGCCTGCGCGCGTGGATGCGGTCCGTGGCCGCGCGGTGGAGCATGTTCGGCACGTAGGTCACGGTGCCCGTGCCCGCCTTCAGGGCCTCGCGCGAGCCGGGGGCGTGGAACCAGGACGCCAGCTCGAAATGCCCCCTCATCTCCGGCCGCATGTAGAAGTCGTAGGGCTTCAGGGTGAGGACCGAGAAGACGCGGACGTCCTCGACACGGTCCCCGACGATGTGGAAGCGCGACATGCAGCCCTGGGGCTCGGAGGCGCACTGCGCCACGACGACGTCGTTCCCGCTCGCGATGCGCGACACCGCGCTGTCGATGTCGGTCAGCTTGCTCTTGTACAGGTCCTGCCACTGCATGCGTTCTCCTCCGGGGGCGTCCGTCACAGGACGACGAGGTTCGCGCCGACGGCGAGGCCGGCGCCCGAGGCGACGAGGACGACGGCGTCGCCCTCCCGGACGCGGCCCGCCCTCCTCGCCTCGTGGAGGGCCATGGGCACGCAGCCCGAGCCCGTGTAGCCGTACCTGTCCATGACCGTCGTGGTCCTGGACATGGGCTCGCCGAGCTCGTCCATCACCTGCTCGATCACCGAGCGGTTGATCTGCGTGAAGAGGTAGTGCGCGACCGAGGACTGGGCCACGCCGGCCTTCTCGAGGAGGCGGCGGACGAGGGGGGGCCAGAGCTTGAGGTTGCGGTCGCCGGGCAGCCTCTGGAGGAGCTCGAGGCCGTGGCGGCCCTCGTCGAGGAGCTCCCGCGTCACGGGCCGGCGCGCGCCGCCCGCGTACACTCCGACGTAGTCCCACTGCGTGCCGTCGGCGCGGAAGACCCCCTCGACGTAGCCGGACCGCGACTCGTCGCCGACGCGCTCGAGGAGGACCGCGCCCGCGCCGTCGGCGAAGATGGACCAGCCGAAGGCGTCGCCGGGCCGGATGTGGGCCGGCATGTCGTAGACGCCGACGACGAGCCCGTAGCGCAGGGAGGGGTCGGTCGCGAGGCGGCGCGCCGCCAGGTCGAGGGCGGTCACGAAGCTCGCGCAGGATGACGAGACGTCGAGGGCCTCGGACTCGCGCTCGCCGCCCTGGAGCCGGCCCTGCAGGAGGATGCCGGTCGCGGGCGAGACGAACTCGGGGGTGTCCGTGGCGACGACGAAGAGCCCGACCTCCGCCGCGTCGACTCCGGCGTCGCGCAACGCGTCTCGGGACGCCTTCTCGGCGAAGTCGGCCGTGCTCTCGTCGAGGCCGCGGAGCCGGGCCACGTGGCGGGCCTTGATGCCGATGCGCGACTCGAGCTTCTCCGCGTCGAACTCGACGCCCGCGAGGGCCTTGAGCTCCGCGTTCCCGATCGGCTCGCCGGGCGCGTAGAGCCCCGTGCCGACGATCCTCGCCTTGGCCATGCCGATCTCCTTCCCTATCCGAGGTAATCCGAGAATCCGCGCGAGAGGTAGCGCCCGATGGCCTCGACCGCGGCGCGCGAGGCGAGGGGCGACTCGTCGAAGGCCGCCTCGATGCCGAGGTAGTGGGCGACGCCGAGGAGGAACTCGATGGCCGTCTCCCCGTCGACGCCCGAGCCGGGCGCGGCGTTGCCCTCCGGGTTCTTGCGGTAGCCGGCGGCGAAGGCGCCGTAGTAGTCGCGCACCGCCGCCGGCAGCACGAACTCGGCCTCGCGGACGATGTTGTAGCAGTCCTTGTCGATGGAGAGGTACACGAGCCAGAGCCAGAGGCCGCGGAGCTCGCGCTCGAGCCGGTTCAGGGGGCGCCCGGCCCCCAGATTGCCCGAGATGAAGGCGCGCACCTCGTGGCCGACCCCGGCGATGATCTCGGCGTAGAAGCTCTCCTTCGACTCGAAGTAGGTGTAGAAGGCCCCGACCGAGAGGCCGGCGCCGTCCGTGACCTCGTGTATGTTCGTCTCGAAGTAGCCCTTGCCCCCGAAGAGGCGGCGGCCCGAGCGGAGGAGGCGCTCGCGGGCGCCCTCGTCCAGGGGCAGGGGGAGGGGGGCGGCGCTCCCGCCGAAAACGACGGCCGGGTCGAAGTCCAGGCCGCGGAAGAGCCCGCCCTCGAGGATCGCCGCGGCCGAGTCGAAGCGCACGGGCGAGCCGTCGAAGGCCTTGCGGATGGCGCAGAAGCGGAGGCCGCCGAGGGCGAAGAGGTACTCGGGGAGCTCGACCCCGCGGCCGAGGGCGGACGCGAGGGCCCGCTCGTAGATCGCCACGAGACGGCGCTCGTACTCGAAGAGGCGGTACTGTCCCTCGCGGAAGACCGAGACGAGGTCGGGGTGGTCGCTCGAGAAGTCGAGGATTATGCGGGCGAGGGAGCGGAGGCGCTCGCGGGGCGTCGCTCCGTCGACCCCTTCAAGGGCCTCGCGGATGAGCTCGAGGACACGCTCGTGGATGCGGCGGAAGAGGGCTTCCTTGTTGTCGAAGTAGCGGTAGAAGACGCCGTTGGAGAGCCCGGCCTCGCGGCAGATCTCCGCGACGGAGACGATGCCGTACCACTTCTTCGAGAAGAGCCCGACCGCGGCCCGCAGAAGCCGTTCGTCGGTGGGTAGCTCCTCCCGGACCGTTTCGCCCATCCAGCGCTCCTTCGTACGCGTGAGAACTGATTCGGAATTTCGAGCGCAGTATAGACCTGCTTCCCCGAATGGGCAAGGGCAATTGCGAGGGGAGCTTTGTGCGAGGTTTCCTGGGAAGCCTCAACCAGCTGCACGGAGAGGAGCTTTGGAAGGCGCAGCATTGATGGTAGGCAAGTTCTAAATATATAAATGTAAAAGAAATAGTGACAAGCTTCATGTGCTGCGTCTTGTTTGGAAGGGGGAGGGCGAGGGGGGGACCTTTTGAAAGGTTCCCCTCTCGCTTCTCTCCCCTAAGCTTCGTAACACTCATTTTGGGCCTTGACGGTTCGGGAGAACGGGTTTATTCAGAATGAGAGGCGATTCACTCATTACCGGGAGGAAGGATGCACGTCGGAATCCTGGGTCACGGGACCTGGCTCCCCTCGACCTTCATGACGGCGGCCGACATAGCCGCGGCCACGGGACTTCCCGAGGACGTGGTGGCGCTGAAGTTCGGCGTCCGGCGCAAGCCCGTCGCGGGGCCCGGCGAGAGCACCGCCTTCATGGGTCTCGAGGCGGCCCGCCGCGCGGTCGCGGACGCGGGCATCGATGCCTCCGAGCTGGACCTGGTGATCTGGTGCGGGGCCCAGCACAAGGACTATCCCTGCTGGCTCGCGGGGCTCTACGTCGCCGAGAAGCTCGGCGCCTCGAGGGCCTGGAGCTTCGACATGGAGGCGATGTGCGGCTCGATGATGGCCGCCATCGAGGTCGCGCGCTCGCTGATGCTGGCCCGCGACGACCTCCGCAAGGTCCTCCTGGTCTCGGGCTACCGCAACAACGACCTCATCGACCCAGCCTTGCCGGCCACGCGCTTCATGCTCGACATCGGCTCGGGCGGCTCGGCCCTCGTGCTGGGCCGCGACGCGGGGCGCAACGCCGTGGAGGCCTCGGCCTTCCGCGGCGACGGCTCGCTCTCGGAGATGTGCGTCGTCCCCGCCCTCGGGTCGAGGGCCTGGCCGCCGGCGGCGGGCGACCTCGGGCGCGCGCGCTTCGCGGTGCCGGACGAGGCGGCCTTCAAGGCCAGGCTGGGCGAGGTGACGATGCCCAATTTCTACGCGGTGATCCGCGAGGCCCTCGCCCGCAGCGGCGTGCCCGAGGGCGCGCCGCGCTCGGGCATCGACTACCTCGCGATCCTGCACTTCAAGAGGAGCGCTCACGAGGCGGTGCTCGCGGAGCTCGGGCTCGGGCCCGGGAACACGACCTACCTCGAGGACTACGGCCACCTGGGGCAGAACGACCAGGTGCTGTCGCTCGAGCTCGGGCTCGCGGCGGGCAAGGTGCGGCCGGGATCGCGCATCGTGTTCGTCGGGGCGGGGCTCGGTTTCGTGTGGGCCGCCACGGTGATCCGCTGGGGCCCCTACTCGGGTTGAATCCGGAGGGACGCATGGGTACGAGGATGCAAGGGAAGGTGTGCGTCGTCACGGGCGGCGCGCGGGGCATCGGGCGCGGGATCGTCGAGCTCTTCGCCCGCGAGGGCGCGAAGGCGGTCTGGGCCCTCGACGTGAACGACGCGGAATTCGCCGCGCTCGCGAAGGCCTTCCCGAACGCGAGGGGGGCGGTGGTCGACGTGACCGACGGCGCGGCCGTGAACGCCCTCGTCGCGCGGATAAAGGAGGAGAGCGGCCCGATCGACGTCCTCGTCAACAACGCGGGGATCACGAGGGACAACCTCATCCACAAGATGAGCGACGCCGACTGGGACGCCGTGATCGCGGTCAACCTGAAGGGGGTCTTCCTCATGACGAGGGCGGTGGCCCCGGTCATGATGGAGGCGGGCGCGGGCTCCATCGTGAGCGTCAGCTCCGTGGTCGGGCTCGACGGGAACATCGGCCAGTCCAACTACGCGGCGACCAAGGGCGGCGTGGTGGCGATGACGAAGGGCTGGGCCAAGGAGTTCGCGCGCAAGGGCGCGAAGGTGCGAGCCAACTGCGTGTCTCCCGGCTACACGCGCACGCCGATGATCGCGACGGTGCCCGAGAAGGTGCTCGAGCCGATCATCGCCAAGACGCCGCTCGGCAGGCTCGCGGAGATCGAGGACATCGCGAACGCGGTGCTCTTCCTCGCGGGGGACGAGTCGCGCTTCGTGACGGGCCAGACGCTCCGCGTGGACGGCGGCCTGAGACTGTAGGAACTTCCGCGGGCCGGCCCCGGCCGGTCCCGCGACGCACGGACCAAGGAGGTCGAGATGAGGAAGGCAATCCTGGCCCTCGCGATCCTGGCGCTCGTCGCCGGATCGGGATTCGCGCAGGGCACCATCAAGATCGGCGGCATCTGGACGCTCGCCGACATCACCGGCAAGCAGGGCTCGGCGGCCGCGCAGATGGCCGTCGCCGAGATCAACGCGGCGGGCGGCGTGCTCGGCAGGCAGCTCGAGCTGATCGTCGCGGACGACGAGGGCAAGGCCGACAAGGCGGCCGCCGCCGTCGAGAAGCTCGCCACCGTCGACAAGGTCGAGGCCTTCATCGGCGGCATGGCCTCGGGCGCAGAGGTCGGCAAGATCCCGGCCTACGCGAAGTACGGCAAGGTCGTCGTCGCCACCGGCGCGGCGAGCTCCGCCATCGTCGAGAAGGCCCTGGGCCCCAGCCCGGGCTCCGACTACTACTTCCACCTGCATCCCTGGGACTACAACCAGGGCGCCTCGTACCGCGAGGGGTGGGACGCCATCCAGGCAAAGTACCCGAACATCAAGCTCAAGAAGATCTTCCTCGCCTACGAGGAGGGAGCCTTCGGCAAGTCCTCCTGGGACGCCTCGAAGGCCATCTTCGCGACGGACGGCCGCTATCTCCTCGACGGCGCGCCTTTCAAGAGCGCCCTCCTCGGCGGCGGCGACTACACCGCGGTCCTCGAGGCGGCCAAGGCCTACAAGCCGGACATCTTCCTCTGGGCCGGCTACGACGCCGACGCCCTGCCCATCCTCGAGCAGGCCAAGGCCCTCAAGTTCGCCCCCGGATTCTTCGTCGGGGCGCCGCCCGGGTGGCCCATCGGCTTCGGCTCGTCCAAGCTGTCCAAGAATGTCTCGCTCTACGGCATGTGGGCGCTTGCGCTGAACGACACCAACGCCGCGAGCAAGAAGTTCTACGACGCCTATGTCAAGAAGTACAAGGAGGAGCCCGCGACCTACTTCGCCCTCCTCGCCTACGACG
>CAYNPQ010000023.1:25017-40466 GCA_964399065.1 uncultured Treponemataceae bacterium | reverse complement strand
GAGGCGCCGAAGGAGTCGGTGGCCGTGACCGTCAGGGCGACGAAGCCGTAGGGAAGGGAGCGGTCGATCGGGAGGCGGAAGCGGTAGCTCCCGCCCTCGGCCTTGAAGGGCAGGGGTTTCGGAGCCGAGGAGCCGACGGCGTAAACGAGAGCGCCTAACGCGTTAGGCGACATCACAATGCCCTCGAGGGCCTCGCCCCCGTCGACCCTCGCCTCGATCCCGGGCGTGAAGGGCCGCTCGCCCTTGGGCCCGACGAGGCGCTCGAAGCGCACCGCCGCTGCTCCGCGGTCGTAGGAGAAGGCCAGCGCGACCTTGTCGCCCGCGGTCCCGTTCGAGTCGACCGGGGTCAGGGACAGGAGGTGCTTGCCCCAGGCGAGGTCGGCCGGCAGGGTGAGGGAGAAGGTCTCCGAGCAGCCCAGCTCAGAGGCCGGACCCCCGTCCATGGACCAACGCAGCGCCTTGACGCCGTCGTCGTCGCGGATTGAGCCCCACACGGAATCGCCCGCGCGGAGGACGCCGCCGGGGGCGGGCGAGGCCACCGTGAGGACGGGCATGTCGGCGCGGCGGTCGATCTTCGGCGAGATGGCGAGGCGCGTGACGTTCCCGATCGTGTCCTCCGCGACCAGGACGACCTCGGCCTTGTCGCCCTTGACCGCGCCCGCGTCGAACTCGGCGACGAAGTAGGGGTCGCCCTTCGTGAGGGGGATCTCTCCCTTCTGGGTCCCGTCGAAGACGTAGGAGAGGCTCTTGACGCCCACGACGTCGCGCACCGCGCCGGCCACGGAGAAGCGGCCGTTGACGGCTCGCCCGGCCTCGGGGCGGGCGATCTCGATGACGGGCTTGGTGTTGTCGACGAAGACGAGGTAGGCCGCCTTGTCCTGGGAGCCGACCCCGTCGACGCTCCGGAGCCAGAAGACGTTCGGGCCGTCGCGGAGCTTGCGGGTGTCGACTGGATAGGCGAAGGAGAGCCGCGTCGGGTCCTTGCCTTTCGCGAGGTCGACCTTGCGGAAGGTGGCGCCGCCGTCCTGGGAGATCTCGAGGGAGCGAATGCCGTTCAAGTCGAAGACGCTGCCCTCGAGCCGGACCTGGCCCGACACGAGGGAGCCCGCGGGCGGCGAGGCCACCTCGGCCTTGGGCTTGGCGCGGTCGAGGTCGAAGGCGACGCGGACGGGCTTGCCCGCGAGGCCATTGACGTCGACGCCGCGCACCTCGATTGTCCTTCTGCCGTCCAGGAGCTCCGCCGTCTCGATGTAGTGCGACCAGAACTCGGTGCCTTCGACCGGGAGGAAGGTGCCGCCGTCCAGGCTCATCTCGACGCGCTCGATGCCGTCATCATCGACGCAGGTCCCCACGACGTTGAGGTCCCCGCCGACGCGCATCGAGGGCGTCGGGTTGACGATAGCGACCACCGGCAGGTCGGAGGCGGGATCGATGTAGACGTTCATCGGCGGGTACTCGGTCAGGTTGCCCGCGGCGTCCCGGCCCTGCACGACGAGGTTGTACTTGCCGGGCGCGTAGGGGGAGAGATCGATGCCGGCCTTCCAGTTCTCTAGGCCCTCGGCGACCTGGAGGTCCGTCTTCTTCGCCTTCGCGGCATCGGGCGCGGCGGGGGCCTGCGCCGGCGCCCCGGCCGACGCCGGACCGGGGACGGGAGCCGCGACGGACGCGGACGCGCCCGCGGGAGGCTCGCCTCCCGGCGCCTGGGCATGGAGTGCCGGCCGCAGGAGCGCGATCGCGAGAAGCAGGGGAACGGTGAACGCCCTCTTTCGGGCATTGCAGTTTGAAGTCATGCGATCCACTCTCCTGACAGGATCAGACGAGGTCCGGTTTCGGGAAGCGACGGAAACCCTCGTCTACAATATCGGCAACCCCGGGTGAATACTGTCGATCCGCTCCGTCCATCGCCAGCCGGCGGAGGACGGCTTGGTCGACCGGCGTCGCGTCCCGGTGATTCCGGGGGATGTGGTATACTGCGCCCAGAAAAGCGAGGGACAAGGCATGCCGGACCGAGGACAGAGTGGGATGCGAGGGAAGCGCCGTCTCTTCAGGGCGGTCGCCGCGGGCCTTGCCGTCGCGGCCGTGGCGGCGATGGCCGCTTGGCATCGTTTCAGCCCCCTCCGGATCGGACTCTACGACCTCGAACAGGCCGACGCCGGCGCCATTCGCTCCCTGCTGGGCGCCGGCGCCGCGGGAAACATCGGCCGTGCAAGCGTCGTGGAGCTCGATCCAGGCGAGAGCCTCGAGTCGAGCCTCGCCCGGAGGCTCCGTCCGGACCTGGTCATCACCTACGCGGGAGCCGCCCTCGACGGCGCGGCGGCGCGGTTCGCGCCCCTGCCCGACGCGCTCGCGGGACGCATCCCTCCCGCGATCAGGGACGCGGCAGCGCAAGGGGGGCGCCGCTTCGCCCTTCCCCTCCAGGCCGACCACTTCGAGCTCGCCTTCCGCGCCGAGCGGCTGGCCGGGCGACGCATCGCGGCCCCGGCCAGCCTCGCCGAGCTGGAATCGGTCGCGCGTGCGCTCGCCGCGGCACATGACTGGCCGATCTTCGTCGCGGGCGGCGACGATCTCAGCCTCCTCCTCCTTGTCTCCGCCTTGGTCGAGAGCGAAGGCGGGGGATCGGCCTCGAAGGCCCTCGCCGGGGCCCTCGCCGGGGCGACGAGCCTCGACGGGGCCCTCGACGCGCCCCTGCCGGGCCGGACGGGCGAGACGAGCCTCCGCGGGATCCTGGACGGCCTCGTCCGATGGCGCGACGAGGGATTGCTCCACTCCGAATGGTACCGCATGCGAGGCGCCGACCTGGGGGCATTCATGGAGCGCGGCATGGCGCCCCTCGTCCTCATGCCGCTTTCCCTGCACCGGACGCTGCCGAGCCGCGAGATCAGGGCCTACGGGAGCTCGGCCTTCCCGCCCGGGCGAGGCGGGGCGATGCGATCCTTGGCGGCGCCCCTCATGGTGGCGGCGGTCGTGGAACGTTCGCCGCGCCGCGCGAGGGCCCTCGAGGCGCTGACCATCCTCGTCGGCCTCGAAGCCCAGAAGCGGCTCTGCGACAGGACGGGCCTCGCGCCCGCCGTCGCCTCGGCCGAAGCCCTCGACAAGCAGGCATCGGACGCCCGCCTCTGGATCGCGGCCTCCCTGGGAGCCCTGCCCGACGCGGGCCGCGCTTCGAAGGCCACGGGGACGGCGAGGGCCGACCTCGCCCGGGAGATCCGGCGTTACCTCGAGGCGGGCGGGACGGGCTTCCCGGTCCCGCGCTAGGCCGCCGCGGGACCGGGACCTGATGCTGTTGTCCATGCGCCGGGGCCGGAGGGACTGAGCCAGGCCGTCCCCGCGCCCCGCGGAGGCGGCCCTCGATCCTCCCTCAATTGTTCGGCCTCAGCCTCGCATACTCTATGCGCGGCGTGCCGAGCCATGCCACGAGGGGCAGGTTCTGGGTATCGGCGTAGGCGCCGATCATCGTCCGGGTGAATTCCTCCATGCCGCCCATCGGGATCGTCAAGGCGGGCACCGACGCCGCTTCCCAGTTGCCCGTGAAGGCCTCGGTCGCCGCCACCGCTCCCGGCTGGAGCATGTTCTGGGCGGCCGTCCTGCCGTTGGCCGCGACGGGGAAGGCGATCTTGATCGAGCTCCGCGTGCCGTTGTAGGAGTTGTTGTAGTACGAGACGTAGGGCAGGCCGTCGATGAGCTGGATGTTGGTCCAGACGCCGACCGAGAGATAGGAGTCGACGACGACGGTCGTCTTGGTCTTGTTCCTCCAATCCATCCTGATGAACTTCAAGTCCGCGTTCCCCGCGTCGGCGTAGGCCAGATAGAGATAGGTGCCGTCGTTGACCATCGAGACGTTGCTTCCCGCGAGCTCGCTCGTGTCGACGTCGGGGATCGTCGTCCAGTCGGCGGAGGTGTTCGCCAGGCCGGTGGCGAGGGTGTGGCTTCCCGAGTAGGCCATCTTGAGGCACATGGCGGCGGGGTCGTAGTAGGCGATGGCGATGTCCGCGCAGACCGCCGTGACCGTGCCCGACCACGTTGTGCCGGTGATGTTGGCCGCGCCGCCCCCCCTCGTCGTCGACACCTGGAAGGTGCCCGCGACCTTGTCCCTCGCGATGACGAAGTAGGTCACGTTCGCGTTCAGCCCGCCCGGCATGGTGCCGGTCGTGGTGAAGTACACGATGTCGTTGACCTCGAGGTTGTGCTCGCCCGACACGGTGATGGTCTCCGTGCCCGCGTTGACCGCGGAGAGGGTCTCGTTCTTCGACACCAGGGTCATCGCGGTGTAGGCGCTCGAATTGTCCGCGTTGGTGTTCGGCACGAGCATGTTGCCGTTGCCCGCGATGGCGTTGTCGTTCCCGGACTCGGTCAGATTGGTGGTGGTGTCGCCGTTCCGCCGGAACGAGAAGAAGCGGATACCCCGGTTCGCGTAGGTCGGGTGGGCGTCGAAGAAGCTGGCGTAGAACTGGGTCGTGTTGCCCGTCCCCGTCGCGATGAGGCTCGGGTACTTGAAGCGGTTGAGCTGCCGCGAGCCGACCTCGACCCCCATGAGCTCGATGGCCCCTGCCGGGCTGGGATAGGTTCCGTTGTTGCTTATCGCCGCCGCTCCGGTGTTGTCGGCCATCTGCATGTACAGGAAGCCGGCGTCGTTGCCCGTGAAGTTGTCCTCGTTGGTGAGCACGAAGTAGGTCGGCGTCGCGTCCTCGTTCTTGGCGAGTGTGGCGTTCCGGGCGAACCAACGACCCATCAGCTTGGTGCCGGAGGCGGCCGTTCCGAGGGTCCGGTACATGTAGCCGTCGTTGTTGTTGCAGTAGGCAAACATCGGCGTCGAGGCGTCGCTCATGACCATGTTCGGGTAGTAGAAGGTCTGGGTCGTCACCGTCGGATTGACCTTGGTGCCCACCCAAGTCCAGAGGTAGCGGTCGTCCGTCCATTGCCCGCTCTGCGGCTTGGCCGTGTCCACCTCTGCATTGTACTTGTCCGAGCCGTGGGCCGAGGCGTTGCCGTTGAGATTGTTGACCGACGGGACGTCGTTGACGAAGACGGTGAGGTATCCCGACTTGGCCGCGGTCTTCGCGACGGTGAGGGCGGTGCCGGTCGTGCCCGTGACGGCCGGCGCCGGCAGTCCGGCGTTGTAGGCCGTGATGGCGGACGGGCTCACGTTCGCCTGGGCCTGGTAGCTCGCGTTCCCCAGGTTGAAGCCCGCCAGCTGGAGCGAGCCCGAGTTCGGGTTGGCGCCCGCGCTGTACTCGTCGACGGAGTACTTTCCCGAGGCGCTTCGCAGGACGGCGTTCGCGAGTCCCTTGTTGGCTTCGTTCGCGATGCCCGTGATGTAGGGTACCACGTCGAGGCTGAGGGCCGCCACGCCCGAGTGCGTGAACACGGTGTAGGCCTGGGCCGCGCCCGCGGCGATCGTGTCCTGGCCCGACCAGTTCACGGTGCCGGTGGCCTTGTCGAAGCCCGTCACGTAGCGGTACTGGCCCGCGAGCGAGAACAGGGTCCCCGCCGCGATGTCGTTGTTGTTGACGAGGGCGGCGGCGGTGAAGCTCGTGCTCGCGGAACCCCGGTCGGCCGCAGTCCCGGAGGGGTTCAGCGCCACCCCCGAGTCGTTGTAGTAGTCGTTGACCTCGAAGAGGACCTGCACGTTGGCCTGGGCTCCCCTCGTGAGCGCGTTGGCGTTCAGGGTGAGTTTCCAGTTGAAGACGTGGCCGCGGTCCGCCCGATCGTCGGAATCCAGCTTGTATTCGGTCGCCGCGCCGCCCTCGCTCTCGAGCTCGAACCTCCAATCGCGCGAGGAGTACAGGTCGTAGAAAGTGCCGCTCAGGACGCCGGTTCCCATGTCAGTCGAGGAGTCGTAGACCGTGAACGCCGCGCCGGCTCCCGCGCCGCCGTTGAAGTACGGGATCGTCGCCTTGATGCTCTTGATGCGCTGGTTGTCGTAGGCCTTGCCCCGCAGCACGATCTGCCCGGACACGTCGGCGTCCCTGAGGCGGACGTAGGATCCCTGGTCCGTGAAGTTGAAGACGGCCCCGCCCTGGGCGGCGCTCACCGTGAAGGTGCTCGCGCTCGGCGTCAGGCGGACGTAATAGGGAGTGGCCGCGTCGATCCCCGCGGGAAGGGCCGCGCCCGCATCGGCCGTCTTGCCGAAGAAGACCATCTGCCCGACCCTGAGCCCGTGGCTCGCGGCCGTGGTGATCACCTCGGTGCCCGTGTCGATGCCGTTGACCGCGATCTCGTCGAAGCCGCTGTCCTGCGAGTACTCGACATGGCCCTGGCGGTCGCTGCCGCTCATCACGAGGTTGTCGTTGTACTCGCTCAGCGACGATGCGGACTTGCCCGCGTCGGCGGGCGAGTCGGGATAGTACTTCCCGAAGGGAGCCACGGTGATCGTCGGCGGGGCGTCGTCGAGGTAGAGATAGCGGTCGTCGGTCACCGCGGTCGCCCCCACGGTCTCCTGGTTGTAGGGATTGGCGTTGGCGTTGTTCTGGTTGGTCGACGCGATCCCGTTCGTGGCGACGACGAGGGCCCCGCTCGTGAGGGTCGCGGGGATGGTCACCGTGACCGAGGTCCGTCCGGCGGCCGCTCCCGTCACGGAGGCGCCCGCGATCGCGTTGCCGCCCACGTCGATGGCGCCGTTGCCGGCGATCACGTTGGGCGACGCCTGTCCCGTGTAGGGCAGGTTGAAGCCCGTGATCGCGACGCCGGCCGCCGTCCTGAACAGCGGGTAGTACCCCAGCTTGCCGGCCGCGGTCAGGCGCTTCGTGAAGGGTTTGCTCGGCGCGATGTCGCGGATGTAGGGCACGACGTCGACCTGCATCGACTGTTCGGCGCCCGTGTTACTGATCCAGTAGGCGACCTGGCCGGTCGCCACCGCGTCCTTGAGAGTCAGGGTGTCGGAGACGTCGTCGAAGGCGGTCGCGTAGGTCCAGACCGGGCCGACCCGGACGGCGGCGCCGTAGCTGAAGCTCATCCCGCTCAGCGCCGCGTCGACGATCGCCGTCCCTGATGAGAGGCCCGAGCCCGGCGTGCCGCGATCCTCGATCCTGATCGCTATGCCGCGATCGAGCATCGCGCCGTAGGACACCGTCGCGCTGTTCCAGTTGAGCTGCCAGGCCACGGAGTGGCCCGCCTGCCCGATGGAGGATCCGGTCACGGTGAAGCTCCAGCCCCTCGTGCCGAATTCGTCGGCGGGCACGATGAAGCCGTTGGCGAGCTTGGTGTGATTGGCCGGCGCCGAGCCCGCGGGATCGAAGTAGGCGACGCGGTAGTAGGGATCGTGGAAACTTATGCCCGCGCCACCCGAGCAGGGGACGGCCGCGCCGCCGACGGTCTCGGCGACCTGGAAGCTGTCCGCGAGCGCGTTGACGACGTAATAGACGACGCCGTCGGTGATGCCCGTGATCGGCGCCGTCGTCCTGAAGATGATGGCGTCGCCGTCGGCCAAGCCATGCGCCGCCCGGTCGAAGGCGTTCGCGGCGATGCCGGTCACCGACGTCCCCGCGCCGTAGGTCTTGCGGGGGATCGAGGCCGTGTGCGGGAAGGCGAAGCCGTCGATGTGCATCCACAGGGCCGAGATCAGCTGGTCGTCGGAGCTCGTCCCCTCGATCTTGATCGATCCCGAGACCTCCTCGTCGGCCGCGGCCTTGATCTCGATGTGGCCGTTGGCCAGGGAGGCTCCGTAGAGCGAGTTGGTCGACGCGTCGTTCCAGTACAGGGGCGTGATGGCCGCCGAGGGCGCTGAGGCGTCGCGGACGTTCACGGAGAGCGGCACGGAGAGGACGCACTTCTGCCCGGTCGCCTGTCCCGGGACGGTCTCCTCGGTGGAATCCCAGATCGTGAAAGCGAAGGTCCTCGCCCCGTCTCCGATGGAGAGGAGGGCGCCCTCGGTCACCTTCATGGGCCCGGCGGCTGAGAGCTCGTCGGGCCTGATCACCTTGAGGATGGTGACCGTGCCGCCGTCCGGCGCGGGCGCGAGCGCGCCGCCCCCGGGCGAGGCCTCGACCTTGAAGGTATTGTCCGTCCTCTCGCGGACGTAGTAGGCCGTCGCAACCGCCAGGTTGGCCGGCATCGAGGCGGCGTAGAAAAGGACCTGGTCGCCGTCCGCGAGACCGTGGTTGGCCGCCGAGAAGGTGCCGGCGCCCACGGCCGCCTGGGCGCCGAGGTCGAAGGCGTACTGCAAGGCGCCGTTGCCGCCCACCACGGTCGCCTCGATCGTGGTGAGCCCGCGGGCCTTGAAGGCGCTGGAGGCGATGACTGCCTCGGCCTGCTCCTTGCCGTTGCCGTCCAGCGCGCTGTAGGGCAGCGACTTCTCCTCGGCGGTGACGCTGCCGTCGCGGTCGAGGTCGGTGCCGAGGATCGCGGACGCGAGCAGGGGCCGGTTGTTCTGCACGCTCGTCGCGGCTGAGCCGGCCGCCCAGTTGCCCGCCTTGTCATAGGCGACGTAGTGGATCTCCACGGGGCCGTCGGGGATGTTCTTTGAGTTGATCGCCGCGGTCCAATCGAAGTCGCTGCCGACGCGGTCGATGGACTCGATCATGCCGTCGCCGTCGTCGTTGGTTATGCCCGCCAGCACGTCGCCCGACCAGACTGCCGCCTCGAGATACTGGGATTGGTTGTCCACGACCAGGGCGTAGGCGACGTCGGCCGCAGTGAAGCTCGTGGGCACGGGCTCGGCCCAGCCGATGGTGCCCGAAGGATAGTCCACGGAGATGATCTTGCGGTCGATGCCGCCGATCTTGACAAGGCCGCCCGGGCGGACGTTCCTGTTGTTGACCAGGCTGGCGTGGCTTAGCTTGTACTCGTCGTCGGCGGGATCGCCGGCGACGCGGGTGGCGCCCGTCAGCTGGAGCCGCGGCAGGCCGTCGACCATGGCGAGGGCGCCCAGGTACGTCCGGTTGGCGTCGCCGGTCTTGGCTTCCATCGGGTTGTAGAGGCGGTCGAAGGGATCGGTCGCGCCCTGCCTGAGGAAATAGAAGGCGACGCGATCGAAGCCGGCGCCCTGCTCGGTCACGCTCGACTTGAGGGTGTAGAGCTTGTTGCTCTGCACGATCGGCAGACTCCCCGTGTAGGCGTTGATGGTCGGGTTCTTGTTGTCGAAATTGATGCTGTAGGTCGCCTCGCTGGACATCTGCGGCGTCGAGCCGTCGTACACCTTGATCTTGAGGTTGATGTTGCCCCAGCCGTCGGCCACGGTATCGATGGGCAGCTGCAGGTCGTAGTTGCCTCCGCCCGCGGGGGAGAACCAGCCGGAATTGGCCGCGAGGCTGCCCGTGATGTCGCCCGTGATCTCGATCGCGGTGATCCCGCTCTCATCCTCTATGCTGCCGCCCAGGGTCCAGTCGCCCTTGACCCACATGTCAGCGGTGTAGGGGAGGTGCGTCGCGCCCTGGTAGAGATGGATCGCCGTGGTCGAGCCGATCTTGGGCACCTTGTTGTCGATGTCGATGCGCTGGCTCGAGGACCAGGCGCCGAACACCGCCGGCGCGCTGATGTCGCGGGCCCGGACCCGGAACTGGATGCTGCTCGTGAAGTTCTCGACCAGGTAGCTCGTCGAGGCGGAATAGGCCGTCTGGGCGACATCCCAGCCGATTTCCCCCGTGGCGGGGTTCCAGGAACCGATCGTCCTCTCCACGGTGCCGCCGAGAGTGATCTTCGCGCCGACGAGGTTGATGTTCCGGTTCCCGGCGAGGGCCGCGGCGACGAGGCTGTTCGCGGACGGCGTCGCCGTCCCGGAGAGGTTGTCCGCGGGGTTGAACTCGCCGGACGCGTTGATGGACTTGTTCCAGCTGACGGTGCCCGAGACTTTGCGGCCGAGGTCGTCCACGCCGGGGTCGTAGACGCCGTTGGCGCCGTTCTCGGTGTAGTACCAGTTGACTCCGCCGGCCGCGTCGGAGGCGTCGTAGACGCCGTCGTTGTTGACGTCGATCTGCATCCAGACCGAGTCGACGGCGTCGTCGTCGCTCGCGGTGCCCATGACGCGGATGATGCCGCCCATCACGCGGTTCAAGGCCGCGGGCTCGGGGTAGACGACCTCGACCTTGGGCTTGTCGCCGGAGGGATCGACGAGGATGACGTAGGTCGCGTCGCCGGGGTTCGTCGCGTTGCCCGCGTTGTCCTCGGCTCGCACGAGGAGGGGAAGCTCCCAGATGCCGTCGTTGTTCTGGTCCCTGGAGTACTTGCTGACGGCGAGGTCGGAGCCGTTGTCGCCGAAGAGGAGCACGGGGCTCCCGCTCGGGGACGCCGAGATCTGGAAGCTGTCGGCCGTCCTGTTCGCGACGTAGTAGTCGGTCGCGGTCGAGAGGCCGGCGGGAAGGACGGATCCGTCGAACCAGACGCGGTCTCCGTCCTGGTAGCCGTGGGCGGCCAGGGCGAAGCGGTCGGTGGCGTGATCGAGCGCCAGCGCCCTGCCGGCGTAGAGATCGACGCGGTTCAGGCCCGTGAAGTCGATCTGCCAGCTGAAGAGGCTGCCGCCAGTCGGCGTCCAGGACTGGGTCGCGTGGTTGTAGCCGATCTTGTAGGCGACGGACTTCACGCCCGAGATCGAGGCCGCGCCGTCGGAATCGTCCGCGAGGCCCTTGACCGTGACGTCGCCGTTCACCACGTCGAGGAGGGCCCTCGGCGACTGGTAGGTGAGGGAGGGCGCCTTGTTGTCGAAGATCACCGTCCTGGTGGATGTCGAGACGAGGTCGGAATTGTCGGTGACCTCGATGGTGATCGTGGCCGAGCCGCCGGGCGCGCCGCTCGCGTCGATCGCGGCCGTCCGGTAGGCGTTGACGAGGAGCATGGCGGTGCCGCCGCCCGAGTCGTCGCCGGCGACGCCGTCGCGCGAGGCATAGAACTCGGTGCCGGCGACGTTGGTCGCGGCGCCGAGGCCGACGAAGTCGGTCGTCCCCGGGGCGACGATCCGGTAGCGCGCGCCGGTCCTGAGGGTCGAGGCCGCGTTGGTCGAGCCCACCGCGTTCGCGTCGACGGCTGCGGCCGGATAGGGAGTGCCGGGAGTATCCGGGACGTCGACCCTGACGGTCTTGATGCCGTTCGCGTCGAAGGCCCGCACCATGACGGCGAACGACGAGGTCGGCCCGCCGAAGGCCATGTTGGTGACGATGTCCGAGCTGCCGGAGACGAAATCGAAAGGCGAGGAGGCATCGACGCGGATCGGCTGCTCGGCCGCCCATTCGGGCGCCTTGGTGTCGACCTTGTAGCTCACCGCGCCCTCCAGGTACGAGGGCGTGCTGTACACGTAGGGCTTGTCGAGCGAGGAGGCCGAGCCCGTCGCGAAGCTCGCGCCGGCGGAGTCGCTCATCTTGAAGTAGATCGTCTTCGTCCCGTCGCCGTACGAGCTCTGGTAGCTCCAGGAGCCGCCGGTGACGGTGACCGCGGCGAAGGCCGTGATGGCCATGCCCGACGAGACGTCGGTCGTCAGGTCGATGCCGGTCGAGGCCGTGGGCGTCGCGGCGACCTTGAAGTAGTTCGCGGCGAGATCGGCGGCGATGACGTAGTATCGGGCTCCCGGCGTGAGGCCTCCGGGCGTCGTGCCCGAGAAGTACAGGGGCGTGCCGGCGGCGAGGCCGTGCCCGACCGCGCTGATGCGGTCGGTGGAGGCGGCGGCGGTGGCGGGCACTCCGTCGAAGGAGGCCTCGCCCACGGCGAAGGAGGCGATGCCGTCGTCGTCGGTGACCGTCCCGTAGACGGACGTGACCATCTTGAGGGTGGTCGGCGAGGGCAGGCCGGTCGGGTCGACATTGCTGAGGCGCACGACGGGCCTGTCGGAATTCTGGTCGATGAGGAAGGTCCGGTCGCTGAGCTCGGGGTGGGCCGGGTCGTAGGAACTGTTGCCCGCGCTGTCCACCGCGACCGCCCTGATCGTGAGGCTGTACGTCGTCCCTGCCACGAGACTGCGGGCGTGGAGCACCGCCGGATTGGATATCGTGTCGAGCTGGCCCGTCGCGCTCCAGCCATAGCTGCCCGTCGTCGCGATGGCCCTGCCCGCCGGCGCGGCGGAGAGGCCGGAGCCGGAATCGACGAAGTCGAGGCGGCTCGCGCCTCCCGCCGAGGCGGCCACGGCAAAGGCGTCGGCGCCGAGGCCGTCGGAGATTACGTAGTAGAACGAATCGGCGGCGATGCCGCTCGGCAGGGCCGTACCGGAGAAGGCGACGACATCGCCGGCGGCGAGGCCGTGGCCCGTCGCCGAGATGAGGTCGGTGGCCGGGTCGATCGCGACGGCGAAGCCGGCCCCGGCCTTCACGGCGAAGAGGCTCAAGCTCCTCACGACCACATTGTCCGCGCTCGTGCCGTTGACCGCGATCGTCTTGTTGGTCGTCGACGAGGCGGCGGGCGCGATGTACGCCACCGTCGGTTTCGCGGTGTCGAGGTTGATCTCGCGGGTATAGACGACGACGCGGTCGGAGAGATCCGTCACCGTCGCCGTGATCGTGCAGGCGCCGTCGGCGAGGGAAGCCACGGCGAGGGGGGAAGAGGCGTTGTCCCAGGTGCCGTCCAGTGACGTGTCCCCCGGGAGGCCGAGCAGGGCCAGCGATCCGGACACCGAATGGGGCACCGGCTTGGCGCTGTCGCTCAACGTTACGCCGATCGACTTGACGCCGTGCGTGTCGAGCCCTTCCATCGAGACGACGAGATTCCGGTTCGTGTACCAGTTGGCCGCCGGCGAGTTGAAGCTCGCCGTCGGCGGCGCGTCGTCGCGCCAGTAGGTCCTCGAGGCCGCGCCGGAGACGTTGCCGGCCCTGTCCTTGCAGCGGGCCTGCAGGGTCTTGGAACCTTCCGCGCCGTGGGACAGCGCGGCGACCCAGGCCGAACCGTTGCTCTCGCTCCGGCTCCACGCGGCGTCGGCGGCGAATCTCATCTCGACGGTGTCGAGCCCGGAGCCCGCGGGATCGGCCGCGGCGGCCTGGGCGGTCACGGTGCCGCCGGTGAGACGCTCGCCGTCGCTCGCGGGGGAGGTGATCGTCGGGGAGGAGGGGGCGGTCCTGTCGAGCAGGACCGTGAAGTAGGAGACGAGGCTCGAGTTTCCTGCCGAGTCGAAGGCGGTGATCCGGTAGCTGTAGCTGCCCTCGCTCGCCGTGTCGGCGTTCGTCTTGGTCCAGGACCAGGCCGTCGTGCCGCCCGGCGAGGGCGCGACCGCGGCGTAGCCGCCGGAGTTGAAGCTCTCCTCGATCGTCACGCTCGCGACGACGCTGGCCGCATTGCCGGTGTCGGCGGCCGAGCCGGACAGAGTGAAAGGGGCGTTGGCGTAGACCGTGCCCCCGGCCGTGTACGGGGAAGCCGCGGCGCGGCGGACGAAGACCGAAGCCCCGCCCGAGGGCGCCGAGGCGAGCGGCGTCCCGCCCGGCGTCGTGGCCGAGAGCTGGAAGCTGTCGGCCGTGGCGTTGATGACATAGTAGGTCGTCCCCGCCGTCAGGCTCGAGGGCATGGAGCCCCCCGAGGCGGCCGAGAACACGACCGGCGTCTCCTCGGCGAAGCCGTGGGAGTACGAGGTGAAGGTCCCCGAGGAAACCGCGACCGGGCTGCCCTTGCCGTAGCCCAGAGCGGCGAGGGTCGGCGCCACCTGGTCCAGCCGGATGGCGCGCATGGCCGAATACGAGGCGGCGGTGTTGCCGGCGTTGTCGACGGCGCGGATATAGATGTCGCGGTCGGCGTTGACCAGGCTCGAATCGTAGGTGTAGGTCCAGCTCAAGTCGCCTTTCACCGATATGTCGAAATAATCGGCGGAGGGATCGAGGATATCGCCGCTCGGGATGATGGCGAGCTGGGCCTTCGCGATGCCGGAGGTATCGCCCGACAAGACCGTTCCGGAGATCGCGACCGCTCCCTTCTGCCAGCTCCCGTTCGCGGGCGCCGTGAAGGAGGCCGTCGGCGCGATCGTGTCAACCTTCACGGACACCTCGGCGAGCGAGCTCTTCCCCGCCTGGTCGACGGTGCGAAGGTAGATCTTCTTGGCGAGGCCCTGGCCGATGTCGGCCGAGGGGAGGCTCATCGTCCAGTTGCCCGACCCGTCCACGGGCAGGCGCTTCCAGGCCTGGCAGACCACCGCGGTCCCGCCCTCGGGCGCTGGGACGAGCTCGGCTCCGCCCTGGGTCGCGGCCAGCTTGAAGGAGACGCCGGCGACGGCGTCGCGCACGAAGTAGGCCTTGTCGGCCGTGAGGTTGGCCGGCATCGCGGTCGCGGAGAAGTAGACCGCGTCTCCGTTGGCCAAGGCATGGCCGGCCAGGGATACGACGCCGCCGGAGACCGTGACGGCGCTTCCCGCGAGGTTGCCGTCGTGCCGGATCTCGACGAAGGGCCGCGCGTCGTGGAGGCCATAGTAGTCGAAGTCATGGATCGCGAGCCCGTAATCGTCCGAGGCGCTGCCGCTCACCGTCGTCGTGCCGGTCTGGAAGGTGTTGGCGAGGGGAGAGCCGATCGCGAGGTTCGGACTGGCCTGGTCGAGCCTGATGGTCCGCAACGCCTCCGCTCCGGCCAGGCCGACCTTGTCGGTGGCGCGGACATGGATGACCTGGGTCCCGATGCCGGAGCCGGAGTTATAGGTGTAGCTCCAGCTCGTGGTGCCGGCGACCGCCGTCCAGGCGAGATCGACGCCCGCGTCGCCCACGCTGCCGTTGTTGTTCCTGTCGATGGCGATCTCGACGAGGTTGACGCCGCTGTCGTCGTCGCTCGCCGTTCCGGAGATGACGAAGGTCCCTTGGTTCCAGCTGTCCTGCGCCGGTTGCAGATCCGCCCCCATGGCGGGCGGCGTGACATCGACGCGATAGGCGAAATTCGCGTTGGCCGCCAGGCCGCTGCGATCGGTCGCTCCCATGGTTATGATGTGGGACCCCGTGGTGAAGGGCGTCGCGATCGTGGCGCTCCACGCGCCGCCAGCGCCCAGCGCAGCCGTCTCCCCGGCCTCCAGCGTCCCGTCCCCGTCCAGGTCTATCAGCAGTATGCCGTTCCCCGCGCCGGCGATCCCGAACTCGTCGGAGACCGTGCCGTCCAGGGTGAAGCCCGCACCCAGGTATCGATCCTGCGCCTGCGCGATCGCGATCGTCGGCGCTTTCGTGTCCAGGACGAAGCGCTCGATGTCCGACTGCGCCCGGTTCGTCGGAGCGAAGTCCCCTTCCGTCCCTATCGTCCCCGCGTAGGTCGTGTCACCGACGCGGACGCGCACCAGGTAGTATTTCTCCTTGGCCAGGCCCGACAAATTGTGGCTGAAGCTCACGGTCTTTCCGCTCGAGCCCGGCTTCCCGCTCACGGGCGCGTAGGCGCTCCAGGCCTCGACGCCGCTCAGGTCCCCGCTCCCGTCCTCGTCGAGCGCCGTGGCGATGCAGATCTTGTCCTTGTCCACGCCGTCGTCGTCGCTCAACGTGCCGTTCAGGACCAGGGTCCCTCCGAGGTTGTTCGACAGGCTCGCGCCTCCGGCGGTCAGGTTGACGAAATTGATCTCCGGCCGGTCCGTCGCCTGCTCCACCCTCGCC
>CAYNPQ010000023.1:18408-24917 GCA_964399065.1 uncultured Treponemataceae bacterium | reverse complement strand
CGAAGTTCCCGTCCCCGTTCAGGTCGAGGCCCTCGTAGGGCGGCACGTTGTTCCACGACACCGTCGGCTTGCGCGTCTCCACCGTCACCGTACGCGTCTTGGCGGCCGTCCTCCCGGCCCCGTCCAAGGCGGTGAAGGCCAGCTCCCAGGTCCCGTCGCTCCCGTGCCCCGCCTCGTCCACGTCGAAGGTGTAGCTCCAGCTGCCGGCCGTCGGCGCGGGGTAGTCCGTCCGAACGAAGGCGCCGTTCTTCCTGAGCGACACCGAAAGGGGAGAGGCGCCGAGCCCGAGGTTGTCCCCTATCGTGCCCGTGAAGACCAGGTCGGCGTTCGTGTCCTTGCTCGTCGCGGTGTCGTAGGGGGCGTCGAAGCCGAGGCTCGGGTCCGTGTCGTCGACCTTGACCGCGGTCGCGCTCGAGTAGGTCGCAGTGTCGCTGTAGTTCCCCGCGTTGTCCAGCGCGCGGACCTCCAGCTTGTTCGCGGCCCCGTTCGGGAAGACCGCGATCCCCGACCAGGAGGTTGTCCCGTTCAGCGCGATCCAGCCCGACTCGTTCACGCGGTACTCGACCTGCCTCACCCCGCTCGCGCCGCTCCCGGCGTCGCCGGAGGACCCGGCAAGGGACACGTTGCGCGACAGCTGCCATCCCGAGAGGTCGGTAGAGACGGAGAGGCTCGGCTTGGTGAGATCGACCTTGAAGGCGAGCTCGGCCGGGGAGGCCGATTCGCGGCTGAAGGCGTCGAAGGCGCGGACGCTGACCGTCCTCGTCCCGTCGCCGCCCGTCGTGATGAAGCCGAGGGACACGTCATATGACCAGGTATGGTCGGCCAGGACCTCGACCTTGGTCCACGCGCCCGACGGCCCCTCGCGGACCTCGACGTACTCGACGCCCGTCTTCGGCGCCGGCAGCGCGACATCGCCCTTCTTGAGCCCGCTGAAGTCGGAGGCAGTGCCCGAGATGGAGAAGGCGGCGCTGTGGTAGGCGCCGTTGGCTTCGGAGGTCACCGCCACGGCAGGCTTGTCCCTGTCGATGTAGAAGTTCAGGAGATCGCTCGTCTTGACCTTGCCGTACATGTCCGTGGACCGCAGCCTGAGCCGGTGCGTCCCCGGGTCGAGCGAGGCGAGGGAATGCTCGAAGAAGGTCGAGGGCGCGGCGGGCGGGCTCGTGACCGCGCCGAAGGTCCCGGAATCGGCGTCGGCGTCGACGGCCACCTGCACGGAGGCCACCGCCCCGTCGTCGTCCTCGGCCCAACCTTGCAGCTTCGCGTCGTCGAGGAAGAGGTTCTGCGCCGCGCCCTTGGCCGTATCGACGCCGTTGAACTTGATCGCCGGCAGGTCCGAGGACTGGTCGACGTACATCGCCTTGGAGCCCGTCGACACGTTGCCCGCCACATCGGTGGCCCTTACCTGCACGACGTAGTCGGCCTTGTCGGGGATCGCGGCGTCGTCGGTCGCGATCGATAGGTTGAAGCTGTAGAGCTCGGTGGCGAAGGCGGTCCACGCGCCGGAGCCGAGCTTGCGCTCCAGCTTGACGATGGTGTTGTTGTCCGCGGCGTTGCCCTGGAGCGTGATCGTGCCGTTGACGGTCGGCACGTCGGGCCTGCCGGCCGTCGCGAGCGAGGGCTTCGGGTCGAGGAATGCGATGATGGGCGGCTGCGTGTCGATGGTGACGCGGCGCTCTATGACCGTCTTGCGCGTGGCCTTGTCGGTCACCTCGATTTGGTAGGTCCGGAG
Organism: uncultured Treponemataceae bacterium; assembly: GCA_964399065.1. Lineage (GTDB taxonomy): Bacteria > Spirochaetota > Spirochaetia > Treponematales > Rectinemataceae > JAKLFE01. Next base: position 23,188 of record CAYNPQ010000023.1, on the reverse strand, counting down.
GCCGTCGTCGCCGTGCCCGGCGTCGACGCCCACGTCCAGCGACCAGGCGAAGGGCGAGGACGGCGCCTCCCAGCGCTTGACCTCGACGCCGTCCTTGTACACGACGAGACTCAGGAGGCCGTTCGAGTCGGAGGCCTGTCCCGAGAAGGTGAACGCGCCTTTCTGGTAGGTCGGCGTCACGCCGATGCCCGTCTCCTCGACCGTCGGCGCGGCCTGGTCGATCGAGAATCGACGCTCGACGACTGCGCCGAGGTTGCCCGCCTCGTCGCGCGCCGCGACCCGGAGGACCTTGGCGCCCTCGCCGAGGGCCGCCAGGTCGATGGTGGCCTTCCATGAGCCGACCGTGGCAATCCTGGTCCACGTCGAAATGTCGGGGACGGCCGCGCCTTCTGCGCCCACGCTCCAGAGGATCTCGGCGACTCCGGAGCCGGTGTCCGAGGATGAGCCCGCGGCCTCGTAGGCGGTGCCGCTCAGGAAGCCGGTCCCTGACGGCGCGGAGACGGCGACGTTGGGCGCGACCGTATCGACCTTGATCGAGCGCGTCGGCTGGACGATGCGGCCCGCCGCGTCGATGGCGGTGGCGCGCAACGTGTAATCGCCATCGGAGGCCCCGCTCGCCGGGGCGGGGACGACCCAGACGCCGGCGAGCGTCGGGTGCGCCGCGAGGGGGACCCAGTCCTGGCTTCCCGTCTTCCGGGAGTCGAGGACGATGGCGATCGCGCCCGAGGAATTCGTGTCCGCCGCGATGGCCTTCACGAGGATCGATCCGGTCTGGTCGCCGTTGAGCTCGGCGCCGTCCGCGAGGTCGGCGTAGGCGCCCTGCGAGGCGTATTTGAGCGCGGTGAAGTACGGGAGGGCCTTGTCGTTCCAGAAATCGCGTTGCGCGATCTCGCTCAGGTTCCCGGCCTTGTCCCTGGCCTGCGCCTTGAGGACGATCTTCCGCTCGGGCTCGGCCGACAGGTCGAGCGACTTGCTCCATGCGTAGCCGGAGCCCGAGGGCGAGAGTTCGGCGGCGGGCCAGGTCGAGCTGTCGGCCTCGAGGACCGGGCTCGCGAGGCCCGTGTGCCAGTATCGCACGGCGTCGATGCCGATGTCGTCCGAGGCGGAGCCCGAGGCGAGGACGACCGCGCCGTCGAGCCCCTGCGCCGAGTCGGCCGCGGGGGCGGCGATGACGGGCGCGGGGGGGGACTCGCGGTCGATCGCGTAGGTCGCCGTGTACTTCGTGGTGCGGGGCTGGGCCGAGACGCTCGAGGTGCTGTCGGTCGCCCAGAGGACGAGGCTGAGGTCGTTCTTCCCGGCGGGCACCGTCGTCGTCACCGAGAAGGTCCTCGCGGTCCCGGAGGACGAGACGAGGGCCACGGCCGGCGCCTCCGCGGCGGAGCCGTCGGCGAAGGAGGCGGTGGCCTTGAGGCCGTCGTCGGGGATGCCCGTGTCGTCGTCGACGGTCACGAGCACCCTCGCCTTCGAGTCGGAGAGCGCGACGTAGCCCTGGTTCGGGGGTTCGACCCGCGTGAAGGTCGGGACGGTGTTGTCGACGAGGAAGCGCGCGCTCGCGGCCGCGGCGTTGCCCGCGAGGTCGGAGACGGCCAGGTCGACGCGGTAGGTGCCGACGGGCAGGGGGACGTTGACCCCGCCCTCGAGCTTCTCGAGCTTGAGCTGGAAATTGAGGCTCGAGCCGATGAGGACGGTGTCGATCTCGTCGACGAAGCCGGCGCCGGCGACGGAATGCTTGACGATCGGATCCTGGGCCGCGTCCAGCCTCGTGATGGTCGCGACGAGGGAGTCAGCGTCGATCTTGTCGTCGTCGACGCCGCGGGAGACGTACCCGGTGACAGGAGAGCCCGAGCCGAGGTAGGAGCCCGAGTTGTCGACGTTCGTGAAGGAGATCGAGGGGTTCTTCGCGTTGGCGTCGTACTTGAAATCGCCGAGGACGGCGGCCGGGATCGAGAGCCGATAGGCCTCGAGGGCCGCGGCGTCGAAGCCGTACTTCGCGGTCGATGCGGCCTCTCCGGCCTCGATGCGCGATAGCTCCTCCACCGTGGGGAAGCTGACCGAGGCGATCCTGCCCGACTTGTACGCGACCTCGAGGAGGTACCAGAGGTCGGCGGAGAGGTAGTACGAGGAGGATTTGTTGCCGGCCTTGTCCGTCGCGACGACCTCGTAGGCGTAGGCCTTGCCGTCGACGAGCTCGACGTCCTTGCCGGCGCCGAAATCGAAGCGGACCGACCAGGTGCCCGAGCCGCGGGCCTTCTTGGAGGCGACGACGGCGTTCCCCTTGGCCGGGTCGAGGATCCGGACCTCGACGCCCGAGCCCTCGGAGATGCCGAAGGAGTCGAAGGCCTTGCCCTCGAGGCTGATGTAGTTGGAGGCGACGGGGGTCTGGAAGCTGTCGCGGAGGGGGAGCCGCGAGCCGTAGTTGGCGGGGGCGTCGACGAGGACGAGGGGGGCTCCGTTGTCGACGTTCACGTAGATGGTCTGGCTCCGGGTCTTGCCGGCGCCGTCGGTGACCACGACCGTCACCATGGTCCTGCCGTCGGGGATCTCGCCCAAGGCGGGGGCCTTGGCGGTGGGGAGGCTGAGGCTCCAGGTCCCGCCCGAGACGGCGGCGGCGTAGCTGCCGGTCTTGCCGTCCGAGCCCTCGACGAGGACCTTCACGGAGGCTACGGAGACATCGTCCGAGACGCTGCCGGCGAGGGCCAGGGGGCCGGATATGTAGGCGTCGGCCGCCGGGGAGGATATGGCCACCTCGGGCGGGTTGATGTCGACCTTGTTGCCGAGCCCCACCTTGAACATGTCGCAGGTGGAGAGCGCGACGCTCGCGAGCACGCAGGCTCCGAGCAATCGAACGCGGCGACTTAAATCTACAGCGTATGGCGACAATCTTCCACGCATGGACAGCCCCCCCTCCTCGCCCCCGCGAGGATATGAGCATGGTTTACCACTTTTAGGAATCGATCATAAAAAACTGGAACTTGAGTTTTTGCGGAATCGACATGTCACACAAAAGTGCCTTATACAAATAAATATACCGACATTCCAGACGGAAATCCAAAATAGGTTAAGAATAAGGAATGTAACATGGACTTAGCGTTTTTATCAACTCAGGAACGGTCGTGCGCGGGCGAGTTGCCGCGGCAGGTTCGAGACCTTGAAGGGGAGGGAGATCACCTAGTCGAGCGGCCCACGGTAGCGGTCTACCCCGAGCCGGTCGAGCCTCGGGCCATGGACCTCGAGACGGCGGCGGAAATCCTCGAAGTCGCGGGCCTCCCTGGGGCTCCAGAAGACCTCCGAGAGGGCGCAGAGCCTCGGGAAGGCCATGTACTCGACCTGCTTCCCGAAGTAGAGGAGCTCGGACCAGAGGTTGGCCTGTCCGCCGAGTATGCGTGCGGCCTCGACCTCCGCGAGGGAGGGGGGCACGGGATCGAATTCGTAGGAATTCCTTACGGTGCATACACCTAGCTGCCCTGGTTCCTCGGGAATGTCGAGCTGCTGGTGGTCGAGGTAGCAGGCCTTGGTCTGGGGGCTCATCACCGCCTCGTATCCGGCCCTCGCGGCCTCGATCCCGCCCGATTCGCCCCTCCAGGACATGATCACCGCGTCCTTGCCCACTCCGCCCTCGAGGATCTCGTCCCAGCCGACCATGCGCTTGCCGCGCTCGGCGAGGAGGCCGGCGACGCGGTTCATGAACCAGCCCTGGAGCCGCTCTGCATCGGGGCTCCCGTCGGGCTTCCGGAGGCCGAGGGCCTCCATGCGGGCCCGGCAACGGGGACAGGCGAGCCATCGCGCCTTCGGGGCCTCGTCGCCGCCCGCGTGGACCCAAGGCCCGGGGAAGAGCTCGGCGACCCCGTCGTAGACCCGGCCGAGGAGTTCGAAGACTCCGTCGTTCCCCGCGCAGAGGATGTCCTCGAAGACGCCGTAGCGGTCCTCGGGCTCGAAGGGGCCGCCGCCCGCCGCCCGGCCCGCGCAGGAGAGCTCGGGATGGGAGGCGAGGAGGGCCACCGCGTGGCCGGGGGTCTCGATCTCGGGCACGACTACGATGCCGCGCTCGGCCGCGCAGGCGACCACGCGCCGGACGTCGGCGGGGGAGTAGGAGCCCTCCTTCCAACGCTCGACCGAGACCCTGAGGTCGCGGCGGCGGGAGCCCTTCGCGGCGAGCTCGGGCAGGCCGGGCAGGTCGAGGCGCCAGGCCTGGTCGTCGGTCAGGTGCCAGTGGAAGCGGTCGAGCTTGTGCAGGGCCATGAGGTCGAGGAAACGCTCGATGAACTCCACGCGGAAGAAGTTCCGCGCGCAGTCGAGCATGGCCCCGCGCCAGGGGAAGCGCGGCGAGTCCTCGATTCTGAGCCGGGGCAGGCGCGGCGCGGGGCCCGCCTCGGCGGACAGGGCGAGCTGGCGCAGGGTCGAGGCGGCGCGCACGGCGCCTTCGTGCGTCGCGCAACGCGCCGTGACGCGCGTCGGTCCGACCTCGAGGACATAGCCTTCGTCCTCGCGGATGGCGGGATCGAGGAGGAGCTCGACGGCTGCCGCGCGCGCGCCGGCCGGGACGGCCCTGAAGCGCGCGGTCCGCGCCGCGTCCCCGGGGGCCGCCGCCCAAGCCTCCCCGAGCCAGGCCGCGGCAAGGGCGGCCGCCCCCGCGAGCCCCGGCGGCGCCGCGACCGCGTTGTCCCGCCCGAGCTCGAGGAAGCCCTCGCCCGGCTCGACCCTGCGGGGCAGGGGCACGAGCGCCGCGAAGGAACGGTCGCCGGACCGCGCCGCCGCGTTGCCCGACACCATCGACGCGTTG
>CAYNPQ010000023.1:3784-18308 GCA_964399065.1 uncultured Treponemataceae bacterium | reverse complement strand
GGCACGATGTCCCAGCCCATCTCCGTGGTCTCGCGCCAGCTCGGGGCCTGCGCCCATCCCTCGGGGTTCGAAGGACCCGCGGGCGCGGCCTCGACGGCCGCCTCCGTGTAGTAGTTCACGCCGAGCATGTCGCAGGCTTCGGCGATGGTCTCGAGGTCGCCGGCCTCGACGGGCATGCGGGCCGCGGGGTGGGCCGCGAGATGATCCTCGGGGTAGCCGCGGCCGTGGAGGGGGTCGAGCCAGAGCCGGGTCTGCTGCCCCGAGGCGCGCTCCGCCGCGGCGAGGTCCTCGGGCCGGGCCGTGGCCGGCCGCGGCGTGGAGGGATTCAGGACGATGCCGATCGGCGAGTCCAGGCGGCGGGCGCGGTGCGCGCGCACGGCGAGGCCGTGGCCGAGGAGGAGGTGGTGGGCCGCGCGGTACGCGGCGGCCTCGTCGCGCCTGCCCGGGGCGTGGAGCCCGTTGCCGTAGCCGAGGAAGGCGGCGCACCAGGGCTCGTTGACGGTGAACCAGCGGCTGATGCGGTCGCCCAACGCGCCGAAGAGGATGTCCGCGTAGTCGGCGAAGCGTTGCGCGGTCCCGCGCTCGGGCCAGCCCCCCGCCTCCTCGAGGGCCGAGGGCAGGTCCCAGTGGTAGATCGTCGCCGCGGGCTCGATGCCGGCCTCGAGGAGGGCGTCGGCCAGGCGGCGGTAGTGGTCGAGGCCGGCCTGGAGCGGCCGGCCCGAGCCGGCCGGCTGGATGCGCGGCCAGGCGATGGAGAAGCGGTACGAGCCGACGCCGAGGCGTCTGAGGAGCTCGACATCCTCGGGCCAGCGGCGGTAGGAGTCGCAGGCGAGGTCGCCGGTCATGCCCCCGAGCACGGCCCCGGGCCTGCGGCAGAAGTCGTCCCATATCGACCGGCCGCGGCCGTCCGCCGCGGTCGAGCCCTCGACCTGGTAGGAGGCGGTCGCCGCGCCCCAGAGGAAGCCCGCGGGGAAGCTCATCCCTTCACCGCCCCGCCCGACACGCCCTTCGTGATCTGCTTGCGGAAGGCGACGTAGAAGGCGAGCATCGGCGCGAGCCCGAGCACCAGGGCCGCGAACTGCTTGCCGTAGTCCGTCGACCTCGAGCCCGAGAAGCGCAGGATGCCGAGGGGCAGGGACTGGAGGTCGAGCTTGCCCACGATGATGTTGATCAGCGCGAACTCGTTCCAGATGTTCGGCAGGGTGACGATGGCCACCGTCGTGAGGATGGGCACGCACATCGGCAGGATCACGCTCGCGAAGATCCTCGCGAAGGACGCGCCGTCGATCCGCGCCGCCTCGACGAGGGAGGTCGGGATGCCGCGCACTTACTCGGTGGCGAGGTAGATCGCGAGGGGCAGCCCCGAGCCGACGTAGACGAGGATGACGCCGAAGCGCGTGTTGTAGAACAGGTGGAAGGACTTGGGATCGGCCGACGCCCCGAGGCGCGCGAGGAGTGTTCCGATGGCGAGGTCGAGCTGCGAGAGCTGGAGGAAGAGGGGGATCATCAGCGAGGAGAGGCAGAGGAGGATGCCCAGGACGAAGCTGCCGTACATCGGCCCCTTGGCGCGATGCTCGAACTTGGCGAAGGCGAAGCCCGCCGAGGCCGCGAGGACCACGACGCCGATGGTTCCGACGGCGGTGTAGAACACCGAGTTCGGCAGGAGCTTGGCGAAGTCGCCGATCTCCCAGGCGCCCTTGTAGTTCGAGGGGTACCACTGCGGCGGGAGCCCTATCTTGTCGAGCTGGTAGTCCGCGTTCGACTTGAAGGAATTGACCAGGAGCCAGAGGATCGGGTAGACGGCCATGAGGGCGAAGAGGGCCATCACCGCGGTCGCGAGGGCCTTCCCGGCGGCGGCCAGGACGCGGCCCGCGGCGCTCTCCCCGACGGGCCGCCCGGCCCCGGGAATCCGCGCGCTCATTCCTTGCCTCCCCAGCGCTTCTCGGCCGCTTTCGTCAGCGCGATCAGCGCGAAGCTGAACAGGATGATGACCATCGCGATCGCGTTCGAGAGGGGATAGTCCACCCCGACGATCGCGGTCCGGTACATGTAGATCGAGAGGACTTCGGTGACGTTCATCGGCCCCCCCTCGGTCATCGCCCAGATCAGGGCGAAGGTGTTCATCGAGCCGGCGATGCAGAGGATGGCCGCGTTGACGATGACGCCCGACAGGGCCGGCAGCACGATGCGGCCCGCGATCTGCATCTCGTTCGCCCCGTCGATGCGGGCGGCCTCGATGACGCCGGGGTCGATCTTCTGCATGTTCGCGTGGAAGAGGATGAGGTACATGCCGGTCCAGCACCAGAGGATCACGAAGAGGATGGGGACCATCGCGGTGTCGGGCTTGGTCATGAACTCGGGCGTCCAGACGGGGGCGAAATTCCGCATGTCCGCGATGAAGGCCGCGCGGTCGGCGACGACCCCGGTCGGCAGGAACTGCTCGCGGAAGCCGGCCACCGCGTCCGGCCCGAGCATACCCACGACGTTGGGGTCCATGGCCGACAGGATGCTCCTTACGCCCTCGTCGCCGAGGGCCCGGCCGGGCGGCACCGCGGCCTCGAGGGCGCGCGCGAGGTGCCGCGCGTTGGCGCCGTTGAAGAAGTCCGCGAGGAGGCCGTTGGGCGCGAAGATGAACTTCCACATGATGCCGAGGACGATCACCGAGATGATGGCCGGCAGGTAGAGGACGCCCTGCCAGAACTCGCCGAAGCGGACGACCTTGCGGTAGATGAGGTAGGCGAAGAGGAAGCCGAGGGGCAGCTGGCCGAAGACCGACACGAGGACGATGTAGAGGTTGTTCTTGAGCGCGCGCCAGAACGCGGGGTCCGAGAAGAGGATGCGGTACTGCTCGAGGCCCTTGATGCCCCAGGCCTCGCCCCCGAACATCTGGCCGCCCTTGTAGTCCGAGAGGCTGACGACGGCCGACAGCAGGATCGGAAAGGCGAACACGAAGAGATAGAGCGCGAAGGAGGGGAGTGAGAAGAGCCAGTAGGCCCGGTTCTCCTCCCTTCTCGCGCTCGAGAGCGCCGTCGCCATCGGGACCTCCTGGGATGGGTTCGTCGGGGGCGGAGAGGCCTTCGGTATCGCGGCCCCTCCGCGCGGGACGCCCCCGCCCTACAAGTATAGGATCCGGGCGGGGGCGCGGCGCGGGAAAAACGCTACTTCTTGAGGAGCTTGGCCTGGGCTTCCTGCATCTTGGCCGCGACCTGGGCCGAGGTCTCCCCGCCGAGGGGGATGGACTGGAGGCCGGCGTTCAGGATGTTGAAGACGCTCGGGTCGAGGACGCCGTCGAGGACGTAGCAGGTCTTGGCGTTGGCGGCGTAGTACTGGGACTGCTTCATGATGAGGGGCTCGAGCTTGTCGGTCTTGAGGTCGGTCCTGGTGGGCACGAAGGCGCCGGTCTCCCACTTCATGGTCTGGAAGTCCTTGCCGTAATACCACTTCAGGAGCTTGGTCGCCGCCTCGAGCTTGGCGCCCGTCAGGGTCTTGCTGATGCCGAGGCCGACGCCCGCGATGGCCGACACCATGCCGGGGTTCTTCTCGCCGGGGAGGGCGGGCAGGGCGATGAGCTCGTAGTCCGCGGCCTGCTCCTTCGGGTCGATGAGGGCCTTGCCGGTGGACTTGTCGGTGACGTAGGCGCCGACGCGCCAGTCGCCGTCGATGATCATGGCGGCCTTCTTGGAGGCGAAGAGGGCCGGGCCCTCGCCGTAGCCCATCTGGATGTTGGCGAAGTTGATGATGCCGTCGTCGTAGAACTTCTTGTACTGGTCGAGGACCGCGACGAACTCCTTGTCCGTGAACTTGACGGTCCCGGCCTTCACCTTGTCGACCCAGGCGTCGCCGAGATAGCGGCCGACCATCGTGGAGAAGAGGCAGGACTGGGCGGGCCACTGGTCGCCGTTGGGGAGGATGACGGTCTGCACGTTCTTGGCGCGGAGCTTGAGGACCATCTTCTTCAGGTCTTCGTAGGTCTTGGGCAGGGCGAGGCCGTTGTCCGCGAGGAGCTTCTTGTTGACGTACACGAGGGTGGTGTAGGTGAAGCTCTGGGGCAGCTCGGAGAGCTGGCGGGAGGACTGCTGCTTCACGTCGAGGGCCGCGGCGTTGAAGGGCTTCAGGAACTCGGCCCCGAGGACCTTGCCGAGGTCGGCCATGAGCTTGTTGTCGTGGAGGAGCTTGGAGCTGTCGCGCGAGGTCGGCCACATGTAGACGATGTCGGGGACCTGGCCGGCCGCGATGTAGGAGCCGAGCTTCTGGTGGTAGGCCTGGCTGAAGAGGATCTCCATCTGCAGGTCGATGTCGGGGTTGTCGGCCCGGAACTTGTCCCAGTACGCCATGTCCTCCGCGTAGCCCGCCTGCGTGGCGTCGATGTAGTAGAGGAAGTTGAGGGTCGTCTTCTGCGCGAAGGCGCCGAAGGCGACTAACGCGACCATCAGGGCGACGATCAGTCTTTTCATAAAGAACCTCCTTGGTCGGGCCATGCCCGCGCGCGCCTCCCCGTATGGTCGCGCCAGGCGCGACGCCCCGGGAGCCCGCGAAAACTCCATCCCCCGCAGGGGCCTTCTCACCCGTCCTGTTCCGCGCCTCCGGCCAGCTCCGAGAGCATCCGTCCCGAGAGGATCCGCTCGAGCACCATGCCCGTCGCGCCGTAGGCCACCGCGCGTCCGCCGAGGCTCGAGTAGCGGATCTCGACCTCCTTCGGCACCGAGTACATCCAGTTCTCGTCGAGGCGGCGGCGCAGGATCGCGGGAAAGTCGATCCCGAGGGACTCGATGTCGCCGCCCACGTAGACCCGGTCGAAGTCCATCGTGTTCACGAGCATGGCCATGTTGCGGGCCAGCTCGTCCGCCGCCGCGGCCAGGGCCGAGGGATCGCGGTCGACGGCCCCGAGCCGCTCGCGCGGCAGGGCGAACTGCAGGTCGCCCGGCCCCTCGCAGAAGGCCGAGCGGAACTCCCCCGCGTTGCCGCGGGCTCCGGTGAAGACCTTGCCGCCCAGGACGACGCCGAAGCCGACGCCCAAGCCCCCGAAACGGCCAAGCGAGCGGCCGTCCCTGCGGAATTCCACGAGGGCGAAGAGGAAGTCCCGCAGGCTCTCGCCCCGGTTCCAGGCGAGCTCGCCCCAGGCGCAGCAGTTCGCGTCGTTCTCGATGACGCAGGGCAGGGCGAAGCGCGAGGCCACCGCCTTGCCGAAGTCCACCGGGGTGTCGATGCCGAGGGGCACCGAGTAGTTGATGAGGCCCCGCTTCGAGTCGATGAGGCCGCCCGCCCCCACCCCGATGCCGAGGAGGCGATGGCCGCGGGGACAGAGCTCGGCCGCGCAGTCGCGGATGAGCTCGTAGGCCTTTTCGGGGAATTCCTTTTCGCTGAAGGAGATGACACCCCGGCGCTCGCCCTGGACCTCCCCGGCGAGGTTGGAGGCGAGGGCCACGTAGGATTCTGCTTGGATCTCGATGCCAAGTACCCGGCCATACGCGGGATTGATGGCGAGGTGGATGGGTCGGCGGCCGCCGCGGGAACCGGCCTCGCCCTCGGCGATCTCCTTGATGAGGCCCAAGGCGATGAGGCGCGATACTTGGTTCGTCACGGTGGACTTGTCGAGACCGAGGTGCTCCGCGATGTCGACGCGGCTTATGCGGGGAAACTGCCAGATCGTGCGTACGATGCGGGCGGCCGTCTGGGGGCCGGCCCCATTTCCTCTCGGCATGGACCTCACCTATACTGAAAACGACAGGATGGTTGGTTGATAACGTCAACCAATTGCTATATACCATGTGAAATCGGGCTCGTCAACTGAGAATCGGGAGGATCGGCATGGAAAGCATTGACTTGGCCGGGGTATGGAAGTTGCTTAGGATCTCCGATGGGAGCGCCAGACCCATGGCCGTCCCCGGCGACATCATCGCCGCCCTCCTGGCCGCGGGGGAGATCCCCGACCCCTATTACGACCGCAACGAGCTCGGGCTCCAGTGGATCGGCGAGGAGGACTGGCTCCTCGAGCGCGAGTTCGAGCTGCCCCCGGCCTTCCTCGAGCGGGAGCGGATCCAGCTCGAGGTCGAGAGCCTCGACACCGTGGCCGAGCTCAGGCTCAACGGCGGGCTCCTCGGGCGGAGCGCCAACATGTTCCGCCGCTTCCGCGCCGAGGCGAAGCCCCTCCTGCGGCCCGGGCGCAACAGCCTGGCCGTGACGATCCGCTCGCCCGTAGCGGCCGCCGCCGAGGCCGCGTCCCGCCTCCCCTACCCCGTCCCCTGCTCCGAGTACCCCGTCAGCTCGCCCCACCGCAACCTCATCCGCAAGTCCCAGTGCATGTCGGGCTGGGACTGGGGCCCCTGCCTCATGACCGGCGGCATCTACGACGGCGTCCGCCTCCGCGCCTTCGACGGCCCCGCGATCGAGTACGCGAACGCCCGCATGCTCAGGCTCGCCGGGCCCGGGTCGTGGAGGGTCGAGGTCGAGATCGGTCTCGACGCGTCGCGCGATACCGCATGCCGGATCGAGGCCGGGCTCGCCGGTTCCCGCGCCGCCGTCGAGGCGCATGCCCGGCAGGGCTCCACCTCCGCGGTCCTGTCCCTCGAGGTCGCGGGTATCGAGGACTGGTGGCCAGCCGGCCAGGGCGCGCAGCCTCTCTATCGGCTCGAGCTGCGCGTCGCGCCGGCGGCGGGCCCCGGGGCCGCGGATCCGGGCGGCGGCGCGCCTGATGACGCGTTGGGCGATACACTATCCAAGCGCCTCGGCTTCCGCGAACTCGAGCTCGTCTCCGAGGAGGACGCCGAGGGCCGCTCCATGCTCTTCCGCGTGAACGGCCGCGACGTCTTCGCCAAGGGCGCGAACTGGATCCCCGCGGACGCCCTCCCCTCGCGTTGCACGAAGGAGAGGATCGAGGGACTTCTCCGCTCGGCGGCCCTGGCCAACATGAACTGCCTCCGCGTCTGGGGCGGCGGCCGCTACGAGTCCGACGACTTCTACGACCTCTGCGATGAGCTCGGCATCCTCGTCTGGCAGGACTGCATGTTCTCCTGCGCCCTCTACCCCTCGGCCCCGGCCTTCCTCGCCGAGGTCGACGCCGAGATCCGCTGGCAGGTCCGGCGCCTCCGCGACCATCCTTCCCTGGCCCTCTGGTGCGGCAACAACGAGGCCTTGGGCGCCATCGCCTGGTACGAGGAGTCGAAGCGCAATCCCGCCCGCTACATCGTCGACTACGACCGCCTCACCGAGGGCGTCCTCGGCCGCGCGGTCCGCGAGCTCGACCCGGACCGGACCTTCTGGCCCTCCTCGCCCTCGGCGGGGCCCGGCGACTACGCCGACAACTGGCACTCCGACTCGCGGGGAGACATGCACTTCTGGTCGGTCTGGCACGAGGGCAAGAGCTTCTCCGAGTACCTGGCCGTGCGCCCCCGCTTCTGCTCGGAGTTCGGCTTCCAGTCCCTGCCCTCGCCGGGGGCCGTCGACGCCTTCGCGCCCGCGGGCGAGCGCAACGTCACGAGCCCCGCGATGGAGCATCACCAGCGCCACCCCCGCGGCAACGCCCTCATCGTCGAGACCATGGCGCGCTACTTCCGCATGCCCTCGGGCTTCCGCGAGACCCTCTACCTCTCCCAGGTCCAGCAGGCCCTCGCGATATCCTCCGCGGTCGGCTACTGGAGGGCGCAGCGGCCCCGCTGCATGGGCATCCTCTACTGGCAGCTGAACGACGTCTGGCCCGGCTCGAGCTGGTCGAGCCTCGACCACGACGGGGGCTGGAAGCTCCTCCACCACGAGGCGCGCCGCTTCTTCGACCCCCTCCTCGTCTCCCTCTTCGTCAAGGACGGCTCCGTCCACGCGGTCCTCGTCAACGACCGCCCCGAGGCGCTCCGCGGCGGGCTCGCCCTGACGCTGCGACGCTTCGACGGGAGCGTCGCGGCCGAGTACGCGGTCCGCGGCGACCTCCCCCCGGAATCGGCGACCCCGCTCTGGAGCGCCGCGCTCGCCGACCTGCCCGAGGCCCCCGACCGCGCCTATCTCGAGGCGCGTTATGTGGCGTCCTCGCCGGGCGGCGGGGCGGTCGAACGCGAATCGATCCTCTTCCTGGCCGAGCCGAAGCGCTGCGCCCTCGCCGATCCGCGGATCGCGGCCCGCGTCGAGGAGGGCGCCGACGGCCCCGTCCTCGTCCTCTCGGCCGAGGCGCCCGCCTTCTACGTCGCGCCCGGCCTCGAGGGCTTCGCCGGCCGCTTCGAGGACTCGGGCTTCCACCTCGGTCCCGGGAGGGAGCGCCGCCTCCGCTGGCTCCCGCGACCGGGATCTCCCGCCCCGGACGCGCCCGGCATGCGGGCGGCCCTCCGCCTCCTCCACCTCCGCGCGAGTCACGAGTGAGGGGCGGAGGGGGCCCGGCCCAGGCAAAGCATCGCGGCGGGGGCCGGTGCGGTGATCCGTCAGGGAAAGACGGCGCCTTCCTGCATTGCGGGCTCGGGAAAGAGCGGCCGGACAACACCGGGAGCGGTATATTTCAACGTTGCATTGTTGATTATCTTGCTCTATAATGTACAATGCAAATATCTATTACCTTTAGATTCGGAGGAACACCACCCAAAGGGCATCATGCGACAAGTCTCGCGCAGCACTTCACAACAAAACGTAAAGCAAGGAGAGAATCGTGAAACAATCGCTGTCCATCATCGTACTGGGCACGTTGCTTGCCGGACTCATGGCTTCTTGCGACCAGCTCATCTCCGCCGCCGGCGGGATCAAGCCGGTCGCCGTCACCTCGGTCATGCTCAGCGAAACGGGTGTGGCGGTCCCGATCGGCGGCACCCATCAACTTGCAGTCCGCTTCGCCCCCGCCGCCGCCACGGATAGCACCGGCACCTGGGAATCGTCCAACGCTTCGGTCGCCACCGTATCCGCGAACGGCCTCGTCTCGGGAGTGGGTGTCGGCACCGCGAACATCAACTTCACTTCCTCCTCCGGCAAGAAAACCGCGACCTGCGCCGTCGCTTGCGCATTCAACATTTCCTCCTTCGCCGGCTACGTCCTGGTCGTCGACCAGGCCAAGCATTTCACGTCGAAGACCGAATACTATAATGGCAATTATCACGGCGTCTTCAACGCCGACGGAAGCTTCCAGGAAGAATGGTATTCCGATTATTCGACTACCCAGCAGGCGACCCAGTCCTCCGGATACAAGGGTACCTATACATGGGATCCGGTGACCTTCATACTGACCAGGAACATCAGATCGACCTGGAATGCTGCCGCCATGGCCTGGAACGATCCGTACATCGGCTCAATATCCCACATCGCCACGTCGCGGAAGGTGTTCACGGATCATCAAATGCTGTCTGTATACCTCCCCGACATCGCGGCGAATCCGACCTCGTGGGAGATCACCTATACCTATTCATTCACCGATCAGGCGAACTCCGCGCGCGATTACAGGAATTCGTACAAGTATTCCTATTCGATATCTGCGGGGCAGTTCACCTTCAACGAGATCGACACGGTAACCACGCAGGCCTATCCCTTGGGATACACGACCTACCTCGAGCTGGAACAGGGTCCCTGCGCTTCCCTGCCGGCCGGAACCTCGTTGACTCCAGGGAAAACGGTCACGTATAGGGTCCTGCCGTCACTATACCAGCACCAGACCGCGAATTACTCGACCAATCCTCCCTCGCTCAATCCCGCTGTATCGGAGGATTTGGCCTACGATTCGTACACGTTCATGAACACCGGCCTCTATATCGTGACTCCCGCGGTGATACAGTCGAAATCCATCGGACGGTGACGAGCCGTAGGAGGTCCGTCAGGACGCGAGGGACCGGAATGGCCGAATTATCGCGAAGCCGCGCCGCGAAGGCCTGCGAGGCGGGAGACAATCCCGCGGCGCATGCCGATCGCCGCGGCGCGGCTTCGTGGTTTGCGCCCATCCGCCTTTTTCTTCATCCCTCATCTACGCCGATCCGCGCCATCCGCGGTTGCATTATTTCGCTCAACGCGCAATCCGGTCCTAGCCCTTGACCGCCCCCGCGGAGACGCCCTCCGTGATCCGCTTGTGGAAGACCAGGTAGAAGGCGAGCATCGGCAGCATGCCCATGGCCAGGGCCGCGAACTGCTTGCCGTAATCGCTCGACAGGGAGCCGGAGAAGCGGTAGATGCCGAGGGGCAGGGACTTGAGCTCGGTCCTGGTGACGAGGATGTTGATCAGCGCGAACTCGTTCCAGATCGAGGTCGTGTTGAGTATGGCGAGGGTCGTCGCGACCGGCGCGCTCATCGGCAGGATGATGCGGCGGAAGATGCGCAGGTAGCCGGCCCCGTCGATCCGCGCCGACTCCACGAGCGAGGTCGGGATCCCCTTGATGTACTCGGTCGAGAGGTAGATGCCGATGGGCAGGCCCGAGCCGATGTACACGACGAAGACCGCGAGCCTCGTGTCGTAGATGCCGAGGAGGTTCATCTCGAGGAAGAGCGGTATGAGGAGGGACTGCAGGGTGAGGAGGATGCCGATCACGAAGAGGTTGTAGACGGGCTTCGTCGCCCTCGACTTGATCTTGGCGAAGGCGAAGCCCGCGAGGACCGAGAGCACGATGATCCCCGCGGTGGCGCCTATCGTGTACAGAAAGGAGTTGACGATCAGCTTGTCGAATTCGCCGATCCTCCAGGCCCCCGCGTAGTTCGAGAGGGTGGGCGATCGCGGCCAGCCGAGGGGGCTGACCTGGAACTCGCGGGTGGGCTTCGCGGAGTTCATGACGAGCCAGAGGATGGGATAGACGGTCATGAGCGCGAAGACGCCCATGACGAGGCAGGCCGCGGCCTTCGCGAGGGCGGCCCCGAGCCGGCGGAGCGGCGTGGTCTCCGGTTCCCCGTCCATGGCCTACTCCTCCCTGCCGCCGAAGCGCCGCTCGAAGGCCTTGGTCAGGGCGATGAGCGCGAGGCTGATCATGACCATGACGAGGGCGATCGCGTTGGCCAGGGGATAGTTGGGGCTTCCCCTGAAGGCGTTGTCGTACATGTAGATCGACAGGATCTGCGTGATCCGCGCCGGCCCGCCCCTCGTCATGGCGAAGATGAGGGCGAAGCTCGAGAGCGAGCCCGAGATGGCGAGGATGCAGGAGTTGACGATGGTCCCCGACAGGGCCGGCAGGATGATCCGCCGCATGATCTGCCCCTCGCTCGCCCCGTCGATCCGCGCCGACTCGACGATCGAGTCGTCGATCTTCTGCATGTTCGCGGCGAAGAGGACCACGTAGGTCCCGGTGTACATCCAGAGGATCACGAAGAGGATGGGCATCATGGCCAGGTCCTTCTTGGCCATGAAGTCCGGCGTCCACTTGCGGGCGAGGAGCCTCGTCAGGTCGGCGACGCAGGAGGAGAGCTGGTCGGGCCGGTATCCCGCGAGGAGCTCCTTGACGCCGCCGACGGGATCAGCGAACAGGGAGGAGGCGGCCGGCCCGCCTATGTCGAGGAGGCTCCTCGCGATCCCGTCGAGGGCCGCGCCCGCCCCCGCCGCGCCGGGCGGGGGCAGCCCGCCCGAGGCGGCGAAGACCTCGGCGATCCGCGCCGAGCACTCGCGGCGGTAGATCGCGTTGAAGACCTCGCTCACCGGCCCGAAGGGCGAGAAGATCGACTGCCAGAGGATGCCGACCACGATGACCGAGAGGATGTTCGGCAGGTAGAGGATGCCCTGCCAGAAGCCCGGGCCGCGGACGAGCCTCCGGTAGATGAGGTAGGCGAAGATGAAGCCGAGGGGGATCTGGCCGAGTATCGACACGAGGACGATGTAGAGGTTGTTCTTCAGCGCGTTCCAGAAGAAGGGGTCGACCGCGAGCCGCGCGTAGTGGCGCAGGCCGACGAGGCCCCAGGGCCTGCCGCCGAACATCCTCCCGCCGTTGAAGTCGCTCAGCGAGAGGATTATCGAGAGGAGGATGGGGAAGGCCATGACGAGGAGGTAGAGGGCGAGCGCCGGCCCCACCATGATCCAGTATGCCCGGCGCTCCTCGGCCCCGGCGCGCTTCTTCGATGCCATGCTCCCCCCGTCCCCTTCCGTCGCCCGCGGGCGCCGACCGCGGGGGACCAGGTCCCCGCGCGATCGGTTTCGCCTGACTTACTTCTTGGCGGCCCGCCACTCGTCGAGGGCCTTCTGCGTAGCTTCCGCCACCTTCCGCGGCGTGGTCGTCCCGAGGCCGAGCTGCTGGAGGCCGTCGTTGATGGGCAGGCAGACGCCCGCGTCGAGGACGCCGTCGAGGACGTAGCAGGTCTTCGGGATCGTCGCGTAGTAGGCGGCCATCATGTTGCTGAGGGGCTCGACCTTGTCGCTCGATATGCCCTTCAAGGCGGGGATGAAGGCTCCCATCTCGTAGCGCACGGTCTCGACTTCCTTCGAGTTCAGGTACTTGAAGAGCTTGAGCGCGGCCTTCTCCTTCGCGGAACCGGGCTCGATGGCGGCCGAGATGCCCCAGCCCGTGCCGACGATCGCGGAGGAGATCCCGGGGTTCCTCTCGCCGGGTATGGCGGGGAAGTCGATGAGGACGATGTCCTCCTTCTGGACCTGCGGCGACAGGAGGGCCTTGCCGGAGGCCTTGTCGGTGATGAACGCGCCGACCTGCCAGTCGCCGTCGAGCATGATGGCGGCCTTGCCCGAGGCGAAGACGCCCGGGCCCTCGCCATAGCCGACCTGGATGGTGTCCTTCTGGATGACCCCGTCCTTGTACATCCGCTCGATGAAGGCGAGGGCGTCCACGAAGGGCTGGTCCGTGAACTTGGCCTTGCCCGCGAGGACCTCGTCGATCCACTGGTCGCCGAGGAGCCGGCCCACGACCGTCGAGAAGAGGCAGGACTCCATGACCCAGGTCTCCTGGTTCGCCGCGAATAGGGTCTGGATGCCCTTGGCCTTGAGCCTGGGCACCATCTTTTTGAGGTCGTCGTAGGTCTTGGGGACGTCGAAGCCGTTCTCCGCGAGGATCCTCTTGTTGACGTAGAGGACGGTGGTGTAGGTGATGGCCTCGGGCAGCATGGCGAGGTAGCCGTTGTACTGCTGCTTCGGGTCGACCGCCGCCGGGGCGAACTGGCCGAGGTATTCCTTGCCGAGCAGGGGCGAGAGGTCCTTGGTCAGCTTGTTCTGGTGGATCGTGGTGCTCCGGCCGGAGGGCCACATGTACATCACGTCGGGCATCTGGCCCGAGGCGACGTAGGCCTGCACCTTGTTGTGGAAGGCCTCGTCGAAGAGCTCCTCCTTCTCGAGCTTGATGCCGGGGTTGTCCTTGACGAACTTGGCCCAGATCGCCTGGTCCTCCGCGTAGCCCGCCTGCGTGGCGTTGACGTAGTGGAGCACCTTGAGCGTCTCGGGCTTGGCGCAGCCCGCGAGGGCGAGCGCGCAGCCGAGGACCGCGAGCGTGACCGCCGCGGCCGACTTCCTCGATGACTTCATGCATGCCTCCTTGTTCGCATAACGTTCCTTGTTCAGGCGGTCATTCCCGGATCGAAGGCCGTCGCGCCGGCGGGCGCGTCGGCCGATGCATGCCCGCGCCCGAGGGCCGCCCCGAGCTCGGCGGCGAGCCCGTCGCGGCGGCCCGGGGCGCCGCCCGCCTCCTCGAGGGCCCAGAGCAGGGCCCCGAGCACGGGCGGCGCGCCGAGGCGCAGGAAGGCGAGCGGGAGCGGGGAGAGGCGCCGCGCCTCGGCCTCGAAGCGGTCGAGCAGCACGGGGCACTCGCCCTTGAGGCTCACCGAGCCCGCGACGACGACCTCGACCTCGGGCAGTCCCGAGAAGTCGAGGCGCCTCACCGCGCCCGCGACCGAGCGGGCCATCTGCGCGCCCGCGTTCTCGAGGATGCCGATCGCCTCGGCGTCGCCCGACGCGGCGCAGGAAAAGACGGCGCGCGCGAGCCCGAGCACCGTGGCCGGCGCCTCGAGGCCGCGCTCGTATATCGCTTCGATGAAGCGCTCCTCCTCGCCCGGCCCGAGGCCGAGGAAGCGGAGGAGCTCGCCCTCGAGGGCGGTGGGCGGCCCGCAGCGGAAGAGGGCGTCGTAGGCCCTGCGCGCCGCCATGAGGGCGATGTGGCCCGCGCCGGCCTCGTCGCCGGAGATGACGCCGGTGCCGCCGATCTGGATGCGCCGGCCCGCAGGATCGACGGCCGCGGCCACCGTCCCCGTGCCGTTGATCGAGCAGACGCCCCAGCCCCGCGCAGTGCCCGCCTTCACGCCGAGGAAGGCGTCGTTGCAGACCACGGGCGAGCCGATGCCGAGCTCGGCGAGGACTCGGCGGTACGCGGCCGCCTGCGAGGGCACGTCCGCGCCGGCTATGCCGAAGACCGAGGCGGCGAGCTCCCGCGCCGAGGCGCCGTTCCGTTCGAGGAGGCGCCGGATGGAGGAGCCGAGCTCGCGGGCGGCCGCGGGGAAGCCCTCGTCGTAGACTTCGTGGTTCGCCGCCCCGCCTTCGACCAGGTCGACGAGGCGGCCCTCCGCCGTGGCGAGGGCGTAGTGGCTCTTCGTGCCGCCGCCGTCCACGCCGAGGACGAGGCCGCTCACCGCGCGCCTCCCCGCGAGTGCGCGTCCGCGGGCG
>CAYNPQ010000023.1:0-3684 GCA_964399065.1 uncultured Treponemataceae bacterium | reverse complement strand
GGTATGGCGCCCAACGCGGCGAGGAGGCCGGGCTCGAAGTCGGAGCCGGGCACGTTCCGCATGGCGCCGAAGCTCGCGCCCGAGCGGAGGGCCTCGGCCAGGACCTCGCGGCCGTCGAACCAGACCTTCGTGACCCAGGAGAAGTGGTTCAATCCCACGTACTCGAGCTCGACCTTCGCCCCGGGAGGGGCCAGGGCCGCGATGTCGGCCCTCATGTTGATCGGCACGTTGCAGAGGCCGACGACCCGCTCGAGGCCGAGCCCGTTGACGAGGGCCTCGGCGACGAGGCCCGAGGGGTTGGCGAAGTTGACGAACCAGGCGCCGGGCGCGAGTTCGGTGGTGCGTTGCGCGATTCCGGCGACGACGGGGATCGACCTGAGCGCGTTCGCGAGCCCGCCGAGCCCGGTGGTCTCCTGCCCGATGAAGCCGTGCCGCAGGGGGATGCGCTCGTCGAGGGCCCGCGCCTCGAGCCCGCCGACGCGGATCTGGCACACGATGAAGTCCGCGTCGCGCAACGCGTCATCGAGGTCCGTGCCGAGGGAGAGCCTCGCCCGCGAGCCGGCCGCCTCGAGCATCCTGCCCGCGAGTCCTCCCACGATCCCGAGCTTCCCCTGGTCGATGTCCATGAGCCTGAGCTCGGCGAGCGGGAGGATCCCCTCACGCTTGATGAAGCCCTCCACGAGCTCGGGCGTGTAGGTCGAGCCCGCGCCGATCACCGCGACCTTGACGGCCCCGCCCATCTAGGCGCCTCCGCAGCCGCAGGAGCGGCGGTACAGGACCTCGGTGGGCAGGAGGACCCGGCCCGGGTCCCTGCCCTCGAGGAGGGCGAGGAGGCTCGCGACGGCGGCCCGGCCCGAGGCTTCGGTCGGGGCCCGGACCGTGCTGAGGGGCGGCTCCGCGAGGGCCGCGTAGCGCTGGTCGTCGAAGCCCATCACCGAGACCCGCCCCGGCACCTCGACGCCAAGGGAGCGCAGGGCCCGGAGCGCGCCGAAGGCCGAATCGTCGTCGGCCGCGTAGACCGCGTCGAAGCCCTCGCCGGGCCGGAGCCCCGAGGCGGCGAGCCGGGCGATCGAGGCCGCGGCCACCTCGGCGTCGTAGGCGCCGGGCAGGACGAGGGCCGGGTCGATGGGCAGGCCGGCCTCGGCGAGGGCCTCGCGATAGCCCCGCTCGCGCTCGGCCGAGTCGCAGTGTCCCTCCTGCCCGAGGAGAAAGACGATCCGCCGCCGGCCGTGGACCCGCGCCAGGTGGAGGACGGCCGCGCGGACCGCCGCCGTGTTCTCGATGCGGACAGAGGGGATGCGAAGCCCCTCGGGCGGCTCCTCGTAGAGCGAGACCATCGGGAAGCCCGCGCCGTACCAACGCCGCATCCACTCCTCGGGCAGGCTGCCGGGGAGGAGGATGGCGCCGTCGCAGTTCTGCGGCCCGAGGGGCGGCTGCCCCGGGCCCCCCCGCGACCTCGCCGTCGAGGCCACGAAGATGCCGTAGCCCGCCTCCGCCGCGGCCGCCTCGATCCCCATGAGGAGGGGCGCGAAGAAGTCGCCGGCGATGCTCTCCATGAGGAGGCCGATCGTCCAGGTCTTGTTGTGGGCGAGGTTCCGGGCGCTCGTGCTCGGGACATAGACGAGCTCGCGCATGGCGGCCTCGACACGTTCGGCCGTCTCGGGGTTGATGAAGGCAGTCCGGTTGAGGTAGCGGCTCACCGTGGCGACCGAGACCCCGGCCAGTCGGGCCACGTCCCGGATTGTCGCCCCGGGGGCAGGGACCGGCCCGGGCCTGTGCTGGCGTTCATCGTCCGCGATATAGCGGAGCGGTGGATTCATCTTGCGAGTCATGATATGTAACCGGTTACATAATACTTTGAAAACACCAGCTGTCAAGCAGAAAAATGATATCGCCGCATGCCCGATCAAGAAACGAATTAGGAACAACCTAGTGTTTCCAATCAGGTCTTTGCGATCTTGGCGTCTCTGCGCGACCATTCTTCGGACTCCTAGGCAGGGAGGGTTGCTCCCCAGCTCACCTCCATCCACCCCCAATCTTCGTGACACCAGCCTCGGCTTGACGGGGCTCGGGCCTGCGGCCCACACTCCCTCCATGCCGCCCGAACCCGCTGTCACCTTGCTCCTCAACGCGAGGATCCACGCCGTCGACGAGGCCTTCTCGGTCTTCGGGGCCATGGCCTTCGCCGGGGGACGGATCCTCGCCCTGGGGAGCGAGGACGAGCTCCGCGGCCGCTTCCCCTTCGCGGCGAGGATCGACGGGGGCGGGGCCTTCGCCTACCCCGGTCTCATGGATCCGCATTGCCACTTCCTCAATTACGGCTACATGCTCCAGCGCGCCGACCTCTTCGACACCGCTTCCTGGGAGGAGACGGTGGGGCGGCTCGTCGTCTACCGCGACCGCAGGGGAGGCGCCGGCGGCCGGGGCTGGATCCTCGGGAGGGGCTGGGACCAGAACCGCTGGCCGGGCCGTGCCTTCCCCGACCGGGAGCTCCTCGACTGGGCCTTTCCCGACAGACCCGTCCTCGCGACGAGGGTCGACGGCCACGCGGGCATCGCGAACTCCAAGGCACTGGCCCTCGCGGGGATCGACGAGTCGACGCGGGTCGAGGGCGGCGAGTGCGTGAAGCGCGAGGGCAGGCTGACGGGCCTCCTCGTCGACAACGCCCTGGACCTGGTCAAGGCCGCGATCCCGCCGGTGGACGCGGCCACGAAGCGCGAGGCCTTCCTCCTCGCGCAAGGAGGCTGCCTCGCGGTCGGGCTCACCTCGGTCTCGGACGCGGGGACCCAGCTGCCCGAGGCCCTCGCCATGATGGAGGCCCAGGACTCGGGCGAGCTCGGGATCCGGATCTACGGGATGCTGAGGCCCACGCCGGAGAACGTCGAGACCTTCATCTCGAAGGGGCCCCTGCTCCGGGAGCGCCTGACGTTCCGCTCCATCAAGATGTTCGCCGACGGCGCCCTCGGATCCCGGGGCTCCTTCCTCCTCGAGCCCTACGCCGACGACCCGGGCAACCGGGGCCTGCGCTGCGAGTCGGACGAGGAGATCGACCGGGCCTGCGCCCTGGCCGCGCGGCACGGCTACCAGATGAACGTGCACTGCATCGGGGACGGGGCGCTCCGCGCGGTCCTCGACGTCTACGCGCGGCACCTGAAGCCGGGGAACGGCCTCCGCTGGAGGATCGAGCACGCGCAGGTCGTCGACCCCGCGGACCTGCCGCGCTTCCGCGAGCTCGGCGTCGTGCCCTCGATCCAGGCCGCCCACGCGACCTCGGACATGTCCTGGGCGGGCGGACGGCTCGGCCCGCGGATCCGACGCGCCTACGACTACCGCGCCCTCCTCGGCCAGCTCGGCTGGCTCGCGAACGGCTCGGACTTCCCGATCGAGAAGGTGAACCCGATCTTCGGCTTCCACGCGGCGGTGGCCCGCGTCGACGCCGAGGGCAGGCCGGAGGGCGGATTCCAGCCGGAGGGGGGCCTGACGCGGGTCGAGGCCCTGCGGGCGATGACCTGCTGGGCCGCGCGGGCGAATTTCGAGGAGGACAGCCGGGGCAGCCTCGAGCCGGGGAAATTCGCGGACTTCGTCCTCCTGGACCGCGACCTCATGGCCGCGCCCGCCGAGGACCTCCGCGGGGCCCGGGTCCTGGGGACCTGGCTGGGCGGGGAGGCGGCCTTCGCGCGCTAG
>CAYNPQ010000022.1:14283-40683 GCA_964399065.1 uncultured Treponemataceae bacterium | reverse complement strand
CCGGCGAGGGCGAGCAGGGAACACAGCGGAAAAACGAAGGCGAGGGCAGTATTCCTCATGAGGATCGCGCTCCGGAAGAGGTGATTAAGAAAAAGTATAGCCCCGTTCCGTAGCACCGGCAAGTTATACGGCATCCAGGCGGCTATCCCCGCCTTCAGCCGCCCCCTGGCCGCCCTCAATCGCCCGCGCCCGCCTGGCTCTTCGCGGATCGGGGCTGGGAAACCGACCGAGCCCGGAGCTATACTTCGCTTCATGCGATGCGACGCGCGGGGCAGCACGCCATGAGGGGGATCGTCGCGATCGCCCTCCTCGCCCCGCTCGTCGCGCTCGCCTGCGGATGCGCCACCGAGCCCACATATGAATACAGGAGCCGCGAGATGGGCAGCGTCATGGAGCTCCGCCCGGCCGAGGGCGAGCGGCAGGGATCCGGGGGCATGTTCCGGATCGGCGGTCGGCTCCTCCTCGACCGTAAGGCTCGCGCGCCGAAGGCCAAGCTCCCTGAAGTCGCGCCGGATATCGGGGCCTTCCTCGCGAAGGACGGGAAGAGCAGGTTCATCTGGTTCGGCCACTCGACCCTCCTCCTGAACGTCGAAGGCAGGGTGATCCTCGTCGACCCGGTCTTTTCGAAGGCGGCCGCGCCGCTCGGCCTGTTCAACAGGCGTTTCCAGCCGCCGGTCCT
The DNA here is from genome assembly GCA_964399065.1 of uncultured Treponemataceae bacterium. GTDB lineage: Bacteria > Spirochaetota > Spirochaetia > Treponematales > Rectinemataceae > JAKLFE01. The sequence continues at coordinate 40,004 of CAYNPQ010000022.1, read as the reverse complement.
GCCGCTCAAGAAGTTGCCGCGCGTCGACGCGATCCTCGTCTCGCACGACCACTACGACCACCTCGATAAAAAGACGATCAGATTCTTCCGGCGGGGCGCGACCGAGTTCATCGTGCCCCTCGGAATCGGCGACCGCCTGCGCTCCTGGGGGATCCCCTCCTCGCGGATCTTCGAACTCGATTGGGAGCAGTCGGCGGAGAGGGGCGGCATCGCCTATACCGCGACGCCGGCGAGGCACTCGTCGGGCCGCGGCCTGAAGGACCGCTACAGCACGCTCTGGGCTTCCTGGGTCATCAAGGGCTCGAGGACCTCGCTCTACTTCACGGGCGACTCGTCCTACGGCGCCCACTTCGCCGAGATAGGGAAGAGTCGCGGCCCCTTCGACCTCGCCTTCATCGAGAACGGCCAGTACAACGAGCGCTGGCCCTGGGCCCACATGTTCCCGGAGCAGACGGTGCAAGCCGCCATCGACCTGGGCGCGCGGATCTTCGTCCCCGTCCACTGGGGCATGTTCTCGATCTCCTTCCACGGATGGTCCGAGCCGATCAGGAGCTCCTCGGCGATCGCCCGCGAGAGGGGCGTCCCGATAGAGGCGCCGAGGCTCGGCGAGGTCGTGGAGATCGGGAAGGAGCGCGGCCTCGATCCCTGGTGGGAGGGGATCGAGGGCCCCGGCGGCGCCCCGTGAGCGCGGCTTCGCCGGCCTCATCGCTTCTAAGCGATCTTTCCCCGCCCCCGCCGCGCCGCCCCCTTTACAAGTCGTTTGCGAAGGAGTACTCTCGCCCTGACGTCCTCCATTGGGGAGGGCGTTAGCAGGCCGCTTCGGCCTGCCGGGCCCGCCGGCCCGAATCCCGTTCCCCTAAGGAGTGCGCCATGGATCAGATCGTCAATTGCTCCGCCCTTGCCGGACTCCGGGGAAATCGGGAAGACTGAGCTCCCCGCTCGGTTGCCGGCCCTCGATCACGCGTTGATCGACACAGGGCCGGCGAGACTCTGAAGAGCTCCCGACAACCGATTTCCTCGGCAAGGTTCCCCCGGGCTTCGGCGATTGGCCGAAGGCGTTCGGCGGGATGGTCGTCCCGGGCGCGCGGCGCGAAGGGCCCGAAGGGTCTTCGCCGCCGAGGGCGCCGGAATGGGAGGCCTGAACCCGCCGTATCCCATAGGGGGAGGCGCCGTCGCCCGCGACGCGGGCGGCGCCGCGCGTCCGTCGCGGCCCGGTCAGCGGGCGGCGACGGGCCCGCGGCGCAGGGCCTCCTCCGCGAATGTCAACAAAAGGTATATCGTATGCATCACATCGACGTGGAATTCGACGATTTCGCGCGGTCGCATGAGGCGTTGCGCGACTTCGGCTTCGACGAGGCTTTCATGAGGAGCTTCGTCGAGCTCGCGGGCCCGGGCGAGGAGCCCGGCCGCGTGGTGGAGGCGAGGCGGGGCCGCTTCAGGACCGTCCTCGCCCTCCCCTTCGGCGACGAGGAGCCCGAGGGCGGGGGCCCGCCCAAGAGCGGCGAGCCCGCGAGGTCGGTCCGCGAGATCGAGACAATCCCCTCGGGCTCGCTCGCCGGCCTCCCGCCTCCCGTGGCGGGCGACTGGGTGGTCCTGCGCGACGCCGACGGCGCCTGGGGCAGGGCGGTCGCGCGCGAGGTCCTGCCCCGCAAAAGCGCCATCGTGCGCAAGGCCCCGGGCGACGCCGCCTACGACAAGATCGAGGCGCAGGTCCTCGCGGCCAACGCGGACGCGGCCTTCATCGTCATGGCCGCGGGCCGCGACTGGAACCCTCGGCGGCTCGAGCGCTACATGGCCCTCGTCCGCGAGTCGGGGGCCGAGCCCGTCGTCGTCGTCAGCAAGGCCGACCTCGCCGACGACGCGGGGGCGCTGCGGGACGAGGCGTCGAGCCTTGCCTGCGGCGCCCGCTGCGTGCTTGCCTGCGCCCCCGAGGGGCGCGGCCTCGGGGAGCTCTCGGAGCTCCTCGGGGCGGGGAGGACGGTCGTCCTCCTCGGATCCTCGGGGGCGGGCAAGTCGACCCTCCTCAACGCCCTCGCGGGCCGCGAGCTCGCGCGAACCTCCGAGGTCCGCGCGGACGACCAGAGGGGCAGGCACACCACCACGCACCGGCAACTCTTCAGGCTTCCCTCGGGCGGCATGGTCATCGACACCCCCGGCCTCCGCGAGCTCCAGCTCTGGGCCGACGAGGAATCGATCGGCCTCGCCTTCCCCGACATCGAGGAGCTCGCCGCGTCCTGCCGCTTCCGCGATTGCCGGCACCAGGACGAGCCCGGCTGCGCCGTCCGCGCGGCCCTCGAGTCGGGGGAGCTCGACGAGGGACGCTACGGGAACTGGCGCAAGCTCGCGCGCGAGGCCGCCTTCCTCGCCATGCGCGAGAACGGCAACCTCCAGCGGGAGGAGGAGCGCCGCTGGAAGGTGATCAACAAATCGATGCGCGGCTACTCGAAGGAACGCCGCGCCCTCCAGGGCCGCGCCCGCTAGGGCACGAGTGCCCGATAGGGCGCGGGCGTCCGATAGGGCGCGGGCGTCCGATATCGCCCCTGCGCCCATCATCCCGCGCCGCGATCAAAGCCGAATCCAGATCCAATGCGTCGGACGCCCTCTCGTCGGCGCGCGCGCTTTTCACGTGGGCCGCGGGAAGCGCAACTCGAAGCGCGCCCCCGGCGGGCCCGAGGAGGAGAGCCTGCCCTTGAGCTGGCCCGCGAGGGATTGGACGAGGGAAAGGCCGAGGGAGCGGGCCGCTTTGTCCTCCCAGTCGGCGGGCAGGCCGACGCCGCCGTCGGACACGGCGAGGAGGGCGCGGTCGCCCTCGACCCGGTACTCGACGCGCACGCGCCCCTTGCCCTCGGGGTAAGCGTACTTCAGGGCGTTCGTCATGAGCTCCACGAGGACGAGCCCGCAGGGCACCGCCACGTCGATCGGGATCTCCGCGTCCTCCACGGCGAGGTCGAGGCCGATGCCGCGCTCCGCGCCCCCGAAGGCGTCCCAGACGACCGCGGCGAGGCTCTCGACATAGCCCGCGAAGCGGATCGCCGAGATCGACACGGAGCGATAAAGCTGCTCGTGGATGAGGGCCATGGCCTGCACCCGGTTCTGGCACTCGTTGAAGAGGGCCTGCACGCCCTCGTCCTCGACGGCGAGGGCCTGGAGCCTGAGGATGCTCGAGATGACCTGGAGGTTGTTCTTGACGCGGTGGTGGATCTCCTTGAGGAGGACTTCCTTCTCGGCGAGCGAGGTCTTGAGCTCCGCCTCGGCCGCGCGCATCCCCTCCTCCCGCTCGCGGACCCTGAGGTCCATCGAGGCGAAGGCCGCGAGGGCCTCGTCGATCTCGAGGAAGCGCCCCCCGGCCGCGGCCTCGCCGCCGTCCGCCCCCTCCCCTTCGGCGACGCGACGCGCCGCGCCGGCCAAGGCGCCGAGCCCCCCGGCGACGGCGCGGTTGCCGCGGAGCACCAGGACGAGGCCGAGGGACCAGGACAGGATGAGGAAGCCCGCGAAGGCGAGGACGAGGGAGCGGAGCGTCGGGTCGACGTACGAAGGGTCGCGGAGGATGCCGATGGACCAGCCCCTCGATCCGAGCGAGAAGAAGCGGGCGCGGTACCGCCTCCCGTCGAAGGTCATGGGCGCGCCTCGCTCGCCCCCGCGGAGCGAGGCCTCGAGCTCCTCGGTCGCGACGGCGAAGCTCTCCGCGGCCTTGCGGTAGTCGGGGTGGGCGATCACGACGCCCTGCGCGTCCACGACGATGCCCGTGGCCCAGTCGGGGAGGCCCGCGCGCTCGAGGGCCGCGCTGAGGCTGCGGAGCGAGATGTAGCCGACGAGGTAGCCTCCCGCGAAGGGCTCGGTTATGGTGAGGGTCGGGTTGCCCGAGTAGATCGAGATGAAGCTCCTTGACCAGACCGGACGGGCGGAGCCGACAGCGCCCGCGAAGTAGGCCTGCCTCGACATGTCCATCCCGACGTAATCGGCGGCGAGGGGCGAGAGATCCTCCACGATCCCGCGATCCGAGAGGACGAGGACCATGTCGAGCTCCGGGAATCCGGTCCGGAGCAGGGCGGGTACGCCCGAGGAGGAACGGGCGGCCGGCGACGTCGGACTCGCGGCCGCCGCGAGGAGGAGTCCCGCCTCCGCCTTATCGAGGAAGGCCTCGATCTCGCGGGACAGGGCGCGGAGGAAGACGTCGCCGAGGGCCTTCTCCTCGTCCGAGGAAAGGCGGAAGGCGACCGTCGCCCCTGCGGCGCCGGCCAGGAGGACAGGCAGCGAGGAGGCGAGGGAGACGGCGAGGAGAAAGAAGGACGAGAAGGACCGGACGCGTCTCCCCACCGTCACCTCCCCTCGAGCCCGAAGCGGCCGTCCTTGACCACGAAGGTGAGGAGGGGGCGGCGCGCCTCGCCGAGCGCGCCGAAGGAGAGCTCGCACTGGAGCCCCCGGTACGGGCCGGAGCCTGCGATGGCCTCGCCGAGCCCCTTGCGGGAACCGGCCTTCGGCCAGGCGGCCAGTATCACCGAGACCGCCTCGTAGCCGAGGTAGGCCGCCTCGTGGGGCGAGGCGCCGAAGCGCTTCTCGTAGGCGGCGCGGAAGGCGGCCGATCGCGGCTCGTCGGAGAGCTTGTCGATGTTGCTGAAGATGGTGAGCCCCTCGACGGCCCGGCCCCCGTTCGCGAGGAGCTCCTCGGCCATGGCCCAGTTGGAGGCGTAGAGCCGCGCGCGGGTCTCCCGCATCCGGAGTCGCTGGCAGAGCATCGCGACATCGAGCACGTCCGCGGCCAGGATCACGGCGTCGGCGCGCGAGGCGGCGGCCCGGTCGGCGGCCTCGAAGAGGCCGGCCTGGTCGGGCGACGCGAAGGAGGACTCGCCGACCACCTTCCCGCCGGCCTCCTCGAAGGCGCTCGAGAAGCGGCCGGTCCAGCGCTCCGTGTAGGCCGCGTTCGAGGCGTCCTTCACGACGAAGGCCGTCCTGCAACGCGAGCGCACGTAGGCGTGCCCCGCGGTGGCGATGGCTTCCTCGTCGGAAGACGAGAACACCATGAAGAACTTGGCGCCCGGCTCGAGGAGGGCCGATGAGCTGGCCCAGGGCGAGACGACGACGGTCCCCGCCTCCTCGGCCACGGACCGCGCCGCGAGGGTCAGGGTGCTCGTCAGGTGGCCGACGATCGCGACGGCGCCCGCGTCGATGAGCTCCTTGTCGACCTTGGGCGCCAGCGCGGGGTCTCCCCGGTCGTCCCTCGACTCGAGGACGACGCGGCGACCGCCGAGGCCGCCCGAGCGGTCGATCTCGTCGACGGCTAGGAGGGCGCCGTTGCGCGCCGCCACGCCGACCTCGGCCATGCGCCCGGAGAACTGCCCCGAGAAGCCGATGACGATCGGGGGCCGCGAGCAGGAGGCCAGGGCGAGGGTCGCCGCGAGGAAAAAGGATGCCGCCGCTCTCGTGATCGTTCCCATGACCCTATACACGGTAGTCGATCGGGAGCCCGCGCACAAGCGAGGCATCAAATCCATTCCTCGTTCCCGTCGCGCCAGGCGAGGATCTCCTCGGGGCGGAAGAAGAGGCCGATCTCGCGGGCCGCGCTCTCCGCGGAGTCCGAGGCGTGGATGATGTTGAGCCCGGTGTGCATCGCGTAGTCGCCGCGGATCGTGCCCGGCGCCGCCTCCTCCGCCTTGGTCGAGCCGCAGAGCTTGCGGAGCATGAGGACGGCTCCGTCGCCCTCGAGGACCATCGCGAGGACCGGGCCGCTCGTCACGTAGTCCACGAGCTCGACGAAGAACGCCTTGCCGCGATGCTCCGCGTAGTGGCGCTCGGCGAGGTCGCGCGTGACCCGCATGAGTTTCGCGGCCACGAGGTCGAAGCCCTTGCGCTCGATCCGGGCCAGGATCTCTCCGGCGAGTCTGCGCTCCAGGACGCCGGGCTTGAGCATCGCGAAGGTCCTTTCGACCGCCATGGCGCGCTCCTTGCGCTAAGGATAGTCCGCCGCCGCCCCCGCCGCCAGACTAGCCGCCGCCGGGACGGCGCGGCATACTTGTTCCCCATGAACGCGGAGTTCCACTACCACGCCCTGTACTACATATGCGTCCGCGCGGGCATGCCCGGGGACCGGGCCCGGATCATCGCATCCTCCTCGCAGTACGTGGACGACGCGGTGGTCGAGTATGCCATCGGCGACGGGGCCTACGGCACCCTGGCGACGCAGAATTACGCCTTCTGGGACGAGTCGACGCTCCGCGAGGTCTACATGCCCTTCCATTTCGTGCCCGCGGGCTCGGCGGCCCCGGCCGGGTCCTCGCGCTGGGCCACGATCCCGGACTGCCCCGCGGCCAAGGAGCTCCTCGTCGCGGCGCTGCGCTCCGGCGACGACTACCGCGTCGGCGTCGCGCTCCATGCCTACGCCGACACCTGGGCCCACCAGGGATTCTCGGGGCGGAACGAGGCGGCCAACGCGATCGACCTGGCCTCGCCCCTCCCTCCCGTCGGCCACCTCCAGGCCCTCCGCTCGCCCGACGACCCGGCCGGCGAATGGGAGGATCCGCGCCTCGGCCCCGGCCGCTCCTCCGTCCGCAACGCGGAGCGCTTCATGGCCGCGGCGAGGAAGATCTACCGCTACCTCAGGACCTCGCTCCGGCTGGGATTCGAGGAGGAGGAGCTCGCGCTGGAGCCCCTCGCGCGGCTCTGGGAGCGCGGCCCGGGAGAGGCCGCGTCGCGGATCGCGGATTACGCGATCGAGCTCGAGGTGCCGCCCTACGACCGCCGCGACTGGCTCTCGGCCGCGGGCCTCCCGACCGAGGAAGTCGACGCGGGCCCGATCGGCGGCTACGACCGCCTCCTCTGGCTCCGCGGCGAGATCCGCGACCGGGCCGGGCTCGGCGCGAGGGCGCGGCGCCTGCCCGCTGGCTCCTTCCTCGGCTCGCCCCTCCACCGCTGGAACGAGGCGGCCCGCGCCCATCGCGAGGCGGCCCTCGCGATCTTCGCCCGGGAAAGGCTCCTGTGAGCGCCGGCCCCAGGCGGAGGGGCGCGGCCTCCGCGGTCCGCGCGTCGGCTTGTCTCGCGTTAGGCGCGCTCGTCCTCCTCGGAGCCGCCTCCTGCGCCGCGCCGATCCGCGTCGGCGCCGAGGCCGACCCCCTCGCGCTCCTCTCCCCGGGACTCGCGGCGTACGCGCGGATCGAGGGGAGCGAGGCGAGGCGCCTCCTCCCGGCGATGATCCCGCCGGAGCAGGCCTCCTCGCTCCGCCCACTCCTCGAGAGGACGAGGGCCGCGGCGATCGGCCTCGGGCCGGCGGACGCCGCTGGCTCCCGCCTCCTCGAGGCGGCGCTCGTGGGGGACTATCCCTTCCGTCGCGCCTCCCTCGCCCTCGCCGCGGACCGCGGCTGGAAGCGCGAGGGCAGGGCCTACCTGCACGCCGCCACGGGGCTCCGCGCCCTCGTCGCGGGTCCGGGCCTCGTCCTGGCCTCTTCGATCTCGGTCGATCCCCTCATCGACCGCGCCGCGGACCCCGGCCCGGGCCCCATACCCGCGAGGCTCGCCTCCCTGGCCGGGAGGGAGCTCGTCCTCTGGATGCCCGATCCCCTCGCCCGCCTCGCGCCCGGCCTCTTCGGGGAGGGCGATCCGGCCATGCCCGTCCGGGGGCTCTTCGTCGCGGCCTCGCCAGCCGCCGACGGCGATTACAGCGCGACCGTGGCCTTCCTCATGAGCGACGCCGAGGCGGCGCGGAGCTTCCGTCCGGCCCTCCGCCTGGCTTGGTACTTCATCGCGAGGGGGGCCTTGGGCGATGAGGCCGGGCCCGCCCTCGGGGCCCGCTTCGCCCTCGACGGAGAGCTGGTCTTCGCCTCGGGCGTCTCGCTGCCGGCCTCCGCGGTCGCGCGTCTCCTCGCATCCGCCGCGCCCAAGAAGTAGCGCCGGCGCGGCCGCGCCGCCTCAGTCCGCGTCGCCGCGTCGCGTCGGGCGGCGGCGCCCGAGCCCCTCGGAGGCGAAGGCCGCGAGCGAGTCCGCGAGGGCCGTGGAGAGGGGCATCGAAGGGTCGACGTAGGCCCGGTACTCGTCCTCCGGATCCTCGCCGAGCTCCTTGAGCGCCCTGCCCATGCCCTCGATCCTGAGGACGCGGGCCCGGGGCCTCGCCGCGAGGATCCGCGCGACATCGGCCTCGCCGACCGAGGAGTCCCTCGCGCCGACGGCGACGAGGAGGGGATCGGAGGTCTTCGCGAGCTCCTCCGCGAGAGAGTAGCGGAAGGATGAGATCAGGTAGGGCTGGATCGAGGGGCGGAAGAAGTCCGCGAAGAATGGTCCGGGGAGGGGATATTCGCTGCCCTCGCGCAGGGCCGAGACGATGCGCGATCCCTCTTCGGCGCGCTCTGGCGGCAGGCCCGCGAGGGCCTCCTCCACGGTCTCGAGGGGGCTGGCGGCCGGGGCGCAGAGGAGGGCCAGGGCGTAGCGGCCTCGCCGGCCGCGGTCGTCGGCGAGGCCGGCGGCGCGGAAGCCCGCGAGGGCCGCGGCCGCGACCAGGGCGCCCTCGCCCTCCCCTGCGACGACGATCCGCGCGAAGCGGCCGTCCGAGGCGAGGGCGCGCAACGCGTCGATCGCGTCGTCCACGTGGTCGGAGAAGACGAGATCCTCCTCGCGGCGGACGAGGACGTAGGCCTCGCCCGCGCCGCGCTTGTCGTAGCGGAGGGAGGCGACTCCGCGGGCCGCCAGCGCCTCGGCCAGGGCCTTGAGCGAGTCGCACCTCCCCGGCACCGCGTAGTTGTTGCCGTCGCGGTCGATCGGCCCCGCGCCCGCTACGAGGAGGACGACGGCGAGGCCGTTCCCGTCCTCGGGCGGCAGGAGGAGGGAGCCCGGGAGGAGTCCGCGGCCGGTATCGATCGCGTAACGTTCCTCGGCGGAGCGGTCGGGCTCGAGCTCGAGGCGGAAGGCGCCCTCGAAGCCGCCGCCGCCCGCGCAGACGCCGCCGATCGCCTCGGCCCCTGCCCTCCCCGGGGACAGGCGGGAGGCGACGAAGACGAGTTCTCCCGACTCGCCCGGGAGGGAGAAGGTCACCCGCTCCTCCTCGCGGAGGAAGGAGGCGATCGGCAGGCCGAAGAGGCCGCGCCCGGGAAAGTCGGCCAGGGCGCCGTCCGCGAGGAGGCGGAGGGACATCGGCTCCTCGCCCGCGCCGAGGTCCGCCGTCCCGCTCCAGCGCCCGGGGGGGATGTCCTCGGAGCAGGCGGTCGCCGCGGCGAGGGCGAGGAGGAGGGCGACGCGAGGCAGAGAAGGTCGACGGAGCATGGGCGCATTCTAGCCGGGGCGGAGCGCGAAGGGCAACGGAGCCGCGCCCCCGCGGAAGGATCCTGCGGCGGTATCCCCCGCGCGATCCGCTCCTAGGGCCGCTCCTCGCTCAGGACTTCGAAGCTGCGCGAGACCTCGAGGCCGCCCTCGTCCACGACCGTGAGCAGGTGCCTCCCCCTGCCCGGCCTCGCCTCGATCCGGTGGTCGCCCCGGGTCGAGCCGAGGTAGGCGCCGTCGAGATGCCAGTGGAGGATGGCGCCCGCGTCCCGGTGGGCGGCCGACATCACGAGCGAGCCGGGCCTGCCCGTGATCTCAACGGGGATGTAAAGGACGGCGCCCTCCTCCGGCGCGAGGACGTCGAGGCTCTCGGCGGCCCGTCCCGCCCGCGAACCCGGCCGCCAGGGCGGCAGGGGGCGGTACTCGAGATGGCCCTTGCGGTACCAGGGCTCGATGGAGGGCGGGAGCACGAAGCGGCTTTCGACGCGGACCGAGCCCGCCGGCTCCTCTCCCGCGTCGACGCGATAGGCGCCGTCGTCGCTCAACGCGACCCTCCTGCAATAGGGGCAGGCCCGGAGGGGGCGCGCCGAGGCGGGCAGGCGCGCGACCTCGACCCGGGGGCAGTCCGGGCCCGCGGCCCAGCCGGAGTCCGCGCAGGTCTCGACGTCGCGGTAGGCGGGGGGGTCGGCGGCGGCCTCCGGGGACCCGCCCTTCCGCGCCGCGCCTCCGCCCGCCGCGGGTAGGGCGTCGCGCGCGTCGGAGAAGCCCGAGGCGGCGAGGAGGCCGAAGACCTCGAAGAGGATGGGCGCCGCCGCCGCCGAGCCCTTGAGCCCCGGCCGGCCCGAGCCGTCGGCGTTCCCCGCCCAGACGCCCACGACGAAGCCCTGGCCTCCCGAGTCGGAGTTGACGCCCACCGCCCAGGCGTCGCGGAAGCCGAAGCTCGTCCCGGTCTTCCAGGACACGCGCCGCGATGAGGCGAAGCCCTCCCAGGCGGCCTCCTCCTCGGGCCGCGCGAGCCGCGACAGGGCCGAGAGGGCGAGCGCCGCGGCGGCGGGCGAGAAGGGATCGGGGCGGGGCCGCCGGGCCGCGAGCTCGGCCGCGGTCAGGCCCAGGTCGAAGTACTGCGCGCCCCGCCCCGCCGCGCCGGGCGGCCTCGTTCCCGCGGCGGTCCGCGAGAGGGCGGCGTAGCGCCCCGCCATCTCCCAGAGCGTCGTCTCGGCGCCGCCGAGGATGAGGGAGAGGCCGTAGTCGTCGGGCGGCCTGGCCAGGGTGCTCATGCCGGTCGAGGCCAGGAGGGCATGGAAGCGCGGGACGCCGAAGGACCTGAGCAGGCGCACGAAGGGCACGTTGAGCGATCTCGCGAGGGCCTCCTCCGCGCGCGCGGCTCCCGACCAGGTGCCCGAGGCGTTCTCGGGCGCGTAGGAGCCGATCCGCGTCGGCAGGTCCGGCAGGAGGGCCCGCGGCGCGAGCTCCCCCGAGTCGATGGCGGCGGCGTAGAGGAAGGGCTTCAGGAGGCTGCCCGAGCTGCGCGGCGCGCGGATGAGGTCGGTCTCGTAGCCGCGCTCCGGGTGGCCGCGCGCCTCCGGGCCATTCCCCTCCCCCTCCGCCTCTTCCTGAGGCGTGGAGTTCGCCACGTAGGCCAGGACCTCGCCGCTCCCGACGCGCGCGACGAGGCAGGCCGCGTTGTAGACGCCGCCCGCGGCGAGGCGCGCGCTCCGCCGGCGCACGATCTCCGCGACGCGCCGCTGCAGCGAGGCGTCGACCGTCGTGAGCGCTCGCGGCTCCCCTCCCCCCTTCCCGGCGGGGGCGCCGAAGCGGGCGACGAGCTGGGGCGCGAGGCGCGGGAGCTCGTAGGGCTCGGGGGGCAGGGGCTCGGCGAGGGCGAGGGCGAATTCGGCGTCGCCCAACGCGCCGTTCGCGCGGAGCCGCGCGAGGAGGGCGTCGCGCTTCGCGAGGAGGAGTTCGCGGTTGCGGCCGGGGTGGGCGGCGCCGGGCGCGTTGGGCAGGACCGCGAGGGTCGCCGCCTCGGCCCAGGAGAGGAGCTCGGGGGAGCGGCCGAAGAAGCGGAAGCTCGCCGCCTCGAGGCCGATCACGTTGCCGCCGAAGGGCGCGTTCGCGGCGTACAGGGCGAGCACGCCGCGCTTGCCGCGCGTGAGCTCGAGCCGCAGCGCGAGCCAGAGCTCCGCGGCCTTCTCGGGGAGGTCGCGTGGGCTGCCCGGCCTCGCGAGCCGCGCGGCCTGCATGGTGATCGTCGACCCGCCCGACACGATCCTGCCGGAGCGCATATTGTCGCGCAACGCGCGGACGAGGGAGGCCGGGTCGAAGCCGGGGTGCGAGAAGAAGCGCTTGTCCTCGTAGGCGAGGAGGGCCGCGACGTACTTGTCCGGCAGCCCGCCCCCGCCGGGGAAGCGCCAGTAGCCGCGCGGGGAGACGCTCGCGCCGAGGAGCTCCCCGCGACGGTCGTAGACCGCCGCGGAGAGCTCCCCGGGGAAGCGCGCCGCCGGCGGCCCCCACAGGAGGAGGGCCGCGAGGACGAGGGCCGAGGCCGCCGGAGGCGCGGCGGCCAGGGCCCGCGCCCGGCTCACTTCTTCTTCGCGGGGGTGCCGGGCTGCGCCGCCGGCGCCCTCGTCCCGCCCGAGAGCCAGCGTCCCGGCGACACCGCCTGCCAGCGCCCGTCGTACATCGCCTCGACGCTCGTGGCCGGCAGGAAGAAATCACCCGCGTAGGCCTTGTTGACGTAGGTCGAGAAGGTCTTCGAGTCCCGCGCGCCGAGGGAGAAGTAAGTCAGGACCCGGTCGTCGCGCTGGTCGCGGTAATCGTAGAGGGGCTCGGGCTTCTTCGGCGCCGGACGGTCGTAGTCGCCCTCCTCCCTGGGCTTGGGAAGCTCCTGCCCGATCTTGTACGAGGCGATCTCCCAACCCGAGGGTAGGAGCTGCGAGAGGGCGAGGTTCTTGAGGTCCTGGCCCGAGCGGTTCCGCACGACCGCCTCGACGATCATGTCCGAGCCGGCGGGGGCCGCGTTCGGGTCCACCGTCTTCCCCGACATGTCGAGGTAGCGGATCGAGAGGGAGAGGCCGTTGGAGACGGGCTTCTCGAAGCCGGCCGCCGGCGTGCCCCGCGCCGCGATCCGGACGTGCACGGGCGCGTTCCCGGCATTCGAGATCGAGAGCTCGACGCGCTCGCCCGCGGGCTTCGGGAGGTCGAGGCGGGCCATGGGACGGTCCAGCCTCACCTTGCGGCTCCAGCCCCCCGAGCTCGCCGCAATCTCCGGCGCGCCGGCCGCGGCCGCGGCGGTGGCGTAGGGCAGGGCCGCGCCGAGCGCCACGCCGAGGTCCTGGGTCGAGAGCCAGCGCCTGGAGTCGAGCTCCTCGGCGAGGGCGTTGTACACGGGCAGGGCCCGGTCGACGTCGCCCATCGCGTTGAGCGAATCCAGGACGACCGCGCGCTCGCGCACCGTCGTGCCGTAGGTGTGGTCGGCGAGGCCGTCGTAGTCCTCGGGCTCGGGCGAGAGGTCGCGGACGAGCTCGCGCGCCGCGTCGCGCATGCCCGCGAGGGCGTAGGCGGCCGCGAGCCTGAAGCGAGCCGGACCCGGCATGCCGGGGAAGTCGCGGAAGCGGTTCATGGACGCGATGTCCGGCCTTCCCGCGAGCGCCAGGTCGTAGAGGCGGTAGGCCTGCGTGGACTGGGACCAGGGCTCCTTGGAGTTCCACGCGGCCGCGGAGCGCTCCATGTAGTCGAGGGCCGCGTCGACCATGCCGGAGCGGACGTCGAAGCCCTCGCGGGACGAGGCGATGAGGAAGTGCGCGACGTAGGCCGTGAGCCACTCGTCCTCCTGCCCGGTGCCGGGCCAGAAGGCGAAGCCGCCGCGCGCCGTCTGGAAGCCGCCGAGCTTCTCGAGGGCGGCGCGCACGTTGGCCGACGCCCTTTCCGCGGCCGGGGCGTCGAGGGCCGCGGCCTTCGGCAGGTAGAGCTGGGGGAAGGCCGCCGAGGTCGTCTGCTCGGCGCAGCCGTGCGGGTAGCGGAGGAGCCAGTCCACGCGGTCGGCGAGGTCGAGGCTCCGCAGGCGCGAGAGCTCGATGGAGAGCTCGTTCGTCCCCGCGGCGCCTGGCAGGTCCATCGCGCCGCTCCAGGACTTGCCGGCCTCGAGGGCCAGGGAGCGGACCTCGCCCACGGGCACTCCCACCGCGCGGGTCTCGAGGTCGATCGCCTGCTCGGCGACGTTCTCGCCGGAGCGCGCGCGGAGGACGAGCCGGCCCGGCCCGGGCGAGGCGCCGGCCCTCACCTTGAAGAGGAGCGAGGCGTCGCCGTCGCGCTCGAACTCGAGGGAGCCCGTCTGGTTCCCGTCGACCGAGAGGGCGCCGGAGGCCGCGAGCTCGAGCTCGACCCTCCCCTTCCCGAGGAAGGAGAAGACGGTGGCCGGGATCGAGGCGGTCTCGAGGGGCGACAGCACGCGCGGGGCGGTGATCTGCGCCATGAGAGGCGCGCGGACCTGGACCTCCTTCTCGACGCGGCCGAAGGAGGGACCGCCGACGGGCGCGTTGGGCGAAACAGCTCCGGCTTTCGCCGCGGGCAGGGCGCCCGCGACCACCATGAAGCGGACCGCGCCGATGTACTGCCCGATGCGGAAGCTCTCGTTCCGGACCTCGCCGGCCTTGAGCTCGCGCGGCGGGAAGTAGAAGGCGACGGGCGGGAAGCGGCTCGGCTTGCGGTCGCCGCCGCCGAGGCCCTCGTCGGAGCCGCCGACCGCGAGGAGGGTCTCGAGGCTGCCGGAGTAGGCCCCCGCGACGTACTGGTAGAGGTCCCATGACGAGAGGGCGCTCGCCTCCTTCCTGTAGAACTCGTCCCAGGGATCCGGCGTCGCATAACGCGTTATGTTGAGGAGCCCCTCGTCGACGACGGCGACGGTGTAGGTCATGGGCCTGCCGCCGGCCTCGCGCACCGAGAATGAGACCTCGCTCCCCGGCTCGATCGTCGCCGGGGTCTCCACGACGGGACGGAGCCTCGTCGCGGGGTCCTCGACCATGATCGGGACCAGCCCGTACAGGCGGATCGGCAGGTCGTTCGCCGTCTGCAGGTGGGGCTGCACGAAGGTGACATGGGCGTAGACATTGGGCGCCATGTCGGGGGTCACCGCGAACTCGTAGAGGGTGGTCTCCTTCTTCGTCTCGACCCACTCCTCGCGGAGGATCCTCCCGGAGCGCTCGATCGTCACGAGGGCGCGGCCACGCTCGTTCGAGGGGAAAGTCACCGAGGCCTTGTCGCCGGGCGCGTACTTCGCCTTGCCGACGGCGAGCTCGAGCATGGCCGAGGCGCCGCCCGCCTCGCGGCCGCGGCCGGCCCAGCCCGGCCAGTCTATGTACACGATCTTGCCGGCGGCGTGGCCGGCCGCGCCCTTCGGCGCCGACTTGTCCTCGACCCTGACCATGAAGCGGCCCCAGTCGGGGGACTTCACGTTGAAGCTCCACGAGCCGCGGCCGTCGGGGCCGATCTTGACCATGCCCTTCTTGATCGGGTTCGCGAAGAGCTCCTGCGCGCGCTCGGCGAGGCTCTCCTCGCCCTTCTCCCACCACCAGCGCCACTGGAGCTTGTAGAGCGCGACCTCCACGGTCCCGCCGCCCTTGACGAGGTTGCCCTCGCGGTCGACGAGGGCGAGGTCGACGCGATGCTCGGTGTCGGTGAGGAGCATGCCGCGGGCCGCGTCGCCCTTGGGCAGCTTGAGGCCCGCGTAGCGGGCGTAGGGATGGAAGTCCACGTCGACGCTCTCGCTCGAGAAGACGCCCGAGGGCTCGAAGACGCGGGTGAGGACGCTCGCCTTGAGCACGCCGGGCGCGAGGCCCTCGGGGGAGAGGGAGACCGGGAAGGAGGTCGTGCCGTCCTCGTCGAGGTTGCCCTCGAAGAGGATGGCCCGCTCGGCCGAGGCCTCGCGCGTCGGGTCGTCGAACGAGTAGTCGGCGAGGGAGGGGAAGGAGCTGCCGGCCGCGCGGAAGGTCGCGGAGACGTCGGCCTTGAGGGCCCCGGCGCGCGCGCCGGTCAGCCAAGAGGCCGCGAGGCCGATCTCGTCGGTGTCGGAGGAGAGGTAGGGCTTCCCGCCCCAGTCGAGGGCGATCTTGAGGCGGTTCGGCATGATCGCCTCGACCTTGACGTTGCGCGAGAAGGTCCTGCCGCCGGCGCGCACGCGGGCCTGGTAGGTGCCGGTCGGCGCGTCGGACGAGGTGCCCGTCTCGATGGCGTAGAAGCCGCCGACCGACTCGGCGTAGCTGCCGGTCGCCACGACGCGGCCGAGCGGGTCCTCGAGCTCGAAGGCGACCGGGTACTTCGCGGGCAGCCTGCCCGAGCGGTCGTAGAGGATGAAGGTCAGGTGGATCTTGTCGCCGGGCCGCCAGACGCCCCGCTCGCCGTAGATGAATCCCTTGAGGCCCGAGTCGGCCTTCTCGCCGCCGACATCGAAGTGGCCCACGGCGAGGCTCGAGCCCGAGTCGACCTTGACCCAGCTGGTCTGGGTCCCCGCGGTCACGGTCGCGAAGAAGGGCTCCGCGGGCGAGAGCGAGCCCGAGCCGGCCGCGGAGGGCTTGAGGACGGCGATGCCCGAGGCGCCCGTCGTCGCGCGGGCGAGCTCGCGGCGCTGGTAGCTGTAGAGGGCGACGGTCGCGCCGGCGAGGGGCTTCGCGCTGCGGAGGTCGCTCGCCGCGGCGTGCCAGGTGCCGTCGGACTCGCGCTTGATCGCGGCGCCGATGTCCGAGACGACGACGTTGCGGCGCTGGCTGATGTCGTGGTCGTAGCTGGCGATGTAGAAGGCCGGATGGCAGGGATCGTTCTTGTAGCGGTAGTAGTCGTCGTAGCCGCCTGCCCACTCCTCGGCGAAGTCCCACATGCTCGACTCGTCGTCGTCGCGGTCGAAGACCCTCGCCTCCGGGAAGCGCAGGTCCTTGAAGTCGTGGCTGTTCGGGCAGACGTAGCGGATGCCCTCGCGGCGGAAGGTCAGGCGGATCTGGAACATCCCGTCCTTGTGCGCCTGGAGGAGGGGTCCGAGGTCGAGGCCCTGGCGGACCCAGCGGTTCTTCCAGCCGTCCTTCCAGCCGAGGTCGATCGTCTCGCGCCAGACCACCTCGCCGACGCGCCTGAGCTCGCTCTTGCCGTCGAGGTCGTTGACCTGGAGGAACTGGAGCATGTTGTCGCCGTAGACGCGATAGGCCTCGACGACGAGGGCCGAGAGGTTCATGGTCTCGACGGGGAGGACGAGGCCCTGGTCGGTCGGGAGGATGGTCCCCTTGGTGAGGTAGCGGACCTGGGGCTTCTCCCAGTCGAAGGCCACCGTCGCGGCGGCCGGGTGCTCGAGCCTCGCGCCGCCCGAGTCGCGGAGGCCCCGGTCGACGCGGACGCGGACCGAGGCGGGCCAGGCGGGGGCGTAGAGCTTGATCGTCGAGCCCGAGACCGCGTAGCCGAGGCCATCCGCCCCCTCGGCATCGACGAGGCCGCGGAGGTCCTGCGAGGGGTCGAGGGCGCGGCTGAAGGCCAGCTCGACGCCGGAGCGGTCCGCGAGGGCGCGCGCCCCGAGGAGCTCGAAGGAGCCGGCCGCGGGGAGGGCGACGCTCGCGTAGCCGCGCCCGCCGCCCCCGACGGGGGAGCCGTCCCAGGAGAGCCGGAGCGAGCCGGCCTTCCTCGGAGACGCGATGCGCGACACCGTGAAGCGGTGGACGCGCTCGGACTCGTGGCGCCAGGAGACGGAGCCCGCGGAGGCCCGGAGCGCCCGCTCGACGGCCCCGTCCGCGGCGCCGTCGGCGAGGCGCAGGATCCCCTCGACCTCGAGCCCGCCGTCGGGGGCCGGGCGCGGGAGCCCGGCCTCGACCTCGACCCGCTGGGGGGCGCCGACGACCGAGAAGCTGAAGTAGTCGTCGCCGCCGGCCCGGCCGCCCTCGAGGAGGCCGAGGTCGACGTCGACGCGGTAGGACCTGCCCCTGGCCAGGGGCTCGTCGGGGAGGAGGACGAGGCTGCGCTCGTCCTCCCAGAAGGCCTTGCCCGCGATGCGCGGAACAGCCCGGAAGGCCCCGGCCGGGGCCTCCTCGCCCTCGCGGCCGAGGGCTGAGGCGAAGACCACCTTGAGGGGGGAGCGGACGCCCTGGAGCCCGGAGGAGTGGGCCTCGACCCTCCGCGGGTCGGGGTCCCTGGGCGGCCCGGCGGCGGCGCGGCCGGCGCAGCCGCCGGCGAGGACGAGGGCCGCGGCTGCGGCGAGGAGACTGCAGGCGAGGGCGCTTCTTGACATGGGGTTCCTCCGGCCTCTCGGGAGGCCAGAGTCAACCATACCTCGCGGAGCGCCCGCCTTCAAGGACGCCCGCGTCCGCCGAGGAGGCGCCCCTACTTCCCGAGCGCCTTCTCGAAGCGGAGGAGCACGTCCTTGGGCGCGCCCTCGCCGTCGATCGTGAGGAGCTTGCCGCGTCCGCCGTACCAGTCGATGAGGGGCGCGGTCTGCTTGCGGTAGTTCTCGAGCCGGGTCTTGATCGAGGACTCCTTGTCGTCCTCGCGGGTGTAGACCTCGCCGCCGCAGGCGTCGCAGACGCCTTCCTTCTTCGGGGGCATGGTCTTCACGTTGTAGATCTTGCCGCAGCCGCGGCAGGTGCGGCGGGTCGAGAGCCGGCCCACGACGACCGCGTCGGCCACGTCGAAGTTGACGACCCTGTCGGCGGGCGCGAGGGCCTCCAGGGCCTCGGCCTGGGGGATCGTGCGGGGGAAGCCGTCGAGGATCCAGCCCTTCGCGGCGTCGGGCGCCGCGAGGCGCTCCTTCACGAGGGCTATGGTGAGGTCGTCCGGCACGAGGCCGCCCGAGGCGAGGATGCCCTTGACCTTGAGGCCGAGGGGCGTCTCGTCCTTGACCGCGGCGCGGAAGAGGTCGCCCGTCGAGATGTGGGGGATGCCGAGGGCCTCCACGGCGAGGTCGGCGATGGTGCCCTTGCCCGCTCCGGGCGGCCCGAGGAATATCAGTTTCATGGCTTCACGGCCTCCTGGCTACACCATAGCGGAAAGGGGAGGTCGAGTAAACGGGAGTCTATATCTCGAACTCCGACCAGGGAGGCGAGGGAGGCGAGGGAGGGGCGCTCCAGGGTTTGTTCATGCCGTATCGGAAGAAGAGCTCGAGGCTGCCGAGCGTCGCCTCGGTCGGGAAGACGAGGGTGATCGCCCGGTCCTTGCGGAAGCGGGTGCTCGAGGGCGTGCCGATGACGGCCCGGTCGACGACGATGCGCACGCCGAGGGCGCGCACCCCCCTGGCGAGATCGGCGGTCCCCAGTCCGCCCTCCCGGCGGATCACGAAGAGCGAGAGGGCGAGTTCGACCTTGTACCGGGCGGCGGCGGCATTCCAGGCCGCGAGATCCTGCGGCAGGAGGCGGAGGGCGGTCGGCAGGGTGTCGGAGCCGATGAGGTGGGTGAGGCGCAGCGAGGAGCCGGGATGGAGGGCGATGATGCGCCGCACGATCTCGATCGTGTCCGCGCCCTCGCCGAGGTCGAGGGGCACGACGAGGGGCTGGAGGACGTCGGCGAGCTGGCGCTGCAGTATCTCGTACCTGAAGCGGTACTCGGACCTGCGGGGCTTCCGCGGATCGACCGAGCCCTCCGGCACGACGAAGACCGCGTCGGCCTCTCCCTGGGCCGAGGCCAGGAAGCGCAGGGCCATCGCGAGGTGGGTCATCTGGAAGGGATCGAAGGAGCCGATGAAGACGCCGATGCGCGTGGGACTGCCCGTGAAGCGGAGGTCTCCGCGGTTGCCGCCGAGGTCTATGGGGCGGAGGCTGCCGACGAGGGTCTTGCGCTTGATGCGGAGGAGGTAACCCGCCAGGAGCTTCTCGTAGTAGCGGAAGTCCGCCCGCTCGTCCTTCCCCAAGTAGGGCAGCGAATCGAGCGAGGTGAAGACCCCCCTGACGCGTTCTATCACCCGGTCGACGACGAAGGCGTCCTGCTGGGGGGCGACGCGGTCTTCGTACCGGCCTGGCTCGTCGGGGGGCACCACCCCTCCAGTATACCTGAACCAAGCCCGGCGGCAAGTTTTTTTTACGTCCGGACGGCGATCGTCCGGAATTATTACTGAAAGGTTACGCGAAAGCGTCGGGAGTTTGACAGGACCGGCCCGCTCGGCTAGGATTGTCCATCCATGAGGATCGCCGCGGACCTGCATATCCACTCCGCGCTCTCGCCCTGCGGCTCGCTGGAGATGTCCCCCCGGGCCATCGTCGAGCGGGCCCTGGAGCTCGGCCTGGACATGATCGCCGTGACCGACCACAACAGCGTCGAGAACGGGTTGTGCGCCGCCGGGCTCGGCTCGCGGCTCGGGCTGGCGGTGATCTGCGGCATGGAGGCGCAGACCCGGGAGGACGTCCACCTGCTCTGCCTCTTCCCCGGCCCCGGCCAGGCCGAGGCCTTCCACGGCGAGGTCTACCCCCTCCTGCCCGACGTCCCCAACAATCCCGACTACTTCGGGGACCAGGTCGTCGTCGACTGCGACAACGAGATACTGCGCTTCGAGCCGCGCCTCCTCCTGAACGGCCTCGACGCGGGGATCGAGGAGCTGGTCGCCCTCGTCCGCTCCTTCGGCGGCTTCGCCATCCCCGCGCACGTCGAGAGCCCGCAGTTCGGCCTCCTGCCGAGCCTCGGATTCGTGCCGCCCGAGCTCGAGGACTGCCCCCTCGAGATCGCCTGCGGCAGCAGCTGCGAGGGGGCCGTCAGCGCGTACCCCTCCCTCGCGGGCCGCCGCCTGGTGAAGAACTCCGACGCCCACTACCTGGTCGACATCGGGCGCGCCTACACGGTCTATGACGCCGTGGACGGATCGCTCGCCGCGGTCTACCAGGCCGCCCGGTCGGGGCGGTACCGGATCGCGGTCCGGGAAGGCTGAAGCCATGGTCGAGGACATCTGCTTCCACGTCGTGGACCTCGTCCAGAACGCCGTCGCCGCGGGCGCGCGGACGGTGGCCGTCAGCCTGCGCGAATCGGCCGCGGAGGACGAGCTCTCGCTGACGGTCCGGGACGACGGCCGCGGCATGGACGCGGAGACCGCCGCCAAGGCGCGCGATCCCTTCTACACGAGCAAGGGCTTCAAGCCCGTGGGGCTGGGCCTCCCCCTGCTCGAGGCGACCGCGGAATCCTGCGGCGGCCGCCTCGAGCTGGAAAGCGAGCCGGGTCGCGGCACCGCCGTGCGGGCGCGGATGGTGAGGAGCCACTGGGACCGGCCGCCCCTCGGCGACCTGCCCGGAACCTTGCTGGGGATGCTCGTGGCCCTCGACGGGGTGGACCTCAGGTTCGACTATCGCGGCGACCGGGGGGATTTCTCCATCTCAAGCGCGGAAGCCCGCGTGCAGGCCGGCGGCCTGCACCTCTCGCACCCGGCGGTCTATTCCTTCCTCCGCGAGCTGCTCGACGCGGAGCTGCGCCCCCTCCTCGACTGAGCGGCTGGACCTCACTCGAGCGAGAGCCACTCGGGTGGCGTCGCTTCCTTGTGAGGCAGGTGGAGTATCATCTCGACCTGGGTGCCGACGTTCTTCTCGGACAGTATCACCAGCTTGTCGACGAAGCGCTTCATGTTGGGGATGCCCATGCCGGAGCCGAAGCCGCGCTCGCGGACGTAGTCCGGGGCGGTCGAGAAGCCCTCCTCCATGGCCTTGTCCAGGTCCTCGATGCCGATGCCGTTGTCCACGACCCTCACCATGATGTGGTCGTCGCGCAGGAAGCAGAAGATGTCGCCCGAGCCGTGGGAATGGATGACGACGTTGGTCTCGGCCTCGTAGGCCGCCACCCCCGCGCGGCGGGTGACGTCGGCGGGGTAGCGCCGGTCGACGAGGAACTGCTTCATCAAGGCCGAGCCGACCCCGGCGGAGTCGATGTCGTTGGTGTCGATGGTGTAGTGGAATTCCGCGTCGTCCGTCCGGAGCCTCTCCCCCGTGATCCGGGAGAAGCCGTCGTCGAGCGTGGAGCTCCGCTTGCGGTCGTGGAGGTAGATGAGGCCGAATTTCTCGAGGAGACTGTCCAGGATGTCGGTGCGGCTGATGATCCCCTGGAGGACGCCGTCGCCGTCCACCACGGGGAACCTTCCGTAGCCGTAGGTGTCGAAGAGCTTGACGATGTCACCCAGGGGCGCGTCGACGCGCACCGAGACGACGTCCCGGCTCATGAGGTTGCGGATCGGCTCCTCGACGCGGCCGAGCTCCAGGGCGTTGATGAGGTCGGCGATCGAGAGGATGCCGAGCAGCCGGGACCCTTCGTCGACGACGGGGATGCCCGAGATCCTCTTGACCCGCATCATCTCCTTGGCCTGCGACACCTTCCTCTCGGGCGGCAGGCTCGTCACGGGAGTCGCCATGACGTCGGCGGCGCGGATGTCCGCGAAGAGGCGGGCGACCTCGGCGAGGATGCTGCTATCGCCCATCGGCGCCCCGGAGGCCCGCCGCGTACAGCCTGCCGCAGGCGGAGTACATGTACAGCCTGGTCCGCATCAGGAGGAGATTGTTCTTGCGGGCCATCTCGACGGTCTCGGGCATGACGCCCTTGCCGCGCACGACCACGAGGCCCAGGAGCTCGGAGACGAGGGCCGTGCGCACGACCTGCGGGTAGATATAGCCGGTGAGCACCAGCTGGTTGGGGTTGCAGAGGGCGAGGATGTCGCTCATCATGTCCGCAGCGCCCGCCCGCTCGACCTCCATGTCGAGCTTGTCCTCGCCGGAGAGTATCTCCGCCTCGATCAGATCGGCGACTTCCCGAACGAGCATTCACCCACCTCCTGGATCCGCGGTCCGGTCGGACAACCGGTCCCGCGCGCGCCGCGCCTGCGGAGATACTCAATTCTAGCACAGCGCGGCGGGCGGGGGCAAATCCGCCTGGCCGGCGCGCGCGATAGGAATATAGCGCGGCGGTCCCGAGGCCGATCCCCGATTCGGTATTTTTTTCTTGACAGAACGAGAATTCTTTTTTACGGTATATCGACATCACTTTCCGTACTTCCGCGTCCTTGTAGCTGATTCTATCCGTCTTTCCTTGTGAGGCGTCGACATAGCCTTCATAGGAGTCAAGAATCATGCTCGTGACCGAAGTCGCTGCGCGCCTGGACCTCCGGGTCTTGGCGCAGGGGAATGACCGCCCCGTGACCGGCTGCTACGTGGCCGACCTCCTTTCCGACGTCATCGCGAACGCCGAGGAAGGGCATATCTGGGTCACGGTCCAACGACACCTCAACATAATCGCCGTGGCGCAACTCAAGAAAGTCGCCGCCATCCTCGTGCCCCGGGACTGCCTGCCCGCCGCCAACGTGCTCGAGCGGGCGACGGAACTGGGGATCTTCGTGCTCCAGGGGAACGCGGGCTCGTTCGAGCTCTGCGGGCTCCTGTACAACCTGTTGCGCCCTCCCGCGTGAAGCGGATCTTCGCTCGCGGATGATTGGTTCGATGAGGAGGCCTTGATGGATGCGCAAAGGGTTCACATCCCGGACAACGAGCAGTACCGGGAGCTGAAGAGGTTCATCTCCGCGAACAGCAAGGTGCCCGGGCCCCTGATCCAGGTGCTGCACCACGCGCAGAAGATCTTCGGCTACCTCCCGCTCGAGGTCCAGCACTTCGTCGCCAGCGAGCTGGGGGTGCCCCATTCGCAGGTGTACGGGGTGGTGACGTTCTACAATTTCTTCCGCACCGAGCCCATCGGGGACCACATCGTCAACGTCTGCCTGGGCACGGCCTGCCACGTCAAGGGCGCGTCCGAGATCATCGAGGCGCTGGAGAAGGAGCTCGGCATCCGCGTGGGGGGCACGACCAAGGACCGCTACTACACGCTGTCCACGGCCCGCTGCTTCGGCGCCTGCGGCCTCGCGCCGTCGATGATGATCGACGACGAGGTGTACGGCCGGCTCAACCCGCAGAAGGCGCTCAAGATCGTCAGGGACATGCGCGCCGAGAAGACCACCGACTGAAGGGACGAAGGAGGCCAAGATGAAACTCGAGGACCTGAAGAAGATACGCGAGAAGGCTGAGAAGGATATGGCGCTGCGCGACGCGAAGGCGCGGCTCAAGGTGGTCGTCGGCATGGGGACGAGCGGCATCGCCGCCGGGGCGCGCGAGACCCTCAAGGCCCTGCTCGACGAGGTCGCGGCGCGCGAGCTCCGCGACGTCGTGGTGACGCAGGCCGGCGAGCGCGGCCTCTCCTCCTCCGAGCCGATCGTCACCGTGCACGAGGAGGGGAAGCCCACGGTGGTCTACGGGAACGTCTCCGTCGAGGTCGCCCGGAAGATCGTGGCCGAGCACCTGGTCAACGGCAACCCGGTCTCCGAGAGAATCATCGAAGTCAAGAGCTGAAAGCGGGGGCGTGATGAACAAGCGATTGGACATCCTGGTATGCGGGGGCGGGGCCTGCATCTCCTCGCGAAGCCGCGACTTCAAGGAGCATCTCCTGCAGGCCATCGAGGAGAAAGGCCTCTCCGGGGAGGTCAGCGTCGTGGAGACCGGCTGCATGGGGCCCTGCGAGCTGGGGCCCGTGATGGTCGTCTACCCGGACGGCTCCTTCTACATCAACCTGAAGCCGGGCGACGCCCCGCTCATCGTCGAGGAGCACTTCCTGAAGGGGCGGCCCGTCCAGGACCTGCTGTGGATGGCTCCCGAGGCGCGCAAGATAGTCGAGCAGAAGAAGCAGGTCCCCTTTTTCGAGAAGCAGAAGAAGATCGTCCTCGCCAACTGCGGCCTGATCGATCCCGAGAGGATTGAGGAATATATCGCGCAACGCGGCTACGAGGCCCTCGGCACCGCGCTGACCTCGATGAAGCCTGAGGAGATCATCGCCGCGATGGAGAAGTCGGGGCTCCGCGGCCGGGGCGGCGCGGGCTTCCCGACCGGCCTCAAGTGGAAGCTCGCCCGGCAGAACGAGAGCGACCAGAAGTACGTCATCTGCAACGCCGACGAGGGCGATCCGGGCGCCTTCATGGACCGCGCCGTGCTCGAGGGCGACCCGCACACCGTGATCGAGGGCATGGCCATCGCCGGCTACGCCATCGGCTCGAGCAAGGGCTACGTCTACGTGCGCGCCGAGTACCCCCTCGCCATCGCGCGGCTCTCCGTCGCCCTCGAGCAGGCCCGCGCCATGGGCTTCCTCGGCAAGCGGATATTCGAGACGGACTTCGACTTCGACATCGAGATCCGCATGGGCGCGGGCGCCTTCGTCTGCGGCGAGGAGACGGCGCTGATCGCCTCCATCGAGGGCAAGCGCGGGCAGCCCCGCCCCAAGCCCCCCTTCCCCGCCGTCCGCGGCCTCTGGGGCAAGCCCACGATCATCAACAACGTCGAGACCTTCGCGACCGTCCGCCACATCTTCAACAACGGTCCCGAATGGCTCGCCGCGATCGGCACCGAGAAGAGCAAGGGCACCAAGGTCTTCGCCCTCTCGGGCAAGGTGGTGAACACCGGCCTCGTCGAGGTGCCCATGGGCATGACCCTGGGCGAGCTCGTGTTCGACATCGGCGGGGGCATCCCGAACGGCAAGGCCTTCAAGGCGGCCCAGACGGGCGGCCCCTCGGGAGGCTGCATCCCGGCGAAGTACCTCAACACCCCCATCGACTACGAGTCGCTCAAGGCCCTCGGCACGATCATGGGATCGGGCGGACTCATCGTCCTCGACGAGGACACCTGCATGGTCAACATGGCCAAGTACTTCCTCGAATTCACCTTCGAGGAGTCCTGCGGCCAGTGCGTCCCCTGCCGCGTCGGCCTCAAGCAGATGTACGACCTGCTCGACAAGATCACCATGGGCAAGGGCACGATGGAGGACCTCGACCGCCTCGAGTCCCTCGCCAACACGGTCCGGGCCACCTCGCTCTGCGGCCTCGGCCAGGGCGCGCCGAACCCCATCCTCTCCACGCTGAAGTACTTCCGCGAGGAGTACATCGAGCACATCCGCGACCACAAGTGCTCGGCCGGCGTCTGCGCCGCGCTGTACCACGCTCCCTGCGAGAACGCCTGCCCGGCCAACGTCGACGCCGCCGCCTACGTCTCCTACATGGCGGACGGCCGGCTGATGGAGGCCTACTTCAGGCACATGGAGCACAACCCCTTCCCCAACGTCTGCGCGAGGGTCTGCCCGGCCTTCTGCGAGCGCAAGTGCGCGCGCGGCAAGTACGACGAGCAGCTCGCCATCCGCGAGGTGAAGCGGCTCTTCGCCGACTGGGCGATCGACCAGGGCATGGGCTTCAGCCCGCCCAACAAGCCCAGGAAGGAGCGCGTGGCCATCATCGGGTCGGGGCCGGCAGGCCTCTCCTGCGCGTTCTACCTCACGAGGCTCGGCTACCTCCCCGTGGTCTACGAGGCCCTGCCGGTGGCCGGCGGCATGATGAAGGTGGGCATACCCGACTACCGCCTGCCCAAGGACAAGCTGGAGGCCGAGATCGCCGTCATCCAGCGCGCCGGCGTGGAGATCCGCCTGAACTCCCCCGTCAAGTCGATCGACTCCCTGCTGGAGGAGGGTTACGACGC
>CAYNPQ010000022.1:7907-14183 GCA_964399065.1 uncultured Treponemataceae bacterium | reverse complement strand
CCAACCCCCTGCGCGTCGTCGAGGCCAACGGCAAGGTCTCGGGCGTCCGCTGCATCAAGACCGAGCTGGGCGACTTCGACGACTCGGGCCGCCGGCGGCCGATACCGGTCTCCGGCAGCGAGTACCTCATCCGCGCCAACCTGGTCATCCCCTGCCTCGGCCAGAGGCTGAGCCTCGGGCTGACCGGCGGCAAGATGGGCCTGGACCGCCGCGGGAACATCGCCGTGGACCCCCAGACCGGCGCCACGAACCAGCCGGGAGTGTTCTCGGGGGGCGACGCGATCAATCCCTCCACGGTCATCGAGAGCGTAGCGCAGGGTCGGATCGCCGCCATCGGCATCGACAAGTACCTCGGCCACGAGGGCCGGCTCTTCGACCGCGAGCGCAAGCCCGTGCTGGTGTCCTACGACGAGGAGTCCTACCTGAAGCCGCTGCCGAGGGCGAAGCCGCACCTGGAGAGGGCGGAGAGCCGCATCGAGATGATGGCCATGGAGGTCAACCGGGGCCTCACCCTCGAGGAGGCGGTCGAAGAGGCGCGGCGCTGCCTGCACTGCGACCGCAACGCGCCGGTGGAAAAAGCGCCGGCGGCGGAGCGGGCGCCGCGGATCGAGGCCATGCTGTGAGGAACGACATGAACACCCAGGAGATCCTGCGGAAATACGACAAGGGCTCGGACAACCTGATCGGCCTCCTGCACGAGCTCCAGGACGCCGAGGAGCGCCACTACCTGACGCCGGAGAGCATGAGGGCGGCGGCCGAGCACCTCGGCCTGCCCCCGAGCTACGTGTTCGGCGTCGCGACCTTCTACACGATGTTCAGCGTGGAGCCGCGCGGCCGCCACATCATCCGCGTCTGCCAGTCGCCGCCCTGCCACCTGATGGGCTCGACCGACGTCTCGAAGGAACTGGTCAAGGCCCTGGGCGTGGGCTTCGGCGAGACGACGCCCGACGGCATGTTCACCCTGGAGATGTCCTCCTGCCTCGGCGTCTGCGGCGTGGCGCCCGCCATGATGGTCGACGGCGAGGTCTACGGCAACCTGACGCCGCCGCGGATCCAGCTGATCCTCGACGACATGCGGAGGGCCAAATGAGCATCTACCGAACCCATATACTCGTGCCGGTGGACGAAGGGACCGTGCAGGCCGGCGTCTTCGAGGTCAAGAGGAGGCTGGAGCGGGAGATCCAGGCCAAGGGCCTCGGCGGCGAGGTGAAGGTCCTCGAGACCGGCACGGTCGGCATCGTGGGGAAGGGCGTCATCCTCGTCGTCTACCCCGAGCGGATCTACTACACCGACCTGAGGCCCGAGGACGTCACGACGATCGTCGAGGAGCAGCTGCTGAAGGGCCGCGCGCCGCGGTCGCTCAAATCCCACTCCCTGGACATCAAGGGCGGCCTCAAGTCCATGCACAGCACGGGCCTCACGCGGACCCAGACGCGCGTGGTCCTCGACAAGGCCTGGAGGATCGCCCCGGACGACATCGGCGAGGCGCTCGCCGCGGGCGGCTACCGCGCGCTCGAGAAGATCCTCCGCGAGGGGATGTCGCCCGAGGCCGTCATCGAGGAGGTCAAGCGCTCGGGCCTGCGGGGCAGGGGCGGGGCGGGCTTCCCGACCGGCCTCAAGTGGGAGTTCACCCGCAAGGCGGAGGGCGAGCGGAAGTACGTCATCTGCAACGCCGACGAGGGGGAGCCGGGCACCTTCAAGGACAGGCTGATCCTCGAGGGCGACCCGCACAAGCTCGTCGAGGCCATGACGATCGCCGGCTACGCGACCGGGGCCTCGAAGGGCTTCGTCTACATCCGCGGCGAGTACGGCCTCTCCATCGAACGCATGCAGCGCGCGATCGACCAGGCCCGCGAGTACAGCCTGCTCGGCCCGAGCGTGCTCGAGACCGGCTTCGCCTTCGACCTCGAGATCAAGAAGGGCGCCGGGGCCTATGTCTGCGGCGAGGAGACGGCGCTGATCGAGTCGCTCGAGGGCAAGCGCGGCTGCCCCCGCGTCAAGCCGCCCTACCCGGGGACCGCGGGCCTGTGGCAGATGCCGACGGCGGTCAACAACGTGGAGACCCTGGCCAACGTGCCCGACATCGTCTTCCGCGGGGCCGACTGGTTCCGGAAGATGGGCACCGAGAAATGCCCGGGCACCAAGGTCTTCACCATCCTCGGCCACGTGGAATTCCCCGGCCTCATCGAGGTCGAGATGGGCACCCCGCTGCGGGACATCATCTTCTCCTACGGAGGCGGGGTCTCGGGAGGGAAGAAGTTCAAGGCCGCGCTCCTGGGCGGCGCCTCGGGCGTCTTCCTGCCCGACGGCCTCCTCGACGCGAAGATGGACTTCGAGAGCCTCCGGGAGAACAAGGCCGTGCTCGGCTCGGGCGCCGTGCTCGTCATGAACGAGGACGCGTCCATCCCCGACATGCTCTTCTCCGTGCTGAAATTCTTCGCCCACGAATCCTGCGGACGCTGCGCGCCCTGCCGCATCGGATGCCGCCAGCTCCTGGAGATGGCCTGGAAGTTCCACCAGGGCAAGGGACGGGCCGAGGATATCGACGCCATGCTCGGCCTGGCCGACGTGATGTGGCGCTCCGCCCTCTGCCCGCAGGGCCAGTCCGTGATGGCGCCGGTCAAGAGCGCCATCGAGAACTTCCGGGATGAGTTCGATGCCCGCGTCGCGAAACCTAATTGAGGGGAGTGGGAGGACGACCATGAACAACTACCTAGTCAAGCTGACGATCGACGGCAAGGAGACCGAGGTGGCCGCCGGCACCACGATCCTGAACGCGGCCAAGCAGCTCGGGATCGAGATCCCGAGCCTCTGCTACCACCAGAACCTGAGCCCCACCGCCTCCTGCGGCATCTGCGTGGTCGAGATCGAGGGCTCGCCCGCCTTGAAGCGCGCCTGCTGCACGCCCGTCGAGAAGGGCATGAAGGTGACCACCAACTCGAAGAACCTGCGCGCGCTGCGCAAGTCCCTCATCGAGCTCATCCTCTCGAACCACTCGGTGGAATGCCCGACCTGCGCCTCGAACGGGAAGTGCGAGCTCCAGGACCTGTCCAACGCGATGGGCGTCGACTTCTCGCGCTACCCCAAGGTGGTCGACGAGCGGCCCGCCGACGAGAGCAGCGTGTCGGTCTGGCGCGACCCGAGGAAGTGCATCGCCTGCGGCCGCTGCGTGACCGTCTGCAGCGAGATCCAGGGCGTGAACGCCATCACCATGGCCGAGCGCGGCTTCGAGGTCGGCGTGAACACCTTCTTCAAGGAGGGGCTGGGCAACAGCGCCTGCGTGAACTGCGGCCAGTGCGTGGTCTTCTGCCCCACGGGGGCCCTGCGCGAGAAGTCCGAGGTCGACGAGGTCTGGGACGCCATCTTCGACCCCAAGAAGGTCGTGGTCGTCCAGGAGGCCCCGGCCATCCGCGTCTCCCTGGCCGAGGAATTCGGCATGGACATGGGTGCGGTGACGGTGGGCAAGATGTACGCGGCGCTGAAGCGCCTCGGCTTCGACTACGTCTTCGACACCAACTTCTCGGCCGACCTGACGATCATGGAGGAGGGCACCGAGCTGATCGAGCGGATCAAGTCGGGCGGCACCCTGCCCCTCATCACCTCCTGCTCGCCGGGCTGGATCAAGTTCATGGAGACCTACTTCCCCGACTTCGCGGCGAGCACCTCGACCTGCAAGTCGCCCCAGCAGATGTTCGGCGCCCTGGTCAAGACCTACTTCGCCAAGGAGCGGGGGATCGACCCGGCGAACATCGTCTCAGTCTCGATCATGCCCTGCACCGCCAAGAAATTCGAGGCGCGGCGGCCCGAGATGAACGACTCGGGCTTCCAGGACGTGGACTACGTCCTGACCACGCGCGAGCTCGTGCGCATGATCAAGGAGGCCCGCCTCGATTTCAAGAACCTGCCCGAGGAGCCGGCGAACGACATGATGGGCGCCTACACGGGGGCGGCCAGCATCTTCGGCGCCACCGGGGGAGTCATGGAGGCGGCGATCCGCACCGCGTACTACATCCTCGTCGGCAAGCCGCTCGAGCACCTCGACGTCAAGATCGTGCGCGGCATGGAAGGCATCAAGGAGGGGACCCTCTCGATCCCCTCCAAGGAGCTCGGGAAGCTCGACCTGAAGGTGGCCGTGGCCCACGGCCTCGGGAACGCGCGCAAGCTCCTGGACAAGGTGCGCCGGCAGATCGCCGAGACCGGCAAGAGCGAGTACGGCTTCATCGAGATCATGGCCTGCCCCGGCGGATGCGTGGGAGGCGGCGGGCAGCCCCTGGGCTGCACCATCGCGGACCGCACGCGCCGCGGCGAGGGCCTCTACCGCGAGGACGCCGGCATGGCCAAGCGGCAGTCCCACGAGAACCCCGAGGTCCTGCGCATCTACGAGAAGTTCCTCAAGAAACCGGGCTCGGACGTGTCGCACAATCTCCTGCACACCTGCTACTGGGAGCGCTCCTCCCTGAGCGGAGCCTGCGTCGAGGAGAGGACACGCAAGCACGCCGGCCATCACGCGTCCTGAGTCCCGCGAGAAAGGGATCGAGCCTGCCGGCGGCCATCGGGCCGCCGGTTTTTTTTCGCGGCGCGCGGCCTAGACAACCGGAGCGCCTTGCGTCTATAAAGCCACCATGCGCTTCAAGGCGGTCGCCTTCGACGTCGACGGAACCCTCTATCCTCCCGCCGCCCTCAACGCCGTCGCCATCCCCACCGTGCTCCGCCATCCCCTCGTCTTCGCCGCCTACGGCGAGTCGAGGCGGGCGATCCGCGTCCTCGCCCTCGAGGAGTCCTACCTCGGCTCGCCGCCCGCGGACGCCGCCGCCTTCAGGCGCATCCAGGCCGAACTGACCGCCTCCCTCCTCGGCGGCGGCAAGCGCTCCGGCAGGATCAAGGGCATCCCCGCCGCGCCGCGGATCGCGCGGATCGAGGCCCTCGTCGACGAGATCGTGTACGGACGCATCCCCGAGCTCTTCTCGAGGATACGGCCCTTCGCCGGCCTCGGGACCGCCCTCGACCGCCTCGCGGCCGCCGGACTCCGCCTCGCCGCCCTCTCCGACCTGCCGCCGCGCCGCAAGCTCGAGCTCCTCGGCCTCGGGGAGCGCTTCGAGACCGCGCTCTGCTCCGAGGACTCGGGCTTCCTCAAGCCCTCGCCCGAGCCCTTCCGCCTGCTCCGCGAGACCCTCGGCCTCGAGGCCTCCGACATCCTCTACGTGGGCAACTCCCCCGCCTACGACCTCGCGGGCGCGAAGGCCGCGGGCATGGCGGCGGCGATCCTCTCGCGCAAGCCGGTGCCGGGCGCCGACCTCGCCTTCGTCGACTGGAACCGGCTCGCGGACTTCGCCCTGTCCTGAGACGACTCGACCGCCGCCTTCACTCGCATCGCCCGGCCTGCCCCTCGCCAGCGATGTACTCGTCGATCTCCGCCATGATCTCCTTGTATTTGAAGTAGGCGCAGTACTCCATGTCGGTCTTCATCATGTGCTCCTGGAACCAGGAGCGCAGGAAATGGAGCGTATCGATGGCGTGGTTCTTCTCCGCGACGAAATCGTTGATCAGCAGGGTCTCCACTTTCCTGATGAACGAGTTGTGCTCTTCGATGTGCCGCCTCTCGTCCGCGTAATGGTATTTCTGGAAGAGCTTCAACTCGAGGCAGAAATGATAGTTCGCGTACCTGAGCAGCTCTACATAGATGCCCTTCATGACATCGTCGGCCCGGCCTGAGCGTATCGCCTCGAAGAGCTCGTTCATCAGCCCGACGATCTTCCGGTGCTGCTCGTCGATCCCGCCGATGCCGGTCTCGTAGTCCGCCTTCCACTCGAAGAACGCCATGTCCAGCCTCCCGGGGGATCGCGTCGCCCCTCCTGGAGTATAGTCGATCCCGCGGGGCGATGGATCAGGGTTCCTCCGCGTCGGCTTCCCGGCCGAGGATGAACTCGATCCCGAGGATGAGGGCGGGGCCTCCTGATCGCCGCTCCGGACTGATGCCCGGCCCTCCCGAGGAGAGGCCCGCCTCGAGCTTGGCCCTCCCGAGGCTCCACTCCACCGACAGCGTCCCTCCGCAGGCGAAGGAAGGGCCCTGTCCAGGCGGCAGCGTGACCCCCATGAAGGCCGAGGCTCCCCAGGCGATGGACGCGTTGAGCGCCTCCGCGAAGGAAAGCTCGAGGAGGACCGATTCGAGGGGAGCGGAGGGCGGGGAGAGTCTCGCCCGCGCGCGGAGCGAGGCCGCGAGGAGGACGGGGTCGAGGACCGTCGCCGTCGCGAGGGAGGCGCCCGCGAGCCAGTCGC
>CAYNPQ010000022.1:0-7807 GCA_964399065.1 uncultured Treponemataceae bacterium | reverse complement strand
GGGCGGCGAGGCCGCGAGGATGGAGGCGAGGACGAGAGCGGCCGCCCGCCTCATCAGGGGCCGCCATCGGCGGCGCCGATCCCGGCGGCCAGACGCAGCGCGGCGCGGGCCGCGGCGCCCCGCTCGAGCAGTTCCCGTCTCGCGACCGCGCCCTCGAGGGCCGCGAAGAGACGGCCGCGGCCCTCGGGGCTCAGGGAACCCGGCTCGGCGAGGACGACGGCGCCGCTCCATCGGCGGCTGAACTCCGCGACGCCGAGGACCTCGAGCCCGGCCGCGGGGTCGGCGAGGACGAGGCGCCCGCCCGCCCTCCCGAGGAGGAGGGCAAAATGGGGGCGCGGGCGGGTGTAGTGCACGATCGCCGGGGCGAAGCCCGAGGCCAGGGCCGAGCCGAGGCCGGCGAGGTCCATGCGGAAAGGCCGGGAGCGAAGGCCGAAGGCATCGAAGGCCGCGACGATGTCAGCCAACGCGCAACGCTCGCCCGGGGCCTTAGGGCGTCCCGCCGCCGCGAGGGAGTCGAGGACCGCCGCTTCGTCCGCGGGGATCGAGCAGTAGAGCGAGAGGAGCGAGGCGGCCGCGGCGGGCCCGCAACCCGCGCGCCCCTCCTGCTCGAGGACGGGCGCGAAGCGGAGCTCGCGCGCGGGCGCGACGCGGCCCTCGGCGAGGACGAGGGCCAGGGCGAGGATGGTCTCCATGCCCTGCCCACGCGCGCAGGGCGGCGCAGCGCTTGAGGCGGGGCGCGTTTAGGGACGGTCCGCCGCGGGTCAGTCCCGCCAGACCTCCACGACGCGCGGAGCGGAGCGGAGCCGCTCGAGGGAGGCGTCGTCCGCCGAGCAGGTGATCTGGGCGTGGGCCTTCACCGTCTCCTCGGCGCCCGAGCGGCCGGGCAGGTGGAAGAAGACCTGGCAGCCGCCGTGCGCGTCGAGGACGGCGTCGCGCAGCTCGTAGAGGTCCTCCTCATGCTCGATCCTCCCGTCGAGGCGGAGGTGGACCTCCTGCCAGGACTTCTCCTTCAAGGAGTCGGGATCGACGAAGTCCTCGACCTTGAAGCTCGGCCGGTCGCGCGAGAGGTCGATCTTGCCGCGCAGGCAGAGCACGGCGTCGACGGCGAAGCGCTCGCGGAAGCGCTCGAGGGTGTCCGCGAACACGACGATCTCGATGGAGCCCGCGGGGTCCTCCACCGCGCCGAAGGCCATCTTGCGGCCGCTCTTCGTGAGGATCTCCCGGAACTCCTTGAGCATCGCGATGAGGGTGTAGGTCCGGTCGGGGCTCGAGCGCTCGGGGTTCGCGAGGTTGGCGTCGGAGCAGCGCTCCCAGAGCTTGCGCCATTCGTCCATCGGGTGGCCCGAGAAGTAGAAGCCGAGGAGCTCCTTCTCGAGGCGGAGGACGTCGGCGCGGGGGTAGTCGTCCGCGGGGTCGAGGCAGAAGGGCGGGTACTCCTCCTCGCCCGAGCCCTCGAAGAGGCTCGTCTGCCCGAAGCGCCCCGCCTCCTCCTTGGCCGCGGCGTAGTCCACCGCGCGCTCGATGTTCATGACGAGGCAGCGGCGGTTCGCGCCCGCGCCAATTTCGCCCATCGCGTCGAAGCAGCCCGCGTTGGCGAGGCACTCGAGGGTCTTCTTGTTCATGGCCTGGGTGCCGAGCCGCTCGACGAAGTCGATGAAGGACTCGAAGCGTCCCTTCCTCGTCCGCTCCTCGACGATGGCCTTCGCGAGGCCCTCGCCCACCCCCTTGATGCCGAGGAGGCCGTAGACGATCTTGCCCTCGACGACGGTGAAGTAGGCCTCGGAGCGGTTCACGTCGGGGGGCAGGAGCTCGAGGCCCATCGAGCGGGCCTCGCCGATGTACTCGGTGAGCTTGTCCGTGTTCGCGATCTCGTTCGTGAGGTTCGCGGCCATGAACTCGGCGGGGTAGTTGGCCTTGAGGTAGGCGGTGCGGTAGGCGACGACGGAGTAGGCCGCGGCGTGGGACTTGTTGAAGCCGTAGCCGGCGAAGGGGATCAGGATCTCGAAGATGCGGTCGGCGTCCTCGGCCTTGAAGCCGTTCGCGACCGCGCTCTTCACGAACTTGTCCTTCTCCTTGACCATGACCTCGAGCTTCTTCTTGCCCATCGCGCGCCTCAAGAGGTCGGCCTGCCCGAGGCTGTAGCCCCCGATGCGCTGCGCGACCTGCATGACCTGCTCCTGGTAGACGATGACGCCGTAGGTCTCCTTGAGGATGGGCTCGAGGCAGGGGTCGGGGTAGGCGATGGGCTGCCGACCCCACTTCGAGTCGATGAACTGGGGGATGTAGGCCATGGGGCCGGGGCGGTAGAGCGCGTTGAGCGCTATCAGGTCCTCGATGCAGGTGGGCTTGGCCTGCTTCAGGATCCCCTGCATGCCGCTCGACTCGAACTGGAAGACGCTCGTCGACTTCCCCTCGCCGAGGAGGCGGAAGGTCCGCTCGTCGTCCTCGGGGATGCGCTCCTCCTCGATCTCGATCCCGCGCTTGCGGATGAGGCCGAGGCAGTTCTTGATGAGGGTGAGGGTCTTGAGCCCGAGGAAGTCCATCTTGACGAGGCCGCACTTCTCGAGCATGTCCATCGTGAACTGCGTCGCCGTGATGCCCGTCTTCGGGTCGCGGAAGAGGGGCACGTAGTCGGTGAGCGCGGTCTTGCCGATGACGATGCCGGCCGCGTGGAAGCTCGTGTGCCGGTTCTTGTTCTCGAGCTTCGCCGCGATCTCGAAGAGCTCGCGGTACTTCTCCTGCGCGGCGAGCTCGCGGAGCCTGGGCTCGAGCTCGAAGGCGTGCTTGAGGGTCATGTGCGGATCCTCGGGCACGAGCTTCGCGATGTTGTTCGACTCCTCGAAGCTGATGTCGAGGGCGCGCGCCACGTCCTTGATGACCGCCTTGGCCTTCAGCGTCCCGAAGGTGACGATCTGCCCCGTGCGCTCCGCGCCGTACTTCCGCGTCACGTAGTCGATGACCTCGCCCCGCCGCTCGAAGCAGAAGTCCACGTCGAAGTCGGGCATCGAGATGCGCTCGGGGTTGAGGAAGCGCTCGAAGAGGAGTTCGTAGCGCAGCGGGTCGATGTCCGTGATGCGGAGGGCGTAGGCGACGATCGAGCCCGCGCCCGAGCCGCGGCCCGGCCCGACCGGGATGCCGTGCTCCTTGGCCCAGTTGATGAAGTCCCAGACGATGAGGAAGTAGCCTGTGAACTGCATCTTGATGATGACGCCGAGCTCGTACTCCGCGCGCTCGAGTATCGCCTTGTCCGGGTTCGCGTAACGCTTGCGCAGGCCCTCCAGGGTCAGGTGGCGGAGGTAGTCCTCGGGGCCCGCGAAGCCCTCGGGGATGAGGTAGTCCGGGAGGAGGGGGCCGGGATAGGGGATGGAGAGCTTCGCCATCTCCGAGACCAGGACCGTGTTCGAGAGGGCATCGGGGACCTCGGCGAAGAGGGCGGCCATCTCCTCGGGGCTCTTCATGTAGAACTCCGCGCCGGGAAAGCGCATGCGCTGCGCCTCGTCCCGCTTGCGGTTCGTCCCGATGCAGAGCAACACGTCGTGGGCCTGCGCGTCCGCCCGGTCGAGGTAGTGCATGTCGTTCGTCGCGACGAGGGGGAGGCCCGTCCTCCTCGACATGGCGACGAGCTCGCGGTTGACGAGCTTCTGCTCGGGAATGCCGTGGTCCTGCAGCTCGAGGTAGAAATGCCCGGGCCCGAAGAGCTCGCCGTAGCGGAGGGCCTTGCGCTCGGCCTCCGCGGCCTTGCCCGCGGCGATGAGGCTCGGGATCTCGCCGCCGAGGCAGGCCGAGCCCGCGATGAGCCCCTTCGAGTTCGCGGCGAGGATCTCGTCGTCGATCCTCGGCTTGTAGTAGTAGCCCTCGGTGTAGGAAGCCGAGGAGAGCTTCAAGAGATTGCGGTAGCCCTCCTCGTTCTCCGCGAGGAGGACGAGGTGCCAGTACTTGTTGCCGGTCTCCGTGCCCGTGCGCTCGAAGCGCGAGCCGCCCGCCACGTAGAACTCCGAGCCCACGATGGGGTTGATCCCCGCCTCCTTGCAGGCGTCGTGGAACTTGACCGCGCCGAACATGTTGCCGTGGTCGGTCAGGGCGAGGCCCGGCATGCCGAGGGCCTTGGCCTTGGCGACCATGGCCCCGACCGAGGCGGCGCCGTCGAGGAGGGAGAAGTCGGAATGGTTGTGGAGGTGGACGAAGTCGGCCATAGCTGGCAGGAGTATAGCGCGGGGGAGTCGGGCCGAGAAGATGGCGGCCCGGGCGGTCGGCCTCGGCCCCTAGGGCGCCGAGACCGAGATCGTCAGGGCGTCGGAGTAGCTGCCCTCGGTCGGAAGGTCGACGAAGGGCGAGATGGTGACCGCGAGGCCGTATCGCGCCGGGGAGCTGTAGGTCGGCGCGGCTCCCGCGACGACCGGCGCGGGCAGGCCGGGCGAGAGGGAGACCGCCCGGCCGCCGAAGGCGAGTCCGTAGCCGAGGAGGCTGCCGTCGAGGGCGTTCGCGAGGGCGCCGCCGTTCGCCGAGCCCAGGGTCATGCTGTAGCCGAGGTTCGACCGCACGAGGACGTCGAGCCCGCGGCTGTCGCCTCCGGCGAGGACGCCGAAGGCGAGGGCGACGCTCGTCGAGGCGAGGGAGAAGGAGCCCCCGCTCGGGGCGAGCGAGACGTCGAAGAAGGAACCGACCGTCACGGAGACGGAGAAGGTGAGGGAGTCGACCGGCGCGCCGGAGAGGGGATAGGAGCTCGCGTAGAGGTCCGCCTTGAGGTTCGCGACGTAGGATCCCGGGGGCGGGAGGGACAGGGGCGAGACGAGGGCGGCGAAGGAGACGTCCGTCGTGGCGTTCTTCGGGGCGTTGGCAGCGAAGGAGCCGAGGATGAGTTCCTTCGAGCTCGCGGGCGCGCCCGTGATCGATAGCTCGTAGGTCGGGGTGCCGGCGGGCTGGAAGAGGCCGTAGCGCAGCCCCTCGGCGGGCGCGGCGGGGGTCGGGGCCAGGGAGAGCTGGGTGAAGACGATCGCGAAGGTCCCCGCGTATCCCTCGGCGCTGACGCGGATCGTGCTCGAGCCCTGGACCACGGAATCGGGGGAAAAGGTCAGGAGCGGAAGCCTGAAGAGGTGCTTGAAGCTGAGGGCGCCGGCTCCGGCCGGGAGGAGGATCGCCGCGAGGGACAGGGCCGCCGCGCGCCTCGAAATGTACCTGGCCATACTCATCTCCTCCCCTGCCCGGCCGCGCCGCCGCTCGCGGCTATGTCCCCGAGGTCTAGCATCGCCGCGGCGCCGGGGGCCTTCGGCTTCGCGACCGCGAAGTGGCTGAGGCTCCCGTCGCTCCAGCGGACCTGCACGGCACCCGCATCGAGGCCGTAGCACTCGAAGGAGCCGTCCCCGTCGGTGAAGGTCGGCGCCGCGCCGGAGGGAAATCCCCTCGGGTCCAGGATCTCGCCGGCGAGGTAGGGCTTGGGCTTTCCCGCGGCATCGACGAGCCGGCCCCGCGCCGAGATCGACGAGGCGGCCCAAACCTCGATGATCGACACCGAATGGTAGCTCGGCTTGATCCGCACCGTCCTCGGCTCGGGCATGATCTCGGGCGGGCTGGAAGGCGTCTCGATGG
Organism: uncultured Treponemataceae bacterium; assembly: GCA_964399065.1. Taxonomy (GTDB): domain Bacteria; phylum Spirochaetota; class Spirochaetia; order Treponematales; family Rectinemataceae; genus JAKLFE01. The sequence continues at coordinate 2,221 of CAYNPQ010000022.1, read as the reverse complement.
AGGCGACGAAGTCCTCGTAGGGCTTGATCCCCGCCACGAGGGCGGGCTTGCCGCCGAGGCTCGTGGCCGCCGGCCCGCGGCCGGGCCTCAGCTCGACCGCGGCGCCGCCGAGGGAGGGGTGCGGCGCGAGTATGGCGAAGGCGTCCCCGAAGGCGCTGGCAGCGGCGAGGCGGCCGCCGGCGAGGGCCAGGGATGTCGAGGCTCCGAGCGAGGCCCCGACGGCCGCGGGCGCACTGTCCGCCGCCGCCCTCCAGTAGCCGGTCGCGCCGAGGTCGAGGGGGCCGGCCGCCGCCTGCGCGAGGAGGGCCGCGCGCCGCGCGCCGGCCGGGGCGAGGAGGCCCTCGCCCTGGAGCCCGAGGGAGGATCCGCTCGAGGATCCGAGAGGCATGCTGAGGTCGAAGGAATCTGAGCGCGAGACGAGGTCGCTGCGATACTGGAGGATCCTCCGGTCGGGCGGCGCGACCGAGACCGAGATGGAGGCCAAGGGCTGTCCGCCCTTGTCGGAGCGCCAGTCGTAGCCGCCGGTCAGGGAGAGGGAGACCGAGCCGCGCAGGGGCAGGAAGAGGCCGGCGGAGAGGGCCAGGCTCTCCAGGGACCTGTCGGCGAGCGAGGCGTTCCCGAAAGCGCCGAAGCTCCCGGCGCCGCCGGGCAGGGATTCGGAGAGCTGGGCGGAGAGCCGCCACGTGGCTGCGTCAGCCTTGGCCACCTGGGCGGGGTCCGCGGCCGGAGGGGTGAAGCCGGGGCTGCGGTATTCGGCCGCGAGGCCGAGGCGGGGCAGGTAGCGCTCGGCGAGGGCCGAGAAGCGCCAGGAGAGCCGGGCGGCGAAGCCGGCCGAGCCCGGGCCCTCGTAGGGCAGGGACAGGGCCGCGGCGGCGCCGAGGTTCCCGAGCCTCGAGGCGGCGAGGAAGCTCGCCCCGCCGAGGATCTCGCCCAGGCCCGCCTCGAGGTCGGCGCCCACCTCGAGCCCTGTCCCCAGCCCAGCCGAGATGCTCGCGGCGCCGAGGGGGCGAGCGAGGGTGGACCGATCCATGCCGAGGGTCAGGGAGTAGTCGAGGGCGCCCGCCTCGAGGATCCCCGCGTCGAAGGGCAGTCCCATGCGGACCGTCCGCGGCGCCTTACCCTCCTCCTTGATCGTCACCATAACCTCGTTGAGGCCGGTGGAGAGGGGGAGGTCGGAGAGTCGGTAGTTGCCCGGCCCGAGGTGGAGGCGGCGGGCCTCGATGCCGTTGACCGAGATCGCGAGCTCGGCGTTCCGCTCGAGGCTGATCTCGCCGACGGATCGCGATCGGCGCTGGCCGCCGGGAAGGAGGGGCTCGCGGTACAGGGACAGGCCGAGAAGCTCGGCGTCGGACTGGAAGGAGACGGGTCGGGTTGAGAGGAGGCCTCCGGCGAGCCTGGCCCCGGTCTCGGGGAAGTCCCTGATGAGGCGGGCCCCCTCGAGTCGGGAGGAGAAGCCGTCAGCCCAGGAGAGGCTCGCCTCGCCCTCGGCCACGAAGCCGAAGAGGTCGACGGAGGGCTTGAGCCGAAGGGAGGCGGAGAGATCGGAGCGCGGGCCTTCCTGCTCGTCGTATAAGATCGGGTCGAGGGAAAGGGAAAGGCCGAGGATCGCGGCGACGGACTCGGGCTTGATCTCGTTGCCCGCCGCGGCGGGGACAGGGCTCGCGGCCTTGGCCGCCAGGTCCACGGGCGCGAGCGCCCGGGGCTGGACCTCGAATCGGAGGACGAGGGCATTCGGGTCGAAGGCGAGGAGGATGCCGAGGGCTCGCAGTTCGTCGGGTCGCACCAGGCGCTCGCGTCCGGCCACGGCGGCGACCAGCTCGGGCTTGGCCACCCCGTCGAGGAGCTCGCGGACCACCGCGGATGGCAACCTCGGTACCATGGCCTCGTCGACGTAGAAGTCGAAGGTTCCGCGGTCGACACCGTTCACGACGGCGTCGGCGATGGCCGCGCTCAGCCCTCGCGGCGGCTCGCCGGCGGGGGCGACCGCGGAGACCTCGGCGGTCGCGGCGGGACCACGAAGCGCGAGCGCGAGGAGCGCAAGCGCGGCCAGGCTAGTACTCCGCCTCATAATCAATACGCGCCTCGTATCGCGCTCCAGGGGTTGCGTCCGCGTCGGCGACGAAGAGCCGGCGCGACGTGCCGGGCAGGTAATTGGCTCCGCTCAAGGCCCCGATCGCCTCGGCGGGCAGGTCGGTCCAGGAGCCGGTCCGGGACGCCATGG
>CAYNPQ010000021.1:39274-40712 GCA_964399065.1 uncultured Treponemataceae bacterium | reverse complement strand
GCGGCCTTGTAGTCGCCCTTGGTGTCGTAGGTCGGCCAGTTGTTCTCGGCCCCGTCGATGACGCCGGACATGATGCTGGAATAGATCTCGTTCGAGCCGATGCCGGTCACGGACACGCCGCCCAGGAGCTCGGTCATCTTGACCATCATCTTGTTGTCCTGCATGCGGATCTTGAGGCCCTTGAGCTCGGCCGGGGAGGTGGCCTTCTTGGTCAGGTAGTAGCAGCGGCTGCCCGCGTCGTACCAGCACAGGCCGATGAGGCCCGAGCCGGAGGACTGGATCTTCGCGAGCATGTCCTGCCCGATCTTGCCGTTCAGGACCGCCCACATGTGGTCGGCGCTCTTGTAGAGGTAGGGCAGCTGGATGGCGTTGAGGTCGGGGACGAAGGATGCGACGGGCGCGGCGGAGACCCGGGCGAAGCCGAGCTCGCCGAGGACCAGGGCCTCGATGCCCTCGGCCTCGGTCGCGTTGAGGACGCCGTTGGGATACACCGCGATCTCGACGCGGCCGGCGGTCTTCTCCTTGACCAGGCGGGCGAATTCCTTGTCGGCCAGGGTCGTGGGATAGCCTTCCATGTGGATCTCGCTCAGCTTGAGCTTGATCGGCTGGGCCGCGAGGACGCCGGCGGCGAGGGCGCAAACGAGAAGCGCGACGACGACTTTCTTCATGACTGATTCCCTCCTTGGTGACGTGGAGCCCGGATCGGGCGGCTGGGGCTCCGGCCCCGCGCCGGGACGATCCCGATACTGCTATTTTTTGCACGGAATTCGGGATCGGAGACGGGTCCTTTCATGCTCATTCCGGTACTTTCATGCCGGAAAAGGCCGAGCGGGAGGCAAACCTTTCGGAGGAAAGGTTTTCCTCCCGCGCCCACCTTTCCAAAGGCGCCTGGGGAAGGGGGCGGAAGGCCTCGGGGCCCGGAAGGAGCCGCCAAGAAAGGTCACCCGACGCCCTGGCCCGCCGCTTGAGCCGCCCCAAAGGTTCGTGACACCACCGAAAACCTGACATGTTCCGACAGTGACATGGCATATACTGTCTCCGCCCAGGGCTCGAGCCCGGCCGGGCGGGGAGGATCGGGCATGGCGAAGAAGTACATGTTCCACGTGCAAAAAATGGAAAGACAGCTCGCCGCCGCCCTCGGGCAGGAGGTTGCCGACCGCATCCTCGAGGGCTGCGAGGGGCTGACCGCCGCGTCGCCGAGGCCCGAAAGGGCGCGGCAGATGAACCTGGCCATGGCGCGGCTGGGGAGCGCCTGCGACCGGGCGACGGCGGTCCGGATCAGGGAAGGCTGCGCCTGCAAGCCCCCGGCCTTCCTCGCCGAGGCGAAGAGGATCCGCGCGGCCTCGTCCGGCCTCGACGATTTCCTCCGCAAGCTGAGCGAGTACGGCAAGGTGGGCGTCTACTACCGGGAGGGCGACGCGTACTACTGCTCCTACCG
>CAYNPQ010000021.1:26456-39174 GCA_964399065.1 uncultured Treponemataceae bacterium | reverse complement strand
GCCCGCAGCTCCCGCGCCGTGAGCGGCGCCGAGCCTTCGTAGTGGTTGTTCACGTTGATCACGATCCTGCCGCCGCGATGCGCGATCTCGAGGGCTGCGCGCGCGATCCTGTCCTTGTCGGGCTTCGGCTCGACTATCCGGTCCCAGCGCTGGCCGGTCCTCGATTCCATCGCCTTGCGGTCGCCGCCGAGGAGCCTGAGCACGACGTCGCCCTCGATCAAATCCGCATGACGCTCCGACAGCTCGTAGGCGTGCGGCAGGTGCTGCTTCTCCGAGAGCACGGGTACGATGCGCCGGTCCTTGAGGAAGCGGAAGTACTCCTCGACGAGGTAGTTGCGGTTGCGGACCTCGACGGCGATGGGTATCCCGCCGCCGACCGCCTGGACGAAGGCGTCGAGCTTGCCGAGGAATGAGTCGAGCGAGTCCATGCGCTCATGGCTCAGGTACTCGAACTCGAGCATCACCGCGTCGATGCGCGGAAGCATCGGCCCGATCGCGTCGAGGTAGCGATTGAAGAGCTCGACCGAGAGGAAGGAGCGGTTCGGCAGGCGTTGCTCGGGATGGGCGAGGTTCCGCTTGTGGCTAAGGCAGATGTCCTCGGTGACCTTGCAGGTGAAGCGGAGCGAGGATGGCGCGGCCGCGAGGTAGGCCTCGACCTCCTCGCGGGCGGGCAGCTTGTAGAACCAGCTGTCGATCTCCGCGGTGTCGAAGGCGCGGCCGTACTCGGCCAGGTATTCGGCGGCGCTCCGGCGCCGCTCTGAATAGACGAGGCCGACCCAGGAGTCGTAATTCCACGAGCAGGTCCCGAACAGGATCCGGTCCATGGCGCACCTCTCGGAGCCTTGAGCCTTGGGGAGACGTCATGTGCATTAAAGCGCGGGCCGGCCGCGGCGTCAACCTCGCGCGAAGGCCTCGTCCACGGCCTGCTCGAGGACGGGGTCGGGCGCGATGTCCGCCGTCGAGGGCAGGCCCCGGGCCTGCTTGAGGCCCCGCGCGGCCTCGACGATCCAGGCGGCGGCGGCGGCGACGCTCACCTTCGAGCTGTCGATGACCAGGTCGAAGGCCGAGGCGGAGTCCCAGCGCACCCCGTACATCGACTCGACGAAGGAGCGCCTGACGCGGTCGCCCTCGCGCACCGCGGCCTCCGCCCGCTCGAGGTCCGGTATCCCGTCGAGGGCCATGCAGCGGTCCACCCGGTCGCGCAGCGGGGCCTGGACGCGGACGTTGAGCGCGTCCGAGAAGCCGCCGAGCACGACGAAGCTGCCCCGCCCGAGGATGAGGGCCTTCCCCCTCCTCGCCACGGCCATGGTCGCCCGCCCGAGCATCGTGACCATGACTTTCTTGCGCGGGTCGAAGGCGTCCCAGACCGAGAGCCTCGACTCGTAGTCCTTCTCGAATTCCACGAGGCCGTAGGACTCGAGGATCCCGCCGAGGAATTCCCGGTCGACGAGTCTCCAGCCGAGGGCCTCGGCGGCGACCTCGGCGATCTCCCGGCCCGCGCTCCGATACTCGCGGGAAAGGGTTACCACGGCCATGAGGGCCTCCCTTCAGGCGCCGCGACGGGCTCCCGGTAAAAGTATAGTGCGATGGAGGATCGAGGAAAATTCACGCCGCATGGCACGGCGCCTAGGAACGGCGCGGCATCATGCCAAGTAGAGGGGACTCGTGAAGGCGACGACCGTCTCGACGCCCCTCGCCTCGCCGACGAGTTCGGCGCGGAGCCAGGTCGAGGCCGAGGCTGGCAGCTCGATCGCGGCGACGAGCTCGCCGTCGCCCTCGGGGCGCAGCTCCGCCTCGACGGAGCCGCCCTTCCAGCGGAAGGCCGCGCGGAGGGGCGCGACGTCGGCCGCCCAACGCTCGCGCCGCGAGGCGAGATCGACCGACGCGCGGGCCTTGAGGGGGCGGCCGCCCGCAGGGACCTCGTCGCCCGGGACGAAGGCCGGCCCTCCGCCGGCGCCCGCGAGCTCCAGGTCGAGGCGCGGCCCTATCGATACCGAGACCCTCCCCCGCCTGAGCGCCTCGACCGCGGAGGACGCGAGGTCGGCGCGGCCCGGCTCCGCGCCGAGGAAGGTCGCGGCCTCGAGCCCGCGCGGCGGGCCGCCGTGGTAGTCCCGTCCCGCCGTGGCGGCCATCCGCCCGCCGCCGTCGAGGATGCCCTCCCAGAGGGCTATCGCCCGCGCGTTGCGCGATTCCAGGTGGGGGTCGGGCTCGGACCAGGCCTCGATGTAGTCGACGCAGGCCCAGTCCAGGTCCTCGAACTCCCAGTAGCAGCCGGTGCAGAAGGGGTTCCCCGGCCGGAAGGGATGCGCGGCGCCCACCACGCCGCCCAGGGCGTGTATCGCGTCGGCGGCCGTCCGGGCGTTCCGCCTCGTCAGATGCCTCCACTCGACGTACTCGCGTATCCCCAGGGCGAGGATGTGGCCGTGGAAGGAGGTGAGCTCCATGCCCGGCAGGATGCGCGCGCCCTCCTCCGGTATCGAGGGGATCTCCGCGATGCCGGATATCGTGTTGTGGTCGGTCAGGGCGACGAGGTCGAGGCCGCGGCCCGCGCCGTAGCGCGAGAGCCCGGCCACCTCGAGCCGCCCGTCGGAATGGAGGGTATGGCTGTGCAGCTCGCAGGCGATCCAGCGGAGCCCGCCCGCGGCGCGGCGACCGGTTTCGCTCATCGCGCCCTCACGCGGAGGCGGTATTCGCAGCGCGCGGTGACGACCTCGTGGGCGCTGACGGTGACGGTCCAGCGCCCCGCCGGAAGCTCCCCGGCGACGAAGCCGCGCGTCGCGGCGCCGCGGCCGAGGGTCACGAGCTGCCGCGCGAGGTGGCGGTGGCCGCAGCCGCGGAAGCCGCGCGGGTCGTCGAGCGAGAGGGTCAGGAGGTTGTTGAGACGCTCGCCCGCGCGTTCCTCGATCTCCGCGGCGCCGAGGCCGTAGCGCGGGGCGACGGCGAGGGCGAGCTCGCGGGCCCGCGCTGGATCGCCCTCGCCCGCGGGCGAGAAGGAGAACTCGATCTCGAGCTCCTCCGCCCCGGGTCCGAGGTCGAAGGCGTAGGGGAGCTGCGAGCGCGAGGACTCGGGACCGAGGACCCCCTCGACGTCGAGGAGCGGAAGGCCCTCCATCAGTCGTCCTGCACGTCCCACTTGTTGGTCTTGAGGCTGTTGTAGATGTAGAAGCCGCCCATCAGCGAGGAGAGGAGGAAGAGGAAGACGGAGATGGCGGCGGAGCGCTCCATGTTGAAGAAGGAGGAGAATTCCTGCTGCAGGGCCACGCCGAGCATCATCGGCGAGCGCGAGCCCATGAGGTAGGGCGTGGTGAAGGAGGCCACGTTGCCCATGAAGACGAAGGTGATGGCGATGAGGAAGTCCTTGGCCGAGAGGGGGAAGATCATGCTCGCGAAGACGCGGAGCTTGCCGGCGCCGACGTCGCGCGCGCTCTCGATGATCGAGCGCGGTATGCCCTGGAGGCCCGCGCCGATGAGCATGGTCGAGAAGGGGATGTTGAACCAGCAGTTGGTCAGGACGAGGCCCCGGGCCGTGTACATGAGGCCGGGCTTGAAGTCGATGTGGAAGAGCTCGTTCAGGATGCGGTTGAGGGCGCCCGTGTCCTTGACGACGTTCATCATCGCGTAGACCGCGACGATGGTCGGCACGAAGCGGGGGATGAGGTAGAGCTTGGAGATGGTCCTCGCGAACCAGCTGTCGGAGAAGGTGACGTAGAGGGCGAGGAGGTAGGAGGCCACGGAGACGATGACGACGGTGAAGAACACGACGACGAGGGTGAAGCGGATGTTCCGGACCATGTAGGGCTGGGTGAAGATCTGCTTGTAGTTTATGAGGGAGAGCGAGTTCGTCGCGGGGTCGGTGAGGCTCGTCAGGATCGAGCGCGCGATGGGGTAGAGGACCATGAGGCAGATGACGAGGAAGGAGGGCAGGACCATGAGGAGCCCGTACACCCTCTGCCTTCGCTTGGCTTGCTCGATCATGCCCATGCAGTTCCTCCGGTCGTCTCGTCTCGACGGATCGACGCGTCGCGCGATTCCGTCGCCGCGCCGCCGGCGAGGCCCTCGGGCCTCCCCGGCGGCGCTTCACATCATCGGTCCAGTGGCGCGGCCCCGACTCACGGCAGGGTGCTGATCTCCTGGGTCCAGCGCTGGTTGAGCTTGGTCTCGAGGCCGCCGATGGTCTGGGCGCGGTACACGGCCTTGAGGCCGGAGAGCATCGCCATGGTGTCGGCGGGGAGCTTCGCGGGGTCGACGACCGGGATGGCCTTCATGACCTTGACGAAGATGTCCTGCGCCTCGTTCGAGGCGACGAAGTCGAGGAACTTGTAGACCGCGGCGGTCTTGGCGCAGGTGCCGGGCACGGCGAGCATGGCCCAGTTCCCGGTGAGGGCGGGATCGATCTGGGCGAGCATGATGCTCGCGGGCAGGAGGCCCTTGGACTTCTGGTCGAGGACCTGGTCCGCCCAGGCGGGGCACATGTCGATGGAGCCCGCGGCCAGGAGGTCGAGGGAGCCCTGGTTCTTCACCGTGTACTGGACCTTGCCGGAGGCCTTGTACAGGAAGGGGTGGATCTCGGCGAGGTAGGCGAGGCCCTTGTCCCACTGGGCCATCCACTTCTCGTCGTCGGAGAGGAGGGCCTCGGCGGGCAGGTAGTTGTAGACCGAGGTGCGGACGTAGGCGCCGCCGGCGCCGCCCGTGGCCGGGTCGTTGTAGGCGAAGCGGCCGGGGTGGGACTTGATCCACGCGGTGAGGTCGCCGACCGTCTTCGGCGGGGTCGGGACCTTCGCCGAGTTGTAGGCGATGAAGACCGCGGTGCCGCGGTAGGGCATCACGTACTCGGGCGCCACGATCGACTTGGCGACGAGGCCCTTCGAGTTCGGGACCTTGGTCATGTCGAGCTTGAGCAGGGCGTTCGGGCCGGCCTCCTTCTGGATGCGGACCACGCGGCTCGCGTCGACCTCGAGGATGTCGATGTCGACGTTCTTCGCGCCGGCCTTGACCGCGGCGATGAGCTTGTCGGCGCCGGTCTGGCCGCCGGAGCCCGAGGCCAGGTACTGGAGGTTCACGGTCACGCCCGTGTTCTTCTTGTTGAAGGCGTCGATGACCGCCTCCCACACGATGCGGACGTTGTCGGAGCCGTCGGTGTAGTAGTTGATGACGTTGTCGCCCCCGGCTGCGAAGCCGGCGAGGCAAGCCGCGAAGGCCACGATGGCGCAGAGCAATGCCTTTCTTCTCATACCCCTCTCCTTTCTCGAACGACTTCCTTGCCTAAGCGCGGGCGCTCGCCTCGCGCGGGAAGCGCATGTGACGACCGATCGAGAGGCCGACCTCCTCGCCCACGGCGCGGCGGGAGCCGACCTCGCGCGGCATGAAGGCCTTCACGTTGCCCTGGGCGGTCTCGACGTTTATCTCGAGGAAATGCCCGAGGACCATTATAGTGGATATGCGCCCGGAAAGGGCGCCCTCGGAAGGCGCGACCAGGGCTATGCTCTCGGGCCGGGCCGCGAGGAGCTCGGGGCCGCCGTCGTCGATGAAGTTCATGTTGCCCATGAACTCGGCGACGAAGCGCGTGGCCGGCTCGTCGTAGACGCGGGCGGGCGTGTCGATCTGCTCGAAGTGGCCCTTGCTCATGACCACGATCCGGTCGGAGATCGACATGGCCTCCTCCTGGTCGTGGGTGACGAAGAGGACGGTGATGGCGAGGTCCTGCTGGATCTTCTTGAGCTCCTCGCGCATCTGCACGCGGATCTTCGCGTCGAGGGCCGAGAAGGGCTCGTCCATGAGGAGGAGCTGGGGCTTCAGGATGAGGGCCCTCGCGATGGCGACGCGCTGCTGCTGTCCGCCCGAGAGCTGGGCCGGGTACTTGGCCTCGCTGCCCTCGATCTTCACGAGCTTGAGGAAGCGCGACACGTCCTCGGCGATGAGGTCGCGCGGGATCTTGCGCAGCTTCAGCCCGAAGGCGAGGTTGTCGAAGACGGTCATGTGCGGCCAGAGGTTGTAGCTCTGGAAGACCATGGAGGTCGGGCGCCGCTCGGGCGGGAGGTTCGTGATCTCGTCGCCGCCGAGCACCACCTTGCCCGCGTCCGCGTCGAGGAAGCCTCCGACCACGCGGAGGATCGTCGTCTTGCCGCAGCCCGAGGGGCCGAGGAGGGTGACGAGCTCGCCCTCCCCCACCTCGAGGTCCACGTCGCGGACGCCGTCTCCGTTCTTGTAGAGCTTGGTCATCCCCTCGATTCGTAGCTTTGCGCTGTCGGACATCTGTCGCTCCGTTCTCATTTCATCCTGAAGCCGGCCGACATGGCGTCGGCGCCGATGAACTTGCGGAATATGCCGAGCAGGAGGAGCGTCGGCAGGACGAGGATCACCGCGAAGACCGCGCCCGCCGTGGCGGGGTAGTCGTAGATGACGCCGTACATGACAACCGGGATGGTCTTGAAGTTGGGCACGCCGATGAGGAGGGTGCCCTGCGCCTCCTCCAGGGACTGGAGGAAGGTGAAGATGCAGGCGACCATGATGCCGGGCATCGCGAGGGGCAGGGTGACGTGGCGGAAGGCCTGGAAGGGCGTGGCGCCGACGTCGCGCGCGGCCTCCTCCTGGTTGCGGTGCACGTTGCGGAAGGCGCCCGCGGGGATCCAGGTCATGTACATGAGGGTGCCGAGGAGGTGGATGAGGAGGACGCCGGGGAAGGTCCCCATGAGGTTCAGCTTGTAGAAGATGATCGCGATCGAGACGTAGAGGCCCATCTTCGGGAAGGCGTTCGCGAAGAGGAAGGAGAACTGGAAGAAGTGCTTGAGCGGGAACTTGAAGCGGGCGAAGGCGTAGGCCGCGGGCAGGCAGATGAGGAGCGAGGTGCAGGTCGCGATGATCGCGACGATGAAGGACAGCGCGATGGACGACACCAGGTTCTTCTGCGAGAGCACGAACTGCCACCACTTGAGCGACAGGGCCGAGGGCAGGAAGTAGGGATGCTCGGCGTAGTTGTACTTGTCGGTGAAGGCGATCATCACCATGTTCATGAGCGGTCCGAAGAAGAAGAGGAGGAACACCGTGAAGAGGACCGCCTGGATGAAGCGCTGCCTGCCCAGGGCGTGGTAGTACCCGCGGAACCTCATGCCGCCCCCTTGACGGGCCCCCGGCCGGCGGCGTCGCGCAACGCGGCGAGCGGCTTCGGGAACCTGGTGGTGATGTTGTCGGCGCCGAGGCCGAGGAAGCGCCTCATGCCCGCCTCGTCGTCGACGGTCCAGACCGAGAGCGCGAGGCCGGCGCCCGCCAGGGCGCGGGCGACGGTCCGCGTGACGAAGCGCCAGTTGGCGTTCAGCCCAACGGCGCCGCAGCCGCGGATCCTCCGCGCGAACGCCTCGGCGCCGCGGCGCGTCATGCGCTCGAGGGGCCCGGGCGAGGCGTTGAGGAAGTAAGGCAGCCCGCGGCAGCCCGCGCGGACCGCGGGCACGGACTCGATCCGAACCCCGGTGAGGAGGACGCGCGACTCCATGCCCAGGCCGAATATGAGTTCGCTCAACGCGTCTATCGACGAGAATTCCTTGAGGTCGAGGTTGAGCCGGGGCGCCGTCCCGTCCGCGCCCGCCCGCGCGACCAGGCGCAGGAGCTCCTCGAGGCCCATGGCCCGCGCCCGCTCCGCGGGGGCGAGCTCGTCGTGCGAGAGATAGGCGGAACCGTCGGGCGCGAAGCGGACGTCGGCCTCCAGGTAGTCGACGCCCCGCGCGAGCGCCTCCTCGAAGGAGCGCCGCGAGTTGGGCTCGGTGCCCTCCGCTCCGGCGTGGGCCGTGATCGTCGGCTTGCGATCCGCCGGAAAAGGCTCCCAGCATCGCGGGGCAGCCGGCTGACTCTCGTTCGGCATCAGGATCCGCTCCTAGACATTCTGCACCTATACGGCGATTGAAAACGTTTTCACATCGCCATATCGGGCATCCTAGTTCCCGTTACGCTCCGAGGAGCTGACGACGGAGGTGATTATGATATCGATTTCAGATCTGTCAAGTTCAAAATTTTCGTAAAAGTTTAGTCTTCTTGCCCAAGCGGAGCCTTCCGGCTACTCTTCAAGGGTGAGGAAAGGGTTTTCCCGCGGCGCGAGGCGCGATGCGCGCCTCCGCCGAGCGCGATGGGCGCCACCGTCGGCCGCGCGGCCGGCGCGCGGCCGACGTTGCGCGAAACCGGCGCCGCGGGGACGGAGAGAGACATGATACAGGATTACATCGACACCTCGATCCCCGATTTCGGCTGGGCCAATTTCAACGAGATGTTCCGGGACGTGACCGCCCGCTTCGCCGGGCGCACGGCCATGCGCTACCGCAGCCGCGGCGAGCGGGAATTCCAGGAGTGGAGCTACGCCCGGCTCGGACGGGAGGGGACGGCCCTCGCCTCCTTCCTCCTCTCGCGCGGCCTCTCGAAGGGGGACCGCGTCGCGATCTGGTCCGAGAACCGCCCCGAATGGGGCGTCGCCTACCTCGCGATCGTCGCGGCCGGCCTCGTCGCCGTGCCCCTCGACGTGCTCCTCTCCGAGGAGGACGCGGCCAAGGTCGTGGCGGCCGCGGGCGCGCGCGCCGCCGTGGCGAGCGGCAAGTACGCGAAGGCCCTCGGCCCCGCCCTCGCGAAGGTCGAGGGCGCGCGGCTCCTCGTCGACCTCGACGCGAGGCCCGAGGCCCTCCCCCCTCCCCTCGAGGGCGCGTCCTGGGCCGAGGCCTCGGCCTTCGAGGGAGGTCCGGGCCTGCCCGCGGCCTCCTCCGTCGAGCCCGACGCGGTCGCCTCGATCATCTTCACCTCGGGCACGACGGGCGCGCCCAAGGGCATCGCCCTCTCGCACGCGGGCATCATCGCGAACCTCGACGCCTCGATCCACTCGCTCCCCATCACGAAGGACGACGTCTTCATGTGCGTCCTCCCCCTCCACCACACCTATCCCACGACCTGCTGCCTCGCCTCTCCGATCGCGGTCGGGGCCTCCATCACGATTTGCGAGAAGGTGGTGGGCAAGGTCATCATCGACGACGCGCGCGACTCGGGCGGCACCGTCGTCATCGCCGTGCCCCTCCTCTACGACAAGCTCGCGCAGGGCCTCCTGCAGGGCGTCAGGGCGAAGCCCCTCCCCCTCAGGATCGCGGTCGGCGCGTTGCGCGGCATATCGAAGCTCGGTCTCGCCCTCGGCCTGCCGGGGATCGGCAAGGCCATGCTCAAGTCCTTCAGGGAGGCCGCGGGGCTCGGCACGGTCCGCCTCCTCGTCGCGGGCGGCGGCCCCTTGAACGCGGCCACCGCGGGGATCTTCGACGAGCTCGGCTTCAACATAGTGCAGGGCTACGGCATGAGCGAGAACGGCCCCCTCATCTCGACCAACACCCCTCGCTACCACGACCACCGCTCCGCCGGCCTCGTCGTGCGGCGCACCCAGGTCCGCATCGCCGACCCCAACGACGAGGGCGTCGGCGAGATCCAGGTGACTTCGCCCTCCCTCATGAAGGGCTACTGGCAGGATCCCGAGGCCACCGCCGCGGTCTTCACGCCCGACGGATGGCTCCGCACGGGGGACCTCGGCCGGATCGACGACCGGGGCTACATCTTCATCACGGGCCGCATCAAGAGCATGATCGTCACGGCGGGCGGCAAGAACATCTACCCCGAGGAGATCGAGGCCTTCTTCGACGGCTCGCGCGTGGCGCGCGAGGTGGTGGTGGTCGGCCGATCGCGAGGCGGCTCGGACGCGGCCGAGGAGGTCGCCGCGGTCGTCTTCCCCGACCTCGAGGCCATCGGCGCCGACCACGGCCCCGAGCGCGCCGCCGATCCGGCCTTCGTGCGGGAGCTCGTCAAGGAGGAGGTCGAGCGCGTGAACCGCTCCCTGCCGCCCTACAAGAAGATCTCCGACCTCCACGTCCGCACGCGGGAGTTCGAGAAGACCTCCTCGCGCAAGATCAAGCGCTTCCTGTACAAGACCTGGGAGGCGGCCACGGGGGAGTGAGGCCCGGCCGCGCGACGCGCGGCCGGTTCTGGACGGGAATCCCCGGACGCGATATCTTCAGCACTCCGGCCCTCCGGCCGGCGATCACGAAGATGGCGAGGTGCCTCATGACCAGGGCGCGACCCTCCGTCGGCGCGAGAAGCATGTTTGCCCGGGCGATTCCCGCCCTCTGCCTCGCCCTCGCCTCCTGCAACCCTTCGGGCCAGGCGCCCGGCGCCTACCAGCCGCCCGAGCCCGCGACGCCCGTCGTGCGCGCCCTCCCCCCGACGATCGGCCCGGATTTCCTCCGCGTCGACTACGAGTGCGAGAACGTCGACCTGCTCTTCGTCTCGATCTCCTCCCAGGACACGATCGGCGGGAACGACCAAGTCAACGTGGCCACGTTGAACAAGCCCGCCGGCGGCGGCCACGCCTTCGTCGCGCGCGAGCTCCTCCCCGCCGCCGACTACCTCTACGTGCACCTGAGCGCGACCACCGGCAGCTACCCGAAAAAGAGCGCCTACGCCCACTTCGGCTTCGACCTCGACGGCTCGAGCGGCCTGCCGCGGCCCGGCCCCGAGACGAAGGCCGCGGTCGCCCCCGCCTACTGGGGCCGCTGGGTCGACCTGAGCACGAACGCGCAATGGTACCTGGGCGGCAGCTCTGCCCGGCGCTATCCCTATCCATGGAGCGAGAGCGCGGCCGACAGGGAGAAGTACGAGGTCTGGCTCGCCGACGACTCGGCCCCCTCCTCCTCGCCCGCCTTCCTGTTCTATTACAACCGCATGATCAGCGACTCGAACCGCGTCACGCTCTCGACGCGGGCGGCGGACCTGATCGAGCTCGCGGACGCGGACGGGCAGCGCCATCTCCTCCGCCGGACGGGGGGCCGCGACCTGATCCTGAGCGGTCTTTCGCAGACCAGCGTCGGCGTGTCGGACGGGGCGCGCGGCCTGGCCTGGGGCCGGAGCCTCGGCCCCGCGGCCGGCATCAGCCTCGTCATCCAGAACGCGCTGAACGCCCTCGATACCCAGACCGTCACGACCGACGGGGACAGCCGCTTCTCGGTGACGGTGCCGAGCGGCCAGAGCGACTACCTCGTCACCCCCCTCCTCGGGGCCGCCGGCCAGCCGGTCGCCAAGGTCGAGGACGCGGCCTACGCGCCGACCCTCGTGCGCGCCGAGACGAGCGGCCAGGACCTGGGCGCCGTGGTCTCCGCGCGCGGCACGGCGGCCCTTAAGGCCGCCTTCGCGCCGAATTACTGGGCCGGCTACAACGGCAGTCCCGTCGTCATGGCCGGGGGCGACAAGCCTGTCCTCCTCAACTTCTCCATCAGGAACGCGGGCCAGGCGGGGATCGAGGGGGGCGAGTACGTCGCGGGCGCGCCTCCGGGAACCCAGGTATCGGCCGTCGGCAAGTACGCGCCCGGCTACACGGGGAGCGGCTACGGGACCTTGGGCGCCGCGGCCGCCTTCGTCCTGCCCGCGCTGGCCCCCGGCGAGGAGGCCATCGTCCAGCTCTACGCGAGCCTGCCTTCCTCGGCCATTTCGGCCAACGCGCAGGATCTCTACTTCCCCTTCTCGACGAATGTCGCCGGATGGGAGGACTGGGTCGACAGGGCCGCCGTGCGGGTCCACGAGAGGCGCCTCCTCGGGATGTACTACCGCGAGTTCACGACCGCCACGGACAAGCAGCGGCACGGGACGATCATCTCCCCCTTCGACATCCTCTGCCCGGCCTGGTTCGGTTCCCTGCCCCTGTCGGACGATCCGTCGAAGGACTACCTGCTCTACATCCGCGCCTCGACGGATTCCTGGGAGTACCCGTTCGACTATGTCATCGACCTGTCCGGCGGAGTCCACGAGTATTCCGCCTATTCGAGCCTGGTCGAGCACGTGGTATGCGGCTTCGACGCGCCCCGCGCCGTCTACGACGGGACCGTCTTCTTCGGCCGCCTCGAGCCGGGCGAGGAGGCCTGCTTCCGCATCCAGGCCTCGGGCGATCTCGACCCGCTGACCCTCGAGACCGTCTCGGGCTCCCTCGACGGCGCGATCAGCCTGGGCTTCCGGGCCGGCAACGCGCAGAAGGTGGAGATCGTCAGGACCGACCTCGGGACGAACCTGGCCGAGGCTCCGGTCCGGGCCGACAACGCCGGGGGGCTCACGACCTGGACCGATCCGACGGCCCTGCCCGGCCATCTCTACAAGTACGCCATGCGAGGCTTCCACGAGGAGAAGGGCTACACGCATGCGGTCGAGCAGACCGCTTCCTATTCCGCCTATCGCGTCGCCAGGAACATCGCCGTCCCCTGGGACGACGCGAGGCTCCTTCCCGACGGCCCCTATCGCCGCGCCGCGGCGGATCCCGCCCGCGGCAGGCTCTGGCTCTCCTGCCCCGCCGGGCTCTACGCCGTCTCGATCGACACGGGACTCGTCGCCGCCTCCTATGCGCTCCCGGCGGGCCTCACCCAGGATGACCTGTCCGAGATCGAGCTCGACACGTTAGGCGATCCTGTACTCTACGCCCGCTCCAAGGCGTCCTGCCACCGGCGCTCGGGCGGGGCCTGGGCGACGACGGCGCTGGAGGCGGCATCGACAACCCTCGGCACGGACTTCGCCTTCGACCCGGCCGCGGGTCTCTATTGGGTGGCCTCGACGCTCGCGCCCGAGCTCCTCGGCTTCGACGCCTCGGGCAAGGCGGCCGGGCGGATCGCCGTCGACGCCTCGGCCGCCGGGGACCTGGGCCGCATCGAATGCGACCCGGCCACGGGCTCGGTCT
>CAYNPQ010000021.1:0-26356 GCA_964399065.1 uncultured Treponemataceae bacterium | reverse complement strand
CCTGGGACACGGAGCTCTTCCCCGGCCTCCAGTCGAACGGGGCCGCGCGCTTCGGGAGCGCCCTGCTGTCCTGGAGGCTGCAAGAGGACAGCGACGCGGCCAAGACTCAGGTCATCCTCCACGACGCGACGGCGGGCCGCTACAAGGCCCTCGCCCATCGCCGGAGCGACGCGTTGGCCGATCTCCATCCGGACGGGACGGGAGGCCTCTGGGCCTTCCGAGGCCCCGACGCCTATCGCGTCGACGCCTCGCTCGGCCTCGCCGGGGCCTTCAGGGCGGCGAAGCGGGTGGCCTCGTACTCGGGCGATGGATGCGGCTTCATCGGCCTCCGCGAGGAGGGAACGGCGGTGGCGCCGCTCGCCGTCCTCGGGAGGGGCAGCGACTACGCGGAGATAGCCACCTACTCGTCCGCTGGCTGGCGCGGCTCGGCGCCCCTCGCCAAGGGCCGCTTCGCCCTCGAGGGGAACTATTACGATTGGGACCTCGGCTTGGCCTTCCGCCAGGCCCCGGGCTACGTCTCCAGCGGAAACGCCGTATGGCGGATCGAGGCGGGCGGCACCCTCGGCCCGGTCTCCCGGACGGCGGGCTTCTACGACCTGCGTCCCTCCTGGGCCGGGCTGATCGCCGGCGCCGCCTGGCCGAGCTACGCGCCGGGCCTGCGCTCGCCGACGCTGGCGCTGTTCGAGGCCTCGGGCCCTGGTGTCGCGCAACGCGGCGCGGACCTGGCCGCGGACTGCGGCTGGCTCGGGAGCCTAGCGTCGCCCCTGGGCGCGGTCCTGCCTCCCGGCTCCAAGGCCGGTTCGGATCCCGTCTACAAGCACCGCCTCCTCGGCGCCGACGCGGCGGGCCGTTTCCACGTCGTCTACTCGGGCTCCCTCAAGGCTTACAGGGACGAGCCCTATTCGACGACCGTCGTCGCGACCCTGCCCTTCGCCTTCGTCGTGCGGATCGGCGCCTCGGGAAGGCCTGACGAATGGTGGGGAGGCTACGGGACGAGCCAGGAGCGGGCGATGGCCGAGTCCGCCGTCGCCGTCGAGGCGGACGGCTCGGTCTGGTCCGCGCCGGAGGGGCGCCTCGTCAAGCTGTCGAGGTAGCGTCGGGCGCGGAGGCCCTACTGTATCACGGCGAAGTCCGAGAGCCAGACCTCCCCGGCCTTGCCGAGGGAGAGGAGGCCGTTGATGGCGTCGCGCAACGCGGCCTTGACCGCGCCCTCGAAGGCGGGCCCGAGCTCCGCGGCCCTCCGCCTCGACAGGCAGGCGATCGCCGCGGCCTTGAGGGCCGGGGCCTTGCGCTCAAGCTCCTCCGCGAAGGCGCGGTCGGCCGGGTCGTAGGGGAAGGCGACGCTCGCCACGACGACCGCGGGCTTGGAGTCGGCGCTCCTCGCGCGCAGCGTGCCGAGGGACCAGTAGCCCCCGCGGCCGGCCTCGGCGGCGAGGGCGGCCGCGGCCTCGCGCCCGAGCTTGCGGCCCCTCGATCCGGTCGCGAGGCCGACGAGGCTGCCGACGAGGATCGCGGCGGCGAGGAGGAGCGCGACCGCGACGAGGGCGCGCTCGGCCGGCGAGGGCGCGGACCGGCCCCGGCCGCGGGGCTCAGGGCTCGAGGTCATCGCTC
Organism: uncultured Treponemataceae bacterium; assembly: GCA_964399065.1. Lineage (GTDB taxonomy): Bacteria > Spirochaetota > Spirochaetia > Treponematales > Rectinemataceae > JAKLFE01. The sequence continues at coordinate 24,745 of CAYNPQ010000021.1, read as the reverse complement.
CCTTCCGGGCCCGCTCCGAGGGGCAAGGCCGGCTCGGGCGTGACTTCCCGCCCGGCCCCGCCCCTCGCGCGGAGCGCGAAGGACATGCCGAGCACCGTCAGCGCGAGGATGGCCGCGGTCGTGAAGAACACCGAGGGGTAGCCGAAGGCCGTGGCCGCGAAGGCGCCGAGGGCGGGGCCGAGGGCCGCGCCGACGCTCGACATCGAGGAGGAGAGGCCGTAGGTCGAACCCTGCCGGCCGCGGTCGCAGAGCTGGGCGATCAGGGCGTTGACCGAGGGCATGGTCCCGCCGAGGAAGGCGCCGTAGCCTATCCGCAGGACGAGGAGGGAGTAGGGATCGCGGGCGAGGCCCTGGGGCAGGGAGAAGAGGAAGGCGCCGGCCAGGCAGCCGAGGAGGGTCCTTCCGTAGCCGAGCCTCGCCGAGGCCTTGCCGATGAGGGCGGCCGCCAGGGCGCCGGCCACGGAGCCGGCCCCGATGATGAGGCCCGAGAGCGAGGCCGTGCCCGTCGCGTTCCCCGTCATGTCGCGGATCACGAGGGGCAGGATGGGGCCGGCGGTGCCCGAGGCGAGGTTCACCATGAGGACGACGACGAGGAGGGGGGCGAGGGCCGGGGTCGCCGCGAGGACGCTGAAATCGGGCAACGCGTCCTTGAGGATCGAGCCGGAGCGGCCGCGGCTGGGCACGAAGTCCTCGTCGACCCGGCGCCACACGACGACCGCCGCGGCCGCGAGCATGACCGCGGTCGCGACGAAGTTCACCCTCGAGCCGGCCACGTCGGTGACCACGCCGCCGAAGAGGGGGCCGGCCGAGTTGCCCAGGTACACGCCCATCTGCATGAGGCCGAGGCGGTAGCCGGCCTCCTCCGCCGGCACGATGCTCGCGGTGAGGACGGTGGCCGCGGCGACGGTGCCGGTGACGCAGCCCTGCAGGGTCTTGATGACGAGCACCTGCCAGGGGGCGGTGGTGAAGGCCAGGAGGCCCATGAGGATCGAGCCGCCGATCATCGCGCGGAGGAGCATGAGCTTGCGGCCGTAGCGGTCCGCGAGGCTGCCCCAGACCGGCGCGAACAGGGCGAGGGCGACGGCTGGGGCTATGTTGATGACGCCGTTCCACCAGTTGAGCGCGGCCGTGTCGGTCACGCCGAGCTCGCCGAGGTAGAGGGGGATGATGGGGTTGGAGGTCGAGAAGCCCGCGATGGCGAGCATCTCCGCCGCCCACAGGGCCGAGAAGGACTGCTTCCAGGAGCGCATCTGGCCGTATAGTATCCCTCCGGGGCGGCCATGGGCAACGGGGCGGCGCCTCCGGCCGCGGGGAACGTTATGCGATCTCGTTCGCCCGGCGCGCGGCGGGGCACCGGGCGCTCGTCCCGCGGCGCTCCCCGGCGATCGCGGCGTTTCTATAAGTAACTACAACATCGATAAATATCTGCGTTTCACCCTTTGACATGGGCAGGGACAGAGGATATATTTCGGCCAGAGTAGCCCCGAGGAGAACCGAACATGGACCTGCCCTTCGCCGAACCCTGGCGCGTCAAGACGATAGAGACCATCCGCCGCACGACGCGCGCGGAGCGCGAGCGCGCGATCGCCGCGGCGAGGTACAACCTCTTCAACCTCCGCTCGGACGAGGTCTTCGTCGACCTCCTCACCGACTCCGGCACGGGCGCGATGTCCTCGGCCCAGTGGGCCGAGATGATGCTCGGCGACGAGAGCTACGCGGGCGCCTCGTCCTACTACAAGCTCAAGGACGCCGTGAAGGAGGTCATGGGCTTCGACTGGTTCCTGCCGGCGCACCAGGGCCGCGCCGCGGAGAACGTCCTCATGTCCACGCTCATCGGCCCCGGCCGCGAGGGCGCGGGCAAGGTCGTCCCCGGCAACTCGCACTTCGACACGACGAAGGGCCACATCGAGAACCGCGGGGCCCACGCGGTCGACTGCACCGTGGACGAGGCCTTCGACCCGACGGTCGAGCGGCCCTTCAAGGGCAACGTCGACCTCGGCAAGCTCGAGAAGGTCTTCGAGGAGCGCCGCAGGGAGGACATCCCCTTCTGCATCGTGACCGTCACCTGCAACTCCTCGGGCGGCCAGCCCGTCTCGATGGAGAACATCCGCGGCGTCTCCGCGCTCTGCGGGAAGCACGGCATCCCCCTCTTCCTCGACGCCGCGCGCTTCGCGGAGAACGCGTACTTCATCAAGCTCCGCGAGCCGGGCTACGCGGGCAAGACGATACGCGAAATCGCCCGCGAGATGTTCTCCTTCGCGGACGGCGCGACCATGTCGAGCAAGAAGGACGGCATCGTCAACATCGGCGGCCTGATCTGCTTCCGCGAGGAGGAGCTCTACCGCCGGACCTGCTCCTTCAACATCATGTACGAGGGCTTCAACACCTACGGCGGCATGGCGGGCCGCGACCTCGGCGCCCTCTCCGTGGGCCTCCGCGAGGCCACCGAGTTCGACTACCTCGAGGCCAGGATCGGGCAGGTGGCGCGGCTCGGCGCGCGGCTCGACGGCTACGGGGTGCCCGTACTCAAGCCCTACGGCGGCCACGCGATCTTCGTCGACGCGAAGCGCTTCCTCCCGAAGGTCCCCAGGGAGGAGTACGTCGCCCAGACCCTCGGCGTCGAGGCCTATGTCGAGGGCGGCGTGCGCGGCGTCGAGATCGGCACCCTCCTCGCGGACCGCGATCCCGACAGCCGCGAGAACCGCTACCCCGCCCTCGAGCTCCTCCGCCTCGCGATCCCGCGCCGCACCTACACCGACAACCACATGGACTACGTCGCCGCGGTCCTGGCCAACGTCCACGCCAGGCGGGATCGCATAACGCGAGGATATCGCATAACGCGCGAGGCGCCCATCCTTCGTCATTTCACCGTCGAATTGGAGCCGGTGAAATGACGGATCATTTCACCGTCGAATTGGAGCCGGTGAAATGACGGCTCGCGCGGCGGCGGCGGCTCGGCTATACTCGACGCGAGGAGGACCCCGATGAAGAAGGAGATCAGCTGCGCCTGGGCGGGAGGCATGGCCTTCGAGGCCGAGGTCTACGGGCACAAGGTCCGCCTCGACGCGGACGCCGCCTCGGGCGGGGCAGACTCGGGCCCCTCGCCGAAGGCCCTCGTCCTCGCCGCGCTGGCCGGCTGCACGGGCATGGACGTCGTGTCGATCCTCGCGAAGATGCGCGAGCCCCTCACCTGGTTCGACATGAAGCTGGAGGGCGAGGTGGCCGAGGAGCACCCGAAGCGCTACACGGCCTTCAGGATCGTCTACGAGTTCAAGGCCTCGGACAAGCTCGACGAGGCCAACGTCCGCAAGGCCGTCACCCTGTCCCAGGAGAAGTACTGCGGCGTGAGCGCGACCCTGGCGGCCGCCGGCCCCGTGGAGTGGGAGATCCGCTACATCTAGGGGCCGCGGGTCAGGCCCTCGGCCCCTCCTTCTCGATCGTGGCGAGGGCCATGACGAGGGCGGCGTTGTCCTTCTCGTCGCGGACCGCGAAGCGGAGCCAGTCGCCCTTCATGCCCTCCTTGCCCGCGAGGTCCTTGGCGAGGATGCCGTGGTCCTGGAGGAGGCGGGCGCAGATCTCGGTGGAGCCGAAGGGCGGCCGCACGCGGCAGGCGATGTAGTTCGCCTGCGAGGGCAGGGGCTCGAGGGAGCGGAGGGCGGCCAGCCCCGCGGCGAGCTTGCCGCGCTCGACCGCGAGCCGCCCGCAGGCCTCGCGGTAGTCGGACTTGTACTTGTCGACGATCTGCAGGAAGAACTCGCCGAATGAGTTGATGTTCCACACGGGCAGGGTCTTGCGGAGCGAGGCGACGAGGCCGGGCCTCGACGAGGCGAGGACGCCGAGGCGGAGGCCGGGCACGCCGTAGCTCTTCGAGATGCTCTTCACCACCACGAGGTGGGGATTCGCGGCGAGGAGCTCGTCGTCCAGGAGGCTGTATCGCAGGCGATCCTCCGCGAAGTCGACGAAGGACTCGTCCACGACGAGGACGACTCCCTTCTCGCGGCAGGCCGCGACGAGGGCGGTCATCTCGGTTTTCTCGATGAAGTGGCCCGAGGGGTTGTCGGGGTTGACGACGACGAGGACGCCGAGGCCGTCGAGCTTCGGCGCGATGTCGCCCAACCCGTACCCGAGGCTCTCGGGGTCGGCGAAGATCTTGCGGACCCGTCCCTTGCCGGCGCGGGCCGGGTACTCGTTGAAGGCGGGATAGAGCACGCCGACCTCGCCGGGCACCTCCTCGAAGAGGTGGCGGATGAGCTCGGCCGCGCCGTTGCCCACGGCCACGCGCGAGGGGTCGATGCCGAAGGTCTTGCCCGCGAGGATGCCCATGACCCGCGCGCCCGAGGGATACTGGCCGAGGAGGGGCTCGAAGCTGGCCTTCATCTCCTTGATCATGCGCTTGGGCGGGAAGTAGGGATTGACGAGGTAGCAGAAGTCCTTGAGGAAGGGGAAGCGCCAGTAGCCGCCGTAGCGGGCCTGGAAGCGCTCGAGCCGGTCGGCGTCCGCGGCGAAGAGGGTCTCGGCGATGTCGAGGTCCTGGGGATCGTCGATCTCGTACCAGCGGCGCTTCTTGATCTTGAAGCCCTTGATCCGCGGGCCGTCGACGAAGGAGAGGAGCTTCAGGACCTGCTCATAGTACTGGTTCCGCCCGAAGGAGGCGAGGTGGGCCTCCATGAAGGGCAGGTAGTAGTTGGCCGAGAATTCCTTGGAGAGCTTGTAGATGTTGACGGTCTTGTAGTACTCGTCGATGTTCTTCCACTTGAAGTCCTTCTTGTCGATGACGCTGCGGACGTAACCCTCCCCGTCGAGGAGGGTCACCGTGCCGTCCATCCAGGACTTCCAGCGCGCGACCACGGCGACGTTCGGCTCCTTGGCCTGCACCAGGTCCCGCAGGAGGTCGCGCTCGAAGATGAGGTCGCTCTCGATGAGGATGGTGTCGTCGGCCGCCAGGGCCTCGCGCGCCAGCCAGAGGGAGTAGATGTTGTTGGTCTTGTCGTAGATGGGGTTCTCGACGAAATGGAAGCGGAGGGAGGGGTAGGACGCGGCCTCGAGGTAGCGGCGGAGGTTGTCCCCCTTGTAGCCGATGACGATGGTGACGTCCCTGATCCCGGCCTCGACGACGGCCTCGAGGGCGCTGTCGATGAGCTTCCTGCCGCAGACCTCGACCATGCACTTGGTGGCTTCCCTGGTGAGAGCCCCGAGACGCTTGCCCATCCCGGCGGCCAATATCAACGCTTGCATGGCGCCTCCGATCGGGCGAAGATATCACGGAGCGGGCTTAGTGGCAATCGTTCCGGGCAGGGTCGGGACGCGGAAGCGGATGAGGTACCGGGTGCCGGCCGAGCGGTCGAGCTCCACGGTGCCCCGGAGCTGCTCGACGAGGAGGGACACAAGGGAGAGGCCGATCCACTCGGCCCCGCCGAGCTCGACGCCCTTCGGTATGCCGATCCCGTCGTCCGAGATCTCCAGCGAGACCCGATCCCCCTCCTCCCGCGCGAGGCGGATGGACACGAGGCCTCCCGCCCGGCTCGCGGGCGGGAATGCGTACTTGAATGAGTTCGTGAGCACCTCGTTGACGAGGAGGCCGCAGGGTATGGCCTGGTCGACGCCGAGCTCGACCGATTCGGCCTCCACGGAGAGCCTGACCTCGCCGAAGCCGTGGCGGTAGGCGTTGTACAGGTCGTCCGCGATCAGCCGGACCTGCTCGGCCAGGTCGATGCCCGAGAGGCTCGGCGACTGGTAGAGGAGCTCGTGGACCTGGGCCATCGTCCGCACGCGTCCGATGCCCTCCTCGTAGACTTGGACCACCTCCGGATCCGATATCCGCGAGGACTGGAGGCTGAGGAGGCTCACGATCACCTGCAGGTTGTTCTTGACGCGGTGGTGGATCTCCTTGAGGAGGATCTCCTTTTCCCGCAGGCTCGACTTGAGGGTCCTCTCGGCGGTCTTCCGCTCCGTGATGTCGCGGCCCTCCGCGACGAGGAGGACGACCTTCCCCTCCTCGTCCAGGACGGGCTTCAGGGAGAAATCGATGTGGAGGGGGCGGCCGTCCCGGTCGAGATGGTCCACCTCGAAGCGCTCGAAGCTGCCTCCGGCCGACCGGGAGATGGCGCTTCGCAGCGCGGTCGCCTGGGCGGGGAAGGGCTCCCACCAGGGGGTCTCCCAGAAGGGCCGCCCGAGGACCTCGTCCTTCGGCCTGTCGATCAGGTCCAGGGCGTTCTGGTTCGCCTCGACGAGCCGGCCCGCGGCGTCGAGGATGCCCATGAGCTGGAAGGTCTGGTCGAATACGCCGTGGAACTTGCGCTCGCTCCGAAGGAGCTCCGCCTTGGCCTCCGTCAACTCGTCGAGCCGCCGCGCGAGGTCCCCGGACCTGGCGCGCAAGCTCTCTTGCATCGAGCGGAAGGCGCGGGCCAGCACGCCGAGCTCGTCGTCGCGCCCGAGGTCGAGGGACACGTCGCCTTCCTCCCCCTCGCCGAGCCGCCGCGCGGCCTCGGTGAGGGCGGCGACGGGCCTCGAGAGCCGCGACGCGACGACGAGGCCCGCGAGGCCCGCGGTGGCGGCCCCGACGATGCCGACGACGGCGATGTACAGCTGCAGGCGATCCAGGTCCGCGAAGGCCTCGCGGACGGGCAGCTCGGCCACGACTGCCCAGGAGCTGCCCCGCACGGGCACGTACAGGCCGAGCGCCTCGGCCCCGGTCAGGCCGCGGTACCGCCTGATGCCGGCCGCGCCGCCCCCCGCCGCCCCCCGGGAGACGTCTGTCCCCGCCGTTCGTATGAAATCGGCCACCGGCGGCATGCGCCTCATGTCCTCGCCGTAGCGCTGGAGGATGGTCGAGGGCTCCTGGTAGGCCACGAAGCGGCCGCGGGAGTCGACGAGGTAGACGTAGCCGGTCTCCCCGATCCGGATGTCGGCGACCTCACTCCAGAGGCCGCTCGCGTTGAGCTCGGCGACCAGGACGCAGCGGGGCCCCGCGCCGCGGGCCATGAGGGGCAGCGCGATCGAGACGGAGAGGAGCCCTCCCTCGCGCGAGACGTAGACGTCGCTCAGGAAGCGATCGCCAGCCGAGGCGGCGCGGAAGGCGGGACTGTCCCCCAGGTCGGCGAGCTCCCCGGGCAGGTAGCTGTGGAACCTCGAGGCCTTGGCGACCTCGCGCCCGCCGGAATCCAGGAGGGCGACCTGCGAGAAGACCGGCTGGGCGTACATGAGGAAACGCTCCAGTGCGGCGTTCGCCTCCGCGCGGCCGAGCGTGCCGGGGGCCTCGATACCGTCGAAGATCTGCAGGTTCCGGATCGCCGCGTCGAAGTAGTCGGCGATGAGTATGGCGACCTTCTCGGCGCTCGCCGCCTGGGTCTCGGCGACCGAGCGGACCTGGCCTCGCCTGAAGATGAGGGCGAGCCCGAGCCAGACCGCAATCACCGAGACCACGGCGACGAGGACGAGTGCGCGGACGAATTGGGCCGCGATGCCGCCGCCCCGGATACCCCTCATTCAGGGCGCTTCCCGAGCCTGACCGGGGCGACGGCGTACTCGGGCGGCCAGACCGGCTTCCAATCGCCGTCCTGCACCTGCACGACGAAGAGCCGCGCGGTCTCGTTCTGGCCGGCCGCATCGAAGCGGAGCCGGGCCGCGGGCAGTATCATGGCCGGCCCCCTGGGCAGGTCGGTCGCGGCGAGGGCCTCGCGGAGCCTGGCCCGGTCCGCGGAGCCGGCCCGCTCGAGCGCGTCACGCAGCACCAGGACGGATTGGTAGGCGTAGGCACTGTCCCCCGTTATGTCCGTCCCGAAGCGCGCGCGGAAGCGCCGGTCCAGCTCGCCCCCGCCCTCGGCGTACTTCGAGTATTCCGCCATCGAGAGCGTCCCTTCGGCGAGGGAACCGAGCTCCTGGCGGTACTCGGGTGAGACCGTGCCGCCGGCGAGGTCGAGGAGTGGCACGCGGGACCCGGCCGCGGCGAGGGCGCGGCGGATGAGGACGCTGTCCCTGAGATAGGTCACCTCGAGGATGGCGTCGGGCTTCGCGGCCAGGACCCTGCGGACCTCGGCCGACAGGTCGCGCACCCCCTCGGCCACGTAGCTCTCCTCGGCGACGATGTCGAAGCCCCGCTCGATGAGGGCGCGCTTCTGGGCGAGGGCCGAGGCGGTCCCGAAATCGGTGTTCTCGTGGATGAGGGCCACGCGCTTGACCTTGAGCCCCGCCATCGAGGCGAGGTCGGCGAGGAAGGCGACCTCGTCGCGGGCGTAGAAGGCCGCCTTGGGCTGGACCCGGAAGGTGTAGCGGAAGCCGCGCTCGGTGATCACGTCGGCGAGGCTGATGCTCACGACGAAGGGCAGCCGGAGTCGCTCCGCCTCCTGGGTCGCCACCTTGGTGACCGCGCTCTGGTAGGTGCCGACGATCGCGACGAGCCCGGGCTCCCCGGCGAGCCGGACCGTCTCCGCCGCCCCGGTCGCGGGATCGCCCTTGGAGTCGGCGAGGACCATCTCGAGCCTGGCCCCTCCGAGGGACTTTATCCCTCCCGCGGCATTCACCTCTTCGAAGGCGAGGAGGGCCCCCGAGGAGGAGTCCTTGCCCTTGTCGGCCAGACTGCCGCTCATGGGGAAGAGGACTCCCACCTTGACCGTCTTCGGCTGCTCGACAGCCTTGGGAGCGCAAGCGACCGACAGGATGAGGATCGTCGACAGGATGAGGGTAACGGTATATCGAGTAAGGCAGAAACCGGATTCCTCGGGACGAGCCATGGATCCTTCCATGAGTACAATGATAACCCATGATCGAGGCGGACGACAGGACCGGGGCCGGGATCAGGCGGATGAATCAGTACGGATGAGCGGAGGAAGGATTATACCTGCAAATCATGGACGCGCAAGGTCGAAACGCTCGAGGGCTTGATTCTTCTCTTGTCTATCACTATACTGCAAGCCAGCCCAAGGTTTTTCCACGAAACGTCGAAAAACCGCAAAGCTTTCAATGCGGATGGCCTCCAAGCCGCCCCGCCCCCCGGTGACAGACAACGAGCTTCGCGGCGCAGTTTGACTATACTAGTACGGGAGAGGTAACGACCGACATGTCCATCGACATTACCAAGATGCGGAATATCGGCATCAGCGCCCATATCGACTCGGGTAAGACCACCCTTTCCGAGCGAATCCTCTTCTACTGCCAGAAGATCCACGCGATCCACGAGGTCCACGGCAAGGATGGCGTCGGCGCCACCATGGACTCCATGGACCTCGAGCGCGAGCGGGGCATCACCATCCAGTCGGCGGCGACTAACGTCACCTGGAAGGACATCACGATCAACCTGATCGACACCCCCGGCCACGTGGATTTCACCATCGAGGTCGAGCGCTCCCTGCGCGTCCTCGACGGTGCCATCCTCGTGCTCTGCGCGGTCGGCGGGGTCCAGTCCCAGTCGATCACGGTGGACCGCCAGCTCAAGCGCTACCACGTTCCCCGGCTCGCCTTCATCAACAAGTGCGACCGGACCGGCGCCAACCCCTTCCGGGTCAAGGCCCAGCTCGCCGAGAAGCTCGGCTTGAATCCGGTCTTCATGACCATCCCCATCGGCCTCGAGGACAAGCTCGAGGGCGTGATCGACCTCCTCGACATGAAGGCCGTCTACTTCGACGGCGACGGCGGCACGGATCTCCGCTACGCCGAGATCCCGCCCCACCTCCAGTCCGACGCCGAGCGCTACCGCGACGAGCTCATCGACTCCGCCTCGATGTTCTCGGACGAGCTCGCGGAGGCCTACCTCGAGGGACAGGTCTCGAACGACATGATCCTCGAGGCCGTCCGGGCCGGCTGCGTCGCCGAGAAGCTCGTCCCCGTCTTCGTCGGCTCGGCCTACAAGAACAAGGGCGTCCAGCTCCTCCTCGACGGCGTCGCGCGCTACCTCCCCGACCCCACCGAGGTCCGCAACATCGCCCTCGACCTCGACAAGGGCGAGGCCGAGGTCGAGCTCAAGGCCGACCCGGAGGCTAAGACCGTCGCCCTCGGCTTCAAGCTCGAGGACGGCCAGTACGGCCAGCTCACCTACGTCCGCGTCTACCAGGGCGAGCTCAAGAAGGGCGACGAGCTCTACAACACCCGCGCCCGCAAGAAGTTCAAGGTCGGCCGCCTCGTGCGCATGCACGCGAACAACATGGAGGACATCAACGAGGGCTCCAACGGCGACATCGTGGCCCTCTTCGGCGTGGACTGCGCCTCGGGCGACACCTTCTGCGACCCCGACCTCAACTACGCCATGACCTCGATGTACGTGCCCGACCCGGTCATCTCCCTCGCCATCGAGCCCAAGGACAAGAAGTCCGGCGACCAGATGGGCAAGGCCCTCAACCGCTTCACCAAGGAAGACCCCACCTTCCAGAGCTACGTCGACCCCGAGTCCAGCCAGTGCATCATCAAGGGCATGGGCGAGCTCCACCTCGAGGTCTACATCGAGCGCATGCGGCGCGAGTACAAGTGCGAGGTCACCACGGGCATGCCCCAGGTCGCGTACCGCGAGGCCATCACCCAGCGGGCGGACTTCAACTACACCCACAAGAAGCAGACCGGCGGCTCGGGCCAGTACGGCCGCGTCGCCGGCTTCATCGAGCCCTGCGACTCCGCGAACTACGAATTCGTCGACTCCGTCAAGGGCGGCGCCATCCCGAGGGAGTTCATCCCGAGCTGCGACAAGGGCTTCAAGGAGGCCATCAAGAAGGGCACCCTCCTCGGCTTCCCCATCGTCAACACCAAGGTGACCATCAACGACGGCCAGTCCCACCCCGTCGACTCCTCGGACATCGCCTTCCAGCTCGCCGCGATCGGCGGCTTCCGCGAGTCCTACGAGAAGGCCAAGCCCGTCATCCTCGAGCCCATCATGCGCGTCTCCGTCGAGAGCCCGACCGAGTTCCAGGGCAACATCTTCGGCTCCATCAACCAGCGGCGCGGCATGATCACCTCCTCCACCGAGGACGGCGCCTTCTGCAAGGTCGAGGCCGAGGTGCCCCTCTCCGAGATGTTCGGCTACTCCACCGTCCTCCGCTCCATGTCCCAGGGCAAGGCCGAGTTCACGATGGAGTTCCTGAAGTACGGCAAGGTCCCGACCAACGTCTCCGAGCAGCTCCGCAAGGAGTACCTCGAGAAGAAGAAGGCCGAGCAGGGAAGATAGAAGATTGAACCGCAGAGACGCAGAGTCGCAGAGAGGATAGGTTTGAGAAGACCGGGGAAACGAGACCATGGCACATGGGATCGCCTACCTCCGTTTAGACCCTTTATGCCTCTTCACTCCGCGTCTCAGCGCCTCTGCGGCCAATCCCCTCTCGTTGTTCCTTTGCCGGATCGGCGTTTTGCGGTTATACTGAGTACCGGAAAGGAGGAGGCCGCTTGATCCTTCGTCTTCCATTCCCGCCTTCCGACCTTCCTCCCGACCGTCCCCATGACAGAGTAAAGGAGACCCTATGCTGAAAGAGGAGCTCATCGCCAAGAGCCCGGTGCGCCTCCTGGAGAAGTCCATCGAGGGAGGCCTCAAGCCCGGCAACGTCGGCGTCATCGCCAGCCGCAAGGGCATCGGCAAGACCTCGGTGCTCGTGCAGCTCGCCCTCGACAAGCTTCTCCAGGGCGAGAAGGTCATCCACGTCTCCTTCACGGCGCACACGAGCTACGTCATCTCTTGGTACGAGAACATCTTCGGCGAGCTGGCCAAGCGCAAGAGCCTCGAGAAGCTCGGCGAGGTCAAGGACGAGCTCGTCAAGAACCGCGTCATCATGAACTTCGCCCAGGAAGGCGTGTCGATCGACCAGATCCTCCGCTCCCTCAAGGCGATGGTCGTCGACGGCGGCTTCAAGGCGAAGACCCTCATCATCGACGGCTTCGACTTCACCCGCGCCACCAAGGACCACATGGGCAAGGTCGCCCAGTTCGCCGCGGAGATGGGCGTCGAGGTCTGGTACTCCTGCACCCTCATCGGCGAGGAGCCCCTCGTCGACAAGAACAACGTCCCCGTCATCCTGCGCGAGTACATGGACGGGATCGCCGTCCTCATCCTCCTCGAGCCAAAATCCGAGTACATCCACTTCATAGTGGTAAAGGACCACGGCCGGATGAATCCGCAGGACCTCAAGTTGAAGCTCGACGCGAAGACCCTACTGATTGCCGAGACCTGATACAAAACGCGTCGAGGCGAAGCGCCACAAGGCCGCCCGTCATGGGCGGCCTTTCCTTTTCCGCGGCCCCCGCTTCCGGCGATGCGGTCGGGAAGAGAGCGGGAGGGCCACCTTCGGCGAAGGTGGCCCCCCCGCGCCCCCCCTTCCAAGCGGCCCGCGAGGCGGATCCCCGGACCTCCCGGCGCCCCGCCCCGGTCCCCGGAGCCGGCCTTGACGAATTATTTCGATATGGTACTATTCGTCATGGAAACATTCCGGCGCTGCGCCGGAGGGGAGGCGGTCATGGAGCGCGATGGGCTCGAGGCGACGGCGCGGTACATCATGGATCGGGCCGACATGCTCGTCCTGGCCACGACGGCCGGGGAGGAGTACCCGTACCAGCGCGCCCTCTTCAACCTGCGCAACAAGGCGCAGTTCCCGGGGCTCGCCCCCTTCTTCGAGGGAAAAGGCCTGGGCGTCTACCTCGGCACGAATACCTCATCGATCAAGGTGGCGCAGCTCGGCAGGGACGCCTGGGCGAGCGCGTACTTCATGATCCCCGGCGAGTTCATGGGCATCTGCCTCAGCGGCAGGGCAGTGCCCGACCCCGGGGCGCGTGAGGCTATCTGGGTCGAGGGATGGGAGCGCTACTATCCCGCGGGCCGCGGGGATCCCGACTACTCCCTGCTCCGCATCGACCCCGTCAGGGCCCGCGGCTGGTGCGCCGCCCGGCCCTTCGACTTCGAGCTGTGAGCGGCCGGGGCGGGCGGGGCAAACCGCCGTCGATGGGCGGCTTTCTCCTCGCCAAGGTCCATCAAGTCTCGTCGCGGGTCTTCGCCCGGCTCCTCAGGGAGGAGGGCGGCTTCCCCATCAACCCCGCGCAGGGCCGCATCCTCTTCGCCCTCTGGCGCAAGGGAGGCGCGATCCCCGTCGGGGAGCTCTCGAAGGAGACCGCCCTCGAGCCCTCAACCCTGACGAGCATGCTCGACCGGCTCGAGGCTGCCGGCCTCGTCCGCCGCTCGGCCTCGCCCGGCGACCGCAGGCTCGTGCTGGTCGAGCGGACCGAGGCCGACCGCGCCCTCGAGGCGAAGTACCGAGCGCTGTCGGCGCGCATGACCGCGCTGTACTACGAGGGGATGGGCGCCGAGGAGGTCGCCGCCTTCGAGGGGAGCCTGGCGCGGATCCTGGACAACCTCACGAGGGCAGAGCGAGAGCTGCGGGGATAAGTGCCGGCCTGAGCGCCGGCGCGCTCAGCCCTGTCGCTTCTTCCAGCCCGACTTGTCCGGCCCGCGGGGATGCCCGGCCGCGCGGCGGGGTTCCTCCCGCCCGTCCTCGAACCGCTCCGCGCGGCCCGACTTCCTCCAGCCCGGCAGGTCCGGGCCGATCCAGGGGCGCCACGGAAGGGGGCGCTCCCCATCCTTCGACGCGTCGCGCGTCTTCATGTCCGCACCGCCTCCCCGCGGTCCCTTGCCCGCGGATGCCCCGCGCCCGGATCGAGCGCCAGGCGAACGATGCCCTCCCGACGACCGGGCTCCCTCCCCCGATGCGCGCCGGACGCTGCCCGGCGACCGGGCTTGGCCCGGCGCCCGGGGCTGGCTCGGGGACAGGGCTTGGCCCGGCGCGTACCAGTGGAACCACTGCTCCTCGGCCCCGTTGACGATCTTGCGCGGATGCGGGGCCTCGTAGCCGAAGAAGTCGCCGAAGTCGGGGCGGTTCGCGACGAAGCCGAGGCCCCAGCCCGTGAATCGCTCCGCCGCCTCGCCCATGCGCCGGTAGAGCCCCTCGGCCTCCTCCTCCGTGCCGAGCCGCTCCCCGTAGGGCGGGTTGCAGAGGAGGTAGCCCTCCTCGTAGCCGGGCGAGGCCTCCTCGGCGCGGCCCTTCCGGAACTCGATGCCCGCCGCGACGCCGGCCAGGGAGGCGTTCGCGCGCGCGGCCTCGAGGGCGCGGGGGTCGACGTCGGAACAGGTTATGCGGAACTCAACGTCGCGGCGCACGCGGGACTCGGCGGCCGCGACCTCGGCCCGTAGGACCGCGGCCGCCGCGAAGGGCATGCCCTCGAGGGCGAAGGCGCGGCCGAGGCCGGGCGCGCGGTCGATCGCGTAGAGCGCGGCCTCGACCCCGATGGTGCCCGAGCCGCAGAAGGGATCGAGCAGGGGGATGCGCCGGTTCCAGCCCGAGAGGAAGAGGATGCCGGCCGCGACGGTCTCCTTGAGGGGGGCCTCGACCGCGTTCCTCCGGTAGCCACGGCGGTGGAGGGCCTCCCCCGAGGAGTCGAGGCCGAGGAGGCAGCCGTCGGACTCGATGTAGATCCGGAGCGAGCGCTCGGCCCCGGACTCGGGGAGCCGCGTGAGATTGTAGGCCTTGCCGAGGCGGTCGTAGACGGCCTTGTGCGCGACGGACTGCACCGAGGTCTGCGCTGCGAGCGCCGAGTCGCGGAGCCGCACCCGCTCGATGGCGAGCCGGTCGTCGCGGCGGAAGTAGGCTTCCCAGGGGATGGAGCGGATCTGCTCGAAGAGCTCGTCGAAGTTCTCCGCGTGGAAGCGCCCCGCCTCGATGAGCACGCGCTCCGCGCAGCGGAGGCAGAGGTTCGCGCGCATGAGGGCCGCGTCGGGCGCCTCTCCGAGTTCGAAGCGGACGCGGCCGGCCTCGCGCCCGGCGGGCTTGAGGCCGATCCTCTCGATCTCCGACTGGACTATCTTCTCGAGGCCCAGGGCGCAGAGCGCCAGGCCGTACTTGGCTGTCTCCATGCCTCAAGTATCGCCCGCGGAGGGCCTGCGCCACAAGCGGAGCCGCGTGCTTCAGGCCCGCGCGGAGAGGGGATCGAGGCGCCGGGAGAGGCGGTAGAGATGGGGCTCGAAGCCGCGAGCCGGCCAGAAGCTCGAGGAGAGGGGGTTGGTCGTGCGCCAGTCGATGAAACAGGAGCGGTACCCGCGCTCCCTCGCCGCGGCGATCCCCCGCGCGGTCAGGGCCAGGCCGATGCCTCGGCCACGTTCCTCAAGGACTGTCCCCCCGACCGCGAGCTCGACCGCCTCCTCGGCGGCACCGTCCACCGGATCGGCGGAGGCGGGGAACCAGGCCTGGTAGCCGACCGCCCGACCCTCCCGGAAGGCGAGGAGGACGATGGCCCCCTCCTCGGCGACGAGGCCCCGGAAGCCCTCGCGGAGCCCGGCGAGGTATTCGGGCGGGGCCCCGGCCCAGGTCGGGGCCGCGGCCTGGGCCAACGCGATGATCGGGGAGAGGGATTCGAGGGCATCCTCGTCGCCGGGCCGGGCGGCGCGGATCTCGAGGCCGGGGACAGTCCTCGAGACCTCGGCGTCGATCCCCGCCGCGAGCCGATCCAGCCTCGCCGCGGCGTAGGCCTGCTCCATGCCGAAGCCCAGCCGGAACCAGGCTTCGAGCGAAGCCCGGTCATTGGCCGTGCAGTGGACCCGGTGCTCGAGCTCGCCCTTGGATACCCGCGCGAAACCGCGGGCATAGAGCCTGGCGAGGGCGGCGACCGCCGCGCCGGGAGGCGAAGCATCCTCGCCTCCCTCGCGGAGGTAGGGGAAGGCCCAGCGATCAGCATGCACCTCGATCCGGCTGCCCCAGGTCGGGTCCTCGATCCGCTCCGCGAAGAGGAAGCCTCGCGGCCTGCCCTCATCATCGAGGGCCAGGTCGCCTTCGCCCGCCCCGGCGAGGAGCTTCGCGGCCGCGCCCTCGTCGTCGAGCCCCGCAGGGAGGAGGGGACAGCGCGCCCTCCTCGCTCGCCGCTCGGATGCCATGAGGGCCGCGACCTCGGCGGCGAAGCCCGACTCGTAAGCGCGGAACGAAAACTTCGTCATGCTTCCCCCCCGTCATTATGACCTCGATGCCCAGGAACCGCGATGCTCCTCCCTGCGAGACGCATAATATAAGGCCGGAAGCGCCCGGCTTCCGGCCTGTCCAGGATGGAGGACGAGGTTCAGTAGAAAGAGAGGCTGCTCGCGTCGTAGCCTTCCTTCTCGAGCTGCAGGTTCTTCTTGCCGGAGCTGTCGTAGAGGATCGACCGGGTCCTGACGGTCTTGGTGCTCCGGGCCTGGGTGGTCGTGTTCATGTAGTAGTTCTCGCGGGTGACGGTGCGGGCCACCAGGGCGCCGTCGGCCTTGGTCTCCTCGTACCAGACCGAGGAGTTCATCTGGTCATAGCCGGTCGTGGTGACGGGAACCTCGGTGTAGTAGCGTGTGCCCGTGGTCGTGTAGGTCGCCGACATGGAAAAGCCGAGGAGTGCGGCCACGACGTTCGAAGTGCCCGCCGAGGACTGGCTGTAGGTCACCTTGCTCGACCAGAGGGCGGCGGCGTTGGTGGGGAGGGTCGCTCCGGCCACCGTGTCGTAGACCATGGAGCCCGAGCTCAGCGAATCGAGCTTGCCCAGGGCATGGATCGTGTCGTCGGCGATCGTCTCGCGGCGGACCGAGCTGGAATCGCTGTAGGAGGATCGGTAGGTGGTCTCCATGGTCTCTCGGTATCGGGTATCAGCCGTCGTCAGGTCGGCGGCGAGGATCTCGTCCTCGACCCCGTAGACGCCGGTCGGCGCGTTGTCGC
The DNA here is from genome assembly GCA_964399065.1 of uncultured Treponemataceae bacterium. Taxonomy (GTDB): domain Bacteria; phylum Spirochaetota; class Spirochaetia; order Treponematales; family Rectinemataceae; genus JAKLFE01. The sequence continues at coordinate 8,066 of CAYNPQ010000021.1, read as the reverse complement.
GGATGTAGTAGACCTCGCGGGCGCTCGCGCGGACGCTCCAGTCGGCGTAGTCCGTCGTCACGGTCGCCTTGTAGATGCCCGGAGTCGCCGTCGCGACGATCGCGTACCGCGTGGTCTGGCCGTACTCGGGGTAGGAGGTCTTGGTCACGGCTCCCGTCGTCGGGATGGCCACGCCGGCCTTGATGTCGGCATAGGGCACGGCCGCCCTCGAGACCAGGGCGCGGTCGCTCTCGACCTCGCCGATATGGGTCTGGAGGAAGACGCCCTCGAGGGCCTCGCGGTTGCTGTCGCTCACCGAGCCGGCCACTTGGCAAGCCGACAGGAGAATGGCCGCGAAAAGGGAGAAGAATGTCGCCGCCTTAAGGAACCTCATGCGGTACCTCCACTGAGAAAATCGACTTTTTGCTTGGAATGCTTGCAGGGACATCGCACGAACGCAAACTCAATCTGTCCTGGTTGGGAAAATAACACGTTTCCATGAGAAAATCAAAATTCTCCAACAGTCGCAATTCACGTGACGGGCCGAACAGCCGATGGTAGTTTATACCTGAGCCTCTCATCCCGCGGGATCGCGGCATCGATGTCCGCGGGGACGCTCCCCGAAGATCGTGGATGGAGGTCAATAATGGCCCGTTTCGCCTCCGCGCTGTTCGCGCTCGTCGCCCTCTCCGCGACGTCGTGCTACGTCTACAACGAGCCGGTGCGGGAGCGCGTCCCGAGCTCGGCCGAACTCGACGACTACCAGCTGGCCTTCATGTCGAGCTATTACGCCGAGCGCGGAGGTTCGCCGGCGGGCGCGCGGGCGCTCACGCCCTTCCCCGCGCCGGCCGGTACCGGGGCGCGCGCCACGGTGCCGGTCTATCCCTCGTCCCGCAGATTCGCGGATCTCGTCGGCAAGACGACGGCGATCGCCGGCGAATATCCAGAGCCCGGTCAGAGCACCAGCTTCACGGTGGCCGAAGACAGCGCCCGCCCCGGGCCCAACGGAACCAAGGTCTACGCGATCACGGCCACGACGAGCTACCCGGCCAGCGACCTCCGCAAGACTTACGTCGAGAAGTACTACGTCGACGACATCACCGTTGGCGACGCATTCGGCGGCGGGACCTCGGACGGCACCTGGAACCAGCACGACTTCATCGTGGCTTACCGCGGGGGAGCCTGGGAGGCCGACCTGTCGGCCCGCGAGTCGATGGTCCTGGTCTTCAGGGACGGGACGACGCGGACCGAGAGCATCGTGAGCTCCTCCCTCGCGGGCGGCCCCAAATTCGATGTCGCGGCCTTCGACATCGACGGCTCCCTAGACCTCGGCGCGGCTTTCATCCCGGGCACGGCGCCGTCGGCCGATCCCGACGTCATGTTCTCCTCGGTGGTGCTGTACCGCGTGACGCCCTCGAGGAGCTACGACTTCTGGTTCTGGAAGGGCAGGTCCGAACAGAGCATCCTCGGCGTCCGCTACTACACGGAGAAGGCCACCGGCTCGGCCGGGACGGGCACGTACACCGCCTACACCGCCAGCTTCGAGAAGACCCTCGCCACGCTGACCACGACGGGCGGCGACTACTCGACCACGATGCAGGAAGTCTTCGTCGGCTCGACCTTCGACGCACTGGCCCAGTCCGTGCTCCGCCAGCGAGTCGAGTACGGCCTCGCCGGCTCGGCCGGCGCGTGGACGGCCTCGGGGAGCGGCTCGGCCTCCACGAGGATGATGAGCCGCGTCGTCAACATCGCCGGCCGAAAGGACTTCTTCCTGAGCCAGCTCGACTCCGACGCCGTCACCCTGGCTTCCTGGGCGGGCTCGACGATCTACGTGCCGACCGGCTCCGAAGAGGAGGTTCTCGCGGGGGATCCCGCCGCCTTCGTCTACGAGCGAAGGGCCGCCGCGACCTTGTCGGGCGGGCAGAGCCTCGCATCGGAGACGGTCTCCTCCGGCCTGGGCAGCCTCGCGACGGTGTATGCCTCGATCCAGAGCGGTGCCGCCGCGAAGGCGGCCGCCGGCGCGCCGGCCTCGAACGTCTCGCCCGGGGGACAGTCCTGGGACTTCAACGGCGCGAACGTCGTGGGGAACCAGATCGACCCGACGAAGGTCCCCGCGCTCACGACGAGCGGGACCGTCGAGGCCTGGGTTTACCTCGACAAGATGACGGACACCATGGGCATCGTCCACAAGGGAGTGAAGACCGACTTCACCGATGAGGCCTGGTCCCTCCAAGGCTGGAGCAATTCGGGGCAGATAGCGATGATGATCGATCGGAACGGCTCCTATGACGCTGTCTACAGCAGCACGAAGATAGGCACGAAAAAGTGGTACTACCTCGTCGGCACCTGGGACCTGGCGAACGGGAACCGATACCTCAGGCTATACATCAACGGCGTCTCGAACGGGTCGGCTACTCCGAGCAAGACCTATCCCCTCGGGACGACAGACAGCCAGACCCTCGGCATGATGGTCGGCTCGCAACTCCCCGCCAGCTACAGCGCGGCTTACGGCTACTTCGGGGTGGACGGGAGGATCGTGGGGGTCAACGTGTCGACGGCGCCGATGAGCGCCGCCGAGGTCCTCGCGAAGTACAACCAGTACAAGGACGCGGCCGCCGGCTGGTGAGCCCTCCCCTCGCTATAACCCAAAGACCTCGCCCGAAGCCCGGTAGTAGATGATCCTGTCGAGCCGGCCGAGGCCGCGGAGGGCGAGGCCGAGGGAGACGAGAGAAGAGACCGCGCAGGCCGCGAGGAAAGGCAGGCCGTAGGGCAGCGGCGCGCCGAGGGCCTGGGCCCCCGAGAGGGCGCAGTTGAGGCATAGGAAGAGGAGGGAGGCCAAGGCCGCGTCGCGATAGAGCTCGATGTAGAAGAGCATGTTCATCGTCGCGAGGAGGAGGAGCTGGAAGAGGCCGGCCAGGGTCAGCAGGACGAAGCTGGGCTCGACGAGGCCGAGGTAGTCGGCGAGCGGCCCCGCCAGCACCAGGGCTACCGCGACGACGCCTCCCTGGAAGAGGCACTGGGCACGGAGCTCGCGCCTCGCGCTCCGCTCCAGACGGCGCCTGGCCTTCTCGACCTCGGGCTGCCGCCTCCGCGCGAGGAAGACAAGGAAGCGCATGAGGTCGAGGTGGAAATCCGTCTCGGTGGCGAGGGTGTAGTACACGAGGCCGGGGATGAGGGTGAGGTTCGCGTAGAAGAAGGCGCTGTCGTAGGGCGGGAAGATGAAAAAGGATGTTCCTTCCGCGGCCCTTCCCTGCGCTGCCCAGAGAATCGCCTTATCCGCCCAGGTCCCCGCCGCGTAGGCCGCGCCGGCGAGGACGAGGTTGCGATACCGCTTGAGGTAGCCGCCGAGCATGGAGCCGAAGCGAGGCAGGGGCGAGCGGCCCAGGGCCGCGAGGGCCGAGGCCGCGAGGAGGGTGGCGGCGAGGCCGTAGCCGGCGGCGAGCGCGGCGACGCCGCCCGCGGGGCCGTAGCGCGGCCCGAGGAAGGCCGCGACGATGACCAGCAGGACCATCCCCGCGCCGTAGGAGGCGATGATGCGGCCGTAGCGGCGCAGGACCGTGACGGTCATCATGGAGAGCCAGAGGGCGCCGAGGGCCGCGAGGAGGGCCGCGAAGGAGAGGCGGAAAAGGATGGGGTGAGGCGCGCACCGCACGAGGACGAGGGACAGTCCCGCGCCGATCGTGAAGAAGATGCCCGCCGAGGCGAGGATGGCCTTCGCGAGCGCGCTCCCGGCCTCGCCCCGCCTCTTCTCGTAAATCAGGTCTGCCGAGAGCCGCACATAGGCGTACAGGGGTCCGGTGCCGAGGCAGAGCGAGAGGGCGAAGGCCCAGACCATGGCCCCCGTGAAGGCGAGCTGGGCAGCCTCGCCCTCGAGGAAGGGCAGGCGTTGCACGGCGGCCACGCTCGCGGTGGAGATCAGCCAGGGGCCTGCCACGATGAAGGTCCCCGAGAAGGCCGCGCCGAGGAAGCCCCGGATGCTCCGCTCCTCGACGAGCTTGCGCAGCTCGAAGCCGATGCCCGCCATCAGCGCTCCCCCGCCCCGAGGTCCGTCCCCGTCGGCTCCACCGTCGGCTCCGCCGTCGGCTCCGCGGGCTCGGCTTCCGCCACCGTAGCGGCGGTCGAGAAGCGCGAGTACAGGGCCCCGTAGCGCGCGAGGAGCTCCTGCTTGTCGTAGGCCTCTCGGACCCGTCCGCGGTTGCGTTCGACGAGCTCCGTCATCTCCTCGGGATGGTCGCGGACGTACTGGATGCCGTCGGCGACGGCCCCCGCGTCCTTGACCGGGGCGATGAAGCGGCGGTCGCCCTCGAGGAGCTCTGAGACGTTGCCGACGTCCGTGGAGACCACGGGGATGCCCGCCGCGTAGGCCTCGAGGATGACGAGGGGCTGGGCCTCCCGCACGCTCGTCAGCACCACGACGTCGAGGAAGGAGTAGAACTCCCTGACATCGCGGCGGCCCGTGAACTCCATGTACTCTCCGAGCTTCAGGTCATCCACGAGGCTACGGCACTCGGCCGCGTAGGCGGCATCCTCGTCGTCGGGCCCGATGAGGTGGAAGCGGGCCGCCGAGGCGGCCGCGCCGCCGCCCCTGCGGGACGCGGCGAGGTCACGCTCGACCAGGAGCTTCGCCGCGAGGATGAAGGTGCGGACGTCCTTGATCGGCACGACGCGTCCGACGAAGCCGACGTGGAAGAGCTCGTCGCGCCTCTTCCGCTCCACCGAGAAGCGCTCGATGTCGACCCCGTTCGGGATGACTACGGCCTTCTCCCCGCTCGCGCCGAGGGCGAGCTGGTAGCCGCGGTTCTCCGCGAAAAGCGAGGTGCAGAGGTCGGCGTTGCGATAGCAGAGCGAGGCGATGCGGTCGTAGATGCGGGTCCAGAGGTCGCGCTGGTAGCCCTTCACGAAGGAGGCCTTGCGGATCTCGATCTCGCGCTCCTTGTGGTAGAGCCCGTGCTCCGTGAGGAGGAAGGGCTTGCCGCGCCTGATTTTGGCGGCGAGGGCGGCGAGGCCCGCGAAGCCCGTGGAGAGCGAGTGGTACAGGTCCGCCTCCGGCGGCTCGGCCGCGAGGACGTTGAACAGGAGGTCGTGCGCCCCCTTCCAGGCCCAGAAGTAGTCCGAGAAGGGGTAGAGGGGATTCCGCCTGTGGTTCTGGGTCCCGATGAAGGTCCAGGAGCGCTTGTCGAGGACCGAGTCGCGGTGGAGCGAGTAGCCCTCCGGCAGGGAGCCGAGGAAGTCCGCGAGATCGGGCTCCTCTCCCGCGAACATGCGCAGATGGGCGGAAAGGGAGGCGCGCACGGGGCCTCCGCGCCGGGGCGGCCTCCGCCTTCCCCCGGCGTTCTTCGTGAGCACGATGTCGACGTGCCCGACCACGTTGGGCGGCAGCTTGTACCTGACCTCCTGCTTCGCGGCGGGCGACAGCGTGAAGAGGACGAACTCGATCTCCGGCAGGCCGCCGATGAGTTCGTGGACCCAGGAGGAGACCCCGCCGGTGATGAAGGGGTAGGAGCCCTCGATGACGAGACAGACCCGCATCTAGGCCGCCCAGGCCGTGAGGAGCTCGGCGAGCTCGGGGGCCAGCCCGAGTACCTCGATGTCGCGGCCCGCGAGGAGCTCGCGGACGCGGGAGGGGTCCTTGCGGACGAAGGCGGCCTCGACCGCGAGGAGGAGGAGCTCGCCGTCCGCGCGCTTGCCGAGCTCGGACGCGATGAGCGATTCCGCCTGGCCGATGAGGCCGAGCCGGAGGAGGCAGCGGATCCGGAGGTCGAAGGCCTCGGCGCTCGCGCAGGAATCGGCGTTCCGGCTCAGGGCGTAGTAGGCCTCGCGGAGGTAGTAGTTGCGGATCGAGCTGTACCGGCCCGTGATGAGCGCGTACTCGAAGAGGGCCCGCGCGTAGCGGTAGGCGCCCTCCCCTCCCCCCTCGGCCCCGGGCCTGAGCTCCTCGACGCGCCGGGCCCACCGGCCCTCGAGGGCGCCGAGGCTCTCCGCGGCGAAGAGGGCCCGTTCCTTGTCGGGCCCCCTCGTCATGTCCGAGAAGATCTCGATGAGGAGCATCGCGTCCCCGAGGGAGAGGGCGGGGTTCGCGAGGACCCGCTCGAGCTCCTCGAGGTTGTAAGGCTCCTCGAAGAGGGGCTTCACCGAGAGCGACTTGTAGACGAAGGACTCGAGGGGCGCGACCCCGGCCCTGATCCCGCGCAGGGCCGCGCGGGGCGTGCGGGCGCTGTAGAGGCCGCCCATGCGGCGGATGTACTCGAAGCCGTCCATCAGTCGCAGCCCTCCCGCGGCTCGCCGGAGGGGCGCGCCGCGGGGGGGCGCCCGGTCGCGTCACGGGCCTGGGCGGCTTGCCGCGACAGGCCCAGGACCCGCTCCGCCTCCGCGAGGAGGCCTTGGAGCTCGGCGCCCTCGGCGGCCGACGCGACGCCGAAGGCCGGCTCGAGGAGGATGCAGGCGTCGCCGATCTCCCAGCCGCGCGAGGCCAGGGTCTCCGTCGCCTCGAGGCAGAAGAGGGCCGCCCCGTCGCGGTCGACGCCGGGCAGGAGGAAGGCCAGCTGGCTGTCCCGCTTGTAATGGAAGACGAGGACGCGTCCCTCGCGGCTCGTCGCCTGGGCGAGCTCCTTGACCAGGCCGAGGGCCTTCACGCCCGAGTGGGCGTACACGAGCTCCTCGAAGTCGAGGAGCTCCATGAGGACCACCGAGAGCGAGGACCGGACCATGCGCCGCCGCGCGAGCTCCTCGCCGAGGATCCGCGCGAGCTCGACGTAGCCCGGCAGCCCCGTCACCGCGTTGCGCGGCCTGCGGAGCACCTGCTCGCGGAAGTCCACCGCCTTCTTGATGTAGCCGGCCGCGAGGGCCACCATGATCTCGATGTTCTTCTCGGTGATCGGGTTGTAGCGGTAGAAGGACATGCTCTCGACATTGAGCACCCCCCAGGGCATCTCGCCGGAGCGGAGGGGATAGGCGAGGATCGACCGCCGCTCGTCAAGCCTGGCGAGGTTCGGGTAGGAGTTGATCATGCGGAGGCTGAAGGGCGTCTCGTTGCGGAAGACCCAGCCCTCGATGCTCCCGTCGAGGGACAGAGCCTTCGGCGGCTTCCGCCCCGTCCAGGCCCGGAGCGCCAGTGCCCCCGTCTTCCGGGAGTACTCGTAGACCGCGGCCTTGTCGGCCTGGGCGAAGTATCGAACGGCCCCGAGGAGGCCGAAGAGCGACTCCTTGAGGATGGGGTCGTCCATCTTCCGGATGCGCGAGTAGAGGGTCGAGACCGACTCACGCTGGCTCGTCACCCGCGACTCGAGCTCGTCGTTGAGGATGACGAGGGTATCGGTCATCCGCGAAAGCCGGTGGTCGCGGTGCACCAACTCCCGGAAGCGGCCGAGGAGGCGCCGCATCCGCCGCTCGGCGCCGTCGCGGAGGGCGCCGGCCGCGGCCGCGGCGGCCAGGGCGGCTGCCAGGGGGAAGCGGGCGGCCTCGAAGAGGGCGGGCCCGGGGCTCGGCGAGACGGCCGCTCCGAGCCCCGCCGCCGCGAGGGGCCAGAGCCAGGTCGAGAGCATCGAGGCGGCGAGGCCGGCGATCCCCGGGCCGATACCAAGGAGGGCGGCCGCGGCGACTCCGGCGAGGACCTGCGGATAGAAGCCAGCCGACGCGAAGGAGGGGTCCCAGGGCCTGAGAAGGCCAAGGAGTGGCACGAGGAGGCCGGCGACGGCGCCCTCGATCCAGCGCGCTGCATGGCGTGGCTTCATAAGTGAATTTATTCTCGACTGTTTTCCGCCGCGGGGACAGTGCCACCTGAGCCCTACCGCTTGACACGAACTCGGCCGCCCGTATAGTATGCCTACGCTTCGTCGGGGGTGTAGCTCAGTTGGCTAGAGCGCTTGAATGGCATTCAAGAGGTCGCCGGTTCAATTCCGGCCACCTCCACGACAAGGACGGCCGCCGCTAATCCGGCGGCCGTTTTGTTATCAAAGGGGCGGAACGGGATGCGCGACGACATGGCGCCTGGAGGCGGGACGGGGCGAGCGGCGCCGATCAAGGCCCTCGCGGGCGCCGCGGCCTTCCTCCGCGGCCTGCCGCGGGACTGGGTCGTATCCGCGGGCAGG
>CAYNPQ010000020.1:0-41093 GCA_964399065.1 uncultured Treponemataceae bacterium | reverse complement strand
CCTGCTCGGCGTTGGTGACGTCCATGATGACGCCGCCCTTGAGCATCTCGGCGAGACCGACCTTGGTCCTCCACTCCGGGCTCTGCCGCTCGGACCACATGCCCTTATCCATATGCCTACCCTCCTGGAGAAATCGCTGTAACTGTCGTCAGGAAGGCAAAAATACCTCGAATTCGACCATTTATGCAATAACGGGGGCCCGGACCGACAGGCCCGGACCCCCGCTCGGGATATGCATGCCCCACGCCGCGCGAAACGCCCTAGAGGACCGCCAGCACCTCGGCCGCGTGGCCCTCGGGCTTGACCTTCGGGAAGACCGTCGCGACGCGGCCGTCGGGGTCGATCACGAAGGTCGAGCGGATCACTCCCTCGATTAGCTTGCCGTACATGGTCTTCTTGCCGAAGGCCCCGTAGGCCTTCATGACGGCCTTGTCGGCGTCGGCGAGGAGGGTGAAGGGCAGCTCGTACTTGGCCTTGAACTTCGCGTGCCTGCCCGCCGGATCGGGGCTGACGCCGAGCACCGCCGCGCCCTTGGCCCGGACCGCGGCCCAGGAGTCGCGGAAGGAGCAGGCCTCTTTCGTGCATCCCGGCGTGTCGTCGCGCGGGTAGAAGTACAGGACGACCGTCCTGCCGCGCAGTCCCGAAAGCCTGACCCTCGAGCCGTCGTCGGCCTCGAGCTCGAAATCCGGCGCCTCGTCACCGACCTTCAGCATGCCTCTGCCTCCTTACATCGCCCGGTCGTCGACTCCCTCGAGCCAGGCCTTCGCGGGCGCCATGATGGCCGCGATGGAACCGGCCTCGAAGGGGTTCCGCAGGCCCGCGACCTTGAGGAGCTCGAGGAAGGACTTGCTCCCGCCCCGCCCGCAGAGCTCGAGATAGCTCTTCCAGGCGGAGGCCCGGTCGGAGCGCGACTTCGCCCAGAACTCGTAGGCGCAGACCTGGGCCAAAGTATAGTCGATGTAGTAGAAGGGCACCTGGAAGATGTGCCCCTGGCGGAGCCAATAGCCGCCGGACTCGAGGAAGGCGTCGCCCTCGTAGTCGCGCCAGGGCAGGTAGCGGCGCTCGATCTCCCGCCAGGCCGCGCGGCGCTCGGCCGGCGAGGCTCCGGCATGCTCGTAGACCCAGTGCTGGAACTCGTCGACCGCGACCCCGTAGGGCATGAAGAGGATGCCGGCCGAGAGGTGGCGGAAGCGGTACTTGTCCGCGTCCGCGCCGAAGAAGCCCTCCATCCAGGGCCAGGCGAAGAACTCCATGCTCATCGAGTGGATCTCGCAGGCCTCGAGGGTCGGCCAGTAGTACTCGGGGAAGGGGTAGCCGAGGCTCCGGCTCACCTGGAAGGCGTGGCCCGCCTCGTGGGTCAGGGTGTCGACGTCCTCGGCGGTGCCGCTCGAGTTGGCGAAGATGAAGGGCACGCCCTCGGAGGGGATGCACTCGCAGTAGCCGCCCATGGCCTTGCCCTTCCGAGTGGGCAGGTCGAAGAGGCGACGCTCCTTCATCTCGCGGAAGAACTCCCCGGTCTCCGGCGACATGTCCGCGTACATCCGCGCGGCGACCTCGACGAGGGTCTCGGTGTCGCCCTTCGGCGTCGGGTTGCCCGAGGGGAACTCGAAGGCCTCGTCGCGGTAGGCGAGGGCGGGGAGGCCTAGGCGCCTGGCCTGACGCGCGCGGATCGAGGCCGCGAGGGGCACGACGGTCTCGAGGACCTGCCTCCGGTAGGCGGCCACCGCCTTCGCGTCGTAGTCCGACCTGCCGAGGCGCGCGTAGGCCAACGGCACGAAGCTCTCGAAGCCGAGCTTGGCCGCGATGCCGGCGCGGAGCTTCACGAGCTCGTCGTAGATCCGCTCGAACTCGGCCTGCCGCTCGGCGTAGAAGGCGCTGACCGCCGAGACGGCCCGCCCCCTGACCCCGCGGTCCGGCGACTCCATGAAGGGCAGCATCTCGGCGAGGTTCCGCTCGGCGCCCTCGAAGGGGATCTTGGCCGAGGCCTTGAGCTTGTCGTACTCGCTCGCGAGCTTGTTCTCGGCGGCGAGGTCGGCCTCGATCTCGGGCTTGTAGGTCTTGGCCTTGAGCTCGGCGATGCGGAAGATCTGCGGGCCCCAGGCCTTCTCGAGCTCGGCCCGGAAGGGCGATTCGAGGAGGGCCGCGTAGAGCTCGCTCTGGAGCCCCTCGACCTGCGGCTCGCTGTCGTCGACGAAGTCGTTCTCCTTCTCGTAGAAAGGATCCTCGGTGTTGCAGGTGTGGCGGATCCGCGCGAGGTTGAACATCGAGGCGAGGCGGACGCGGATCGCCGTGATCGCCTCCATAGCCTCGATCTGCCCCTTCGCCGAGGCCGCGCCCCGGAAAGCCCCCACGGCCTTCCGGAAGGCCGCGGCCTCGGCCGCGACATCCGGCCTGGCATACTCGAACTCGTCGAAGCGCTTCTTCACCTCGTCCTCCTCGGTCCCGGCCGGGCTGGAACCTCGGGCGGGGCAGGAGACTACTCTACACTCGAACCGACCGCCGGGGCATGCCTAGAATTGAGGATGTCGGGCTCCGCCCCCGGCGCGGGCTCGCCGGCCGGCTCCGGCCCGGGAAGGGGCGGGACGTAGGCCGGTATCCGCTTCCGCTCGAAGAGGTAGAAGGCCGCCGGCACGATGTAGAAGGTCAGCGCGGTCGAGAACACGATGCCGCCGAACATGACGATGCCCATGCGTTGACCGAACTCGGCTCCCTGCCCGCCCGAGAATATCAGGGGGAAGGAGATGACGAGGGTGGTGAGCGTGGTCATCATGATCGGCCGGAAGCGGAGGGCTCCCGCCTCGACGAGGGCGTCCTCGAAGCTCATCTTGCCGATGCGCTCGGTCACGAACTCGAGGTAGAGGATGGCCGTCTTCGAGGAGATGCCGATCAGCATGATCATGCCCATGACGCCGAAGATGTCGAGGCCGCCGCCCACGAGGTAGACGACGATGAGGGCGCCGACGAGGGCCAGGGGCACGGGCAGGAGGAGATAGATCGGGAAGCGCCAGGAGTTGAACTGCGCCGCCATGACGAGGTAGGTCAGGAAGAAGGCCAGGAGGAAGAGCTGGGGTCCCGTCGTCGCGAGCTCGGTTGCGAGGGCGGCCTGCCCGAAGTGGCTGCCGGCCGTCACGGAGATGCCGCCCGCCAGGAGGCCTCGCGAGGCGAGGTCGTCGGCCACCGACTTCTGCAGCTCGAGGAGGGTGGGGGCTCCGGGCTTGAGGTTCGCGTTGATGCTGCCGGTGTACTGGCGGTTGTAGCGCGAGATCGAGTTCGGGGCCTGGGCCAGCTTGAAGGTCCCGAGCTGCCCGACCTGGAGGCTCGTCTGGAGGGTCTGGGAGTAGACCGGCAGGTCGAGGAGGGTCTGGCCCCCCGCGAAGAGGGTCGGGTCCACCATCACGCGGATCGGGTAGGCGAGGCCGCCCGACTCGACGTTGGAGGCCTGGGTCCCGCTCGTGTAGGTCTGGAGGAGGGTGGCGAGGGTCTGGGGCGTTATCCCCGTGCCCTTGAGCTTCGCGGGCTCGGGCACGAACTGGCTCTCGAGGCTCGTGTCCGACAGGCTCGAGTTGACGTCGGCGACCCAGGGGTTCTCCTGGATCGCCGCGATGATCGCGGCGTTGCGCTCGAGGAGTATCTTGTAGTCCGGGGCGTTCAGGCTCATCTGGAGGGAGGCCGAGCCTCCCCCGAAGCCCATGCCCCCGCCCCCCGTGCCGACGGAGAGCCGCGCGGAGGGAAAATCCTTGAGGAGGGGCTGGACGAGGCGCCGGTACTCCTGGGCCAAGGCGAAGACCGTCGGCCTCGTCTTCTTCGGCCCGAGCATCACCGCGCACTCCGCGGAGCCGCCCACCGTGGTCTGGACCGTCGCGACCTCGGGCCGCGAGAGGAGGAAGGCCTCGATGATCGCCGAGGCCTCGGCCGCGCGGAGCTGCGGCGTGCCCTGGGGGAAGCGGACGTTCACCTGCATCGTGCCCGAGTCGGACTGGGGGACGAAGCTGAAGGGTATCCGGGGCAGGAGGAGGAAGGCGCCGACGGCGAGGCCCGCGACCGTGACGGCCAGGATGAGCGCGCTCCGCTTGATGGCCCGGCGCAGGGAGCGGGCGTAGACGTCGCGCACCTTGTCGATCGCGAAGATCGTGGCGGCGCACATCGTGCCGGAGAGGGCCTCGAAGAAGGTCAGGCCCAGGACGAAGAGGTAGTCGACGAGGCCGAGGGCCACCGGGTAGGCGAGGAGGGCCGGGAGGAAGGCGTACTTCTTGAAGTAGGCGAGGGCTCCGGCGATGCCGAGGCCGAGGAGAACGCCCCAGCCCTTGCGGAGGTCGGCGAAGCCGGCCCGGAAGGCCTCCCCGATCCTCCCGAAGGCCTTCGGGAGGTCGGACCACTTCCTCGCCTTCGCGTCGGGCGTGTAGGCCATGCGGACCGTGAGGAAGAGCAATGCCTCGAACATGGAGAAGCCGACGGCGGCGGCGAGGCCGAGCGCGAACTGCATGAGGTAGCGGCCGATGAAGCCCGCGATGAAGCTGACGGGGAGGAGGACGACGAGGAGGGAGAGGGTCGAGGCGACGACCGCGGTGAAGACTTCGCTCCCCGCCTTGAGCACGGCCTCCTTCGCCCCGAAGCCCATGTCGCGGTAGCGGTCCACGTTCTCCGCCACGACGATCGAGTCGTCGACCACGATGCCGATGGCCGTGACCATGGCGAGGAGGGAGACGAGGTTGAAGGAGAAGCCCATGAGGCGGTAGAGGATGGGCGAGGCCGCCAGGGAGATCGGGATGGCGAGGATGACGGCGAAGGCCGTGCTCGGCCTGCCGAGGGAGAGGAGGACGATGAGCGCGACCACGATGACCGAGGTGACGAGCTCGCGGAAGCTCGAGTCGATCGAGGAGCGGATCGGGCCCGTCGAGTCGATGCCGAAGCGGATCTCGTAGCCGCGCGGGAGGGAGGCCGCCTTCAGGTAGTTCCTCACCCCGTCCGCCACCGCCACCGAGTTCGAGTCGCTCGTCCTCTGGATGGAGACGAGGACGACGGGAACGCCGTCGATCCTCGCGGCGTTCGAGTCCACGGAGACGTCGCGCACCGCGCCCACGTCTCCGACCGAGACGCCCCGCGCCGCGTCCACGAGGATCCTGCGGAGGCCCGCGAGGCCCTCCGGCACGTTGCGCGTCGAGAAGGCCAGGAGGCTGCCCTGGGCCTGGATCGAGCCGATGGGCTGGTTCACCGCGGAGGAGGTGATGGCGCTCGTCACCTGCTGGGGCGAGAGGTTGTAGTAGCGGAGCTTGTCCGGGTCGAGGAGGACGCGGAACTGCCGCGAGGGCGCGCCGTCCACCTGGATGTTCGCGACCCCGTCGATGCGCTCGAGCGAGGGCGAGAGCGAATCCTGGACCCAGGCGGCGACCTCGGCGAGGCTCGTCGCGCCGGCCGAGACCCCGAACTGGAGGATGGGCTGGGAATTGGCGTCGAAGCTCCTGATCACGGGCGCCTGCGCCCCGGAGGGCAGTCGCCGCACCGCCGAGTTCACGAGCGAGGCGACCTGGTTCGTCGCGGAGTCCTTGTTCACGCTCGTGCTGAAGGTGACGCCGACGCGGCCCGAGCCGATCGAACTCGAGGAGTTCATGTCGGTGATGCCGCTCAGGCTCGACACCGCGTTCTCGAGGACCTGCACCACCTGCTCGTCGACGACCGAGGGCGAGGCGCCGGGATACGAGACGGACACGTTGACCGACGGCACGTTGACGCTCGGGAGGAGGTCGACGCCGAGGCCGAGGGCGCTGATGATCCCGAAGGACACGATGGCGACGAAGATGCCGATCGAGAGGACGTACCTCGTCACCGAGAATTTCACGACCGGGTTCACCCGGTCGAAGATGAGGACCTCGAGGTCCCGGAGCGCGCTCATGGCCGTCCCGCGGGCGCCATCACCGCCTGCACGGAGGTCCCCGCGAGGAGTCCGGGCGGCGCGTTCAGCACGACGACGGCCCCGTCCCCGATGCCCTCGAGGGCCACCTCGGCCCCGGACTCCGCGACGATCGTGACGTAGCGGACGGCGGCCTTCCCCTCCTCGATCGCGAAGACGTAGTTCCTGTCCTCGATCGTCTCGAGGGCCGCGATGGGCGCGATCGCGCCCCGCCCGAGCGGGATGCGGTAGCGGAGGCTCCCCACCGTGCCGAAGGGCAGGTCGAAGCGGCCGGCGGGCAGGGCGGCCATCGGCACCAGCCCGTTCACCGGCGCCGAGGGGGCGTAGCGGACCCTCATGCGGTGGCTCGAGCCGCCGCCGGAGAACTCGAGGGCGGCGCCCTGGACCAGGGCCGAGGCGTCGGCGGGCGCGACGCCGAAGTTCACCTGCCGCTCCGCGCTCACCAGCGCGAAGACCGAGGTGCTCTGCCCGACGTACATGCCCGGCGCCACGTTGATCGCCGATATCTGCCCGGCGAAGGGCGCCTTGATGGAGGCGTTCGCGAGGTTGAGTTCCGCCTGCTGGAGATTGTTCGACGCCGTGGTCACCGTGATCTTGAGGGCGTCGACGTTCTGGTTCGCGGCGGTAGCGAAGCCCCGCTTGTTCTGGTCGAGGGCCACCCTCGCGCTCTCGAGGTCGGCCTGGGCCTTGGCCAGCTGGCTGCCCGCGTTGTCGACGGCCGCGGCCGTCGCCCCCCCGAGGGCGAAGAGGGCCTTCTGGGAGTCGTAGCTCCGCTGGGCCGAGTTGAGCGTGGCCTGGGCCGACGCGACCTGGAGCTCGAGCCTCGTCGTCGCCTGCGCCGTGGCGTCCTGCACCGCGGCGAGGTTCACCTTCGCGGAGTCGAGGGAGGCCTTCGCGTTCGCGAGCGCGATCTTGAGGTTCGACTCGTCGAGCCTGACGACGACCTCCCCGGCCCCGACCCAGTCGCCGGGCTGTTTGAGGACCGCGGCGACGTAGCCGCTCACCTGGGAGGCGACCTGGCTCGTGACCGAGGGCGCCACGACGCCCGCCGTGTCGCGGTCGGCGTAGAGGAGGCCCGCCTTCACCGCGTAGGCCTGGACCGAGACCGCGGGCGCCCGCCTGCCGCCCTGGCCCTGCGGAGGCCCTCCCTGGACCGCGGGAGCTCCCTGGGCCGCGACGGGCGCCTGCGCCGGCCCGCCCTGCGCGTTGCCGCCCGCGGCTGCCGCAGGGCCGCCGCCCTGCTGGCCGCTCCACTGGCCGCCCTGCCCCGAGGCCGAGCCGCCCTGCCTGTTCCCGCGTTGCCCGGAGCCGCGTTGCGCGGCGCCGCCCTGGCCGCCCTGGCCGCCCTGGCCACCGGTGGCGCCGGCGCCCTGTTGGCCGCTCCATTGCCCGCCGGGGCCGCCGGAGGGGCCGTAGGCGCCGGGCGCCCCGGTCCCGCCCGCGGGAGCCGCGGTCGCGCTCGCCGCCGTCCCTCTCGCGCAGCCAGCCGCCGCGAGGCCAAGTGCCAGCGCCGCCGCGAGGCGGAGCGCTCCGACCGCTTTGTCAGCCATGCGAATGCTCCCCATCCTATAGCCCCATCGCCGTCTCGAGCTGGATGACCGCGCCGAGCCAGGCGCCCCTCGCGGCTGCCCAGGCGGCCTCCGCCGAGGCCGCGGCCGCCGAGGCGTTCACGAGATCCTGGTTCGTCGCCGTCCCGTACTGGTGCTGCGTCCGCACGACCTCGAGCTGCGACTCGGCGAGCTCCATCGAGCCCTTGGCGAGCGAGGCCCGCTCGGCCTGGATCAGGGCCGCCTCGTAGGCGTCGCGGAGGTCGGCCTCTATCGTCCGCCGGAGCTGGGCCGCCTGCGCCGCGTAGATCTCCGCCTGCGCCGCCGCGGCCTCAGTCTGTGCCTTGGTCGCCCCGGCGTCGGCCACGGGAAGGCCGAGCTTCACGGAAAGGCTCGCCGCGTCGCCGCTCTTCGGCGCCTCGCCCCAGCCGAGCGAGACCGAGAAGCCGCCCGTGAGCGAGACGCTCGGGCTCGACTGGGCCATCGCGAGCTCGAGGTCGATCTGGGCGGACTTCCTCGAATTTTCCAGTTGCGCCGCGTCGGCCCTTCGCTCGTAGGCGATGGCGAGGGCCGCCTCGACCGACTCGGCGGGCATCTTCGGCTCCTCGACCTCGACCACCGAGAAATCGGCGTCGCCGCCGAGCCCCATGAGGCTCGCGAGCCTGCGCCGCGCCGTCGAGAGATCCTTCTCCGCGCTCCGCAGGTCGAGCTCGGCCGTTCGCTCGTTGATCCTCGCGCTGGCGAGGTCCACCGAGCTGGCCTGCTTGAGTTCGTAGATGGCCTCCATCTGGGCCCGCAGGGCCTTCTGCTTGTCGAGCGAGGCGAGCCGGAGCGCCACCGTCCGCTGCGCGGAAAGCATGGTCACGTAGGCCTGCTTCACCTTGGCGATGGCCGCCGAGCGGGAGGAGGCCGCGCTCAGCTCCTTCGAGCCGAGGGCCAGGAGGCTCTTCGCCACCGCCGCCTTCGTCTGCCCGCCCGGATAGCCGTCCCAGAGGGTCTGCGCCAAGGATAGGCCGAGCGAGCTCGTCGCCGCGGCGCCCGCGGGCGGGATCGCGTGCGAGGCCGAGAGGCTCAGCCTCGTAAATGGGCTGGTCGAGGACTGGGTGCCCATACTCATGGTCAGGGAGCCCGAGGCGCTCTGCCCGAGGCCCAGGCCGTCGGAGGCTCCCGCCTTCTTCGCGTAGGTCGAGTCGCCGAGCCCGTAGGCCAGGCCGTAGCCCCCGCTCGCGGCGAGGCTGATCCCCGCCTTGGCGGCGGTGGCGGCGTGGGAAGCCCGCGCGGCGGAGAGGTTCCTCTCGAGTATCAGAAAGTCCTCGCCCCCGGCCAGCGCCGCCGCGACGCAGGAGTCCATGTCGAGGCTCCCCTTCGCCCCTGCCGGCGCGGCGGCCGCGGTCGCTGCGATGAGGAAGGCCAGCGGCGCGGCGATGATCCCTCGTCCCATGAGGGAACAAGGTATACTGGCAAACGCTTTCAGTCCATTAAGCATTTCTTACGTGCGGGGAAGGGAACCCTTCCAAAGGGATTCCCTTCCCCGCGCCCCATCCTTCCGAAGCTACCGATAGAACAACCATGCGTTCGCATCGTAACGGCCTTACGCGGCGAGGTCCGATCCGGAGGCGCGAGGAGCGGCCCTCGACCGAGTTGTAAGTTCCTCGTTCGTGCATAGACTTATTGCTGTTGCCAAGTTGACGCGAATCACGGGAGGCAGGGAGTGGAATCGGCGAGACGAGTCCGGACGGAGGCCTCGGCGCCCCTGCGCTCCTACCCGACTCGCCGCCGCGTCCTTCCAGCCGCCAGGTCCCTACTCGCTGTCGTCATTTTCCTCGCATTGTACGGAGTCGAGGCTCGAACCCAATCGCCCGGAGCCCCTGTTATCGCGGCGGCGAGGGAGCTGGCACCGACAGCGCTCCGCGGCCCGGACCGCGGACTCCTGGCTGGCCTCCTCGCCTTACTGGCCATACAGCTGGCCCTCATCGCCGCCCTGGCGCGGACCTCCGCGATCCGGCGGCGGACCTCCGAGGCGCTCAGCGAGAAAACCGAGGAACTGGACCGGTACTTCACCTCGAGCCTCGACCTCCTGTGCATCGCGGATACCTCGGGTCGCTTCCAGCGACTTAATCCTGAATGGGAGAAGGTCCTCGGCTACAGCATCGCGGAGCTCGAGGGGCGGCGTTTCCTCGATTACGTCCACCCGGACGACCTGCCGTCTACGCTCGACACGATATCCCGGCTCGACGCCCAGGAAGAAATCCACAACTTCACGAACCGCTACAGATGCAAGGACGGCTCGTACCGATGGATCGAGTGGCGGAGCAAACCCCTCGGCTCGATCATCTACGCCGCCGCCCGGGACATCACGGACCGGATCGACGCGGAGGAACGCCTGCGCCGGAGCGATGAGCGCTTCAACCTGGCGATGCTCGCGGTCAACGACGGTATCTGGGATTGGAACATCCGCGACGGCTCCGTCTACTTCGATTCTAGGTATTATTCCCTATCCGGCTACAAGCCCGACGAGTTCCCGCATCGCTTCGACGAATTCCAGTCGCGGGTGCATCCCGACGACGTCGACCGGGTCCTCGCCGAGGCCCGTGCCCACCTGGAAGGTTCCATCCCGATTTTCGACGTCGAGTTCCGCTTCCGGAGGAAGGACGGGAGTTGGATGTGGATCAGGGGCCGCGGGAAGGGAGTCGCCAGGGATGATATGAACCGCATCATCAGGATGGTCGGGACGCATACGGACGTCACCGACCGGAAGCTCGCCGAGGAGCAGCTCCGTCAGGCCAACCTGGTCGTCGAGAACAGCCCCGCGGTCCTCTTCCGGTGGAGGCCCGAGGACTGGCGAACCCTCATGGTCTCGGCGAACGTGGTCCAATTCAGCTGCGCTCCGGAGGACCTCCTCTCCGGGAGGATACCCTTCGCCTCGCTGATCCATCCCGAGGACCTCAAGCGCGTCGAGCGCGAGGTCCGGGAACATACGGAGGCGGGCCTCGACCGCTTCGAGCAGACCTACCGCCTCGTCGCCCCGGACGGCTCGGTCCATTGGGTGGACGACCGCACCAAGGTGGTCCGGGATCATGGGGGACGGGTGCTCGAGTATCAAGGTATCCTCCTCGACATCACGGACAGAAAGAAGATGGCGGCCGATCTCGAGAGGAGCCTCAACTTCCAGCGCGCCCTGTTGGACGCCGTGCCGGTCGCGGTCTTCTACAAGGACCGCGAGGCGAAGTACCAAGGCTGCAACAAGGTCTTCGCCGAGATCATGGGTGTCACGTCCGAGGGGATCCGGGGGAAGACCGTGCAGGAACTCTGGCCGGGCGACATGGCGGAAACCTACCATTCCAAGGACCTGGAAATCATGGACGCCCCCGGACGGCAGACCTACGAATACAGGATCCGCGACCTCAATGGAGTGGAACGACCTGTCATATTCTCGAAAGACGTTTTCCGTGACGAGCGGGGCGAGGTCGCGGGCATCGTCGGAGCCTTCCTGGACATCACGGAAAGGCGCAGGGCAGAGCAGGGGCTCGAGGCGCTCAACGCGACCCTGGAACAAAGGATCGGCGACCGCACGCGGGAACTTGCCGAGATGAACACCAGCCTGGCCGCGTCCAACGCGGACCTGAAGAAGACCCTTGAGGATCTTCACGAAACCCAGGATTCGCTGGTACGCTCCGAGAAGCACGCGGCCCTGGGCCAACTCGTAGCGGGCTTCGCGCATGAGCTCAACACGCCCTTGGGCGCCATACTCTCCTCCAACCGCTCCCTGGCTCTCCTGATCGAGACGCGCTTACGCGATGCATCCCGCTCCGTCGCGCGCATGGATCCGAAGGTCATTGAATGGTTCGACGCCAGGCTGAGAACCTCACTGGGGTCGCGCACGCAGCTGGAGGAACCTTCACGGCTACGCCCCAGGCGCCTGGCGCTCGAGTCCCGCCTCGCCGCATTCGGCCGTCCCGTGTCCAAAAACCTCGAGGAGACGATCCTGGACCTCCGGCTCGACGAGGATGAACGTCTGTTCCGCCTCGCCGCGGACCATCCCGACATCGAGGAGGCCATTGAATCGCTCGCTGTCATGGTTTCCATCAAGACCATGTCCTCGGTCATCGCGGCGGCCGCGGATAAGTGCGCAGACGTGGTGTCGGCCCTCTTGTTCTACTCCCGCAAGGACGAGCCCGCGGTCGCGCCCTCAAAGGTGGCGGTCGCGAAGGAGCTGGACGGCCTGCTGGATCGATGCGCGGCCAAGCTTCGGCTGGGCGTGCGCGTGACGAAGGAATATCAATGCCCGGGATTCGTGCCGGGCGATCGCGTCACCCTCAACCAAGTCTGGATGAACCTGCTGACAAACGCCCTCCAAGCCATGGAGTATCGCGGCGTCTTGGGCCTCTCCTTGGAGGAGTCGGGCCCCTTCGTCGCGGTCTCCGTCAGGGACACCGGGCCCGGCGTCCCCGCGGAGTTGCGGGAGAAGATTTTCGAGCCCTTCTTCACGACCAAGAAGTCCGGCGAGGGGACCGGCCTCGGCCTCGACCTCTGCCGCAGGATCGTGGAGCGTCACGGCGGGCGCATCGAACTGGAGAGCGAGCCCGGGAACACCGTATTCCGGGTCCTGCTCCCGCGATGGGACGCCGCCGAGGGCTGAGCAATACTCGCGCGACCGGCCGGACTGTTAGCCGGACATGCACCTCGCTGGTTCCTCCCCTGGTCGGGAGGAAGGCTCCGTTCACTCCCGCGCCCAAATCATCCCACGAAACCGGATCGCGCGGGCCGTCCTCGCCGGCTCGGAAGACCGCTTCAAGTCCAGCAGGGCCCACGGCTATGGTAGGCCGTGACGGTCCATTGAGTAATTGTCGCTGTTGTAGGGAAAGTGGGCCCTGCTGGACTTGAACCAGCGACCTACGGATTATGAGTCCGCAGCTCTAACCGACTGAGCTAAGGGCCCGGATGTCGCGGAGTAGGGTTTATCAAGCCATAGCGACGGGAAAAAGTCAATCGGAGCGGGTTTCGGGCCGATCCTAAGTCTCGGAGGACCCTGCATGCGCAAGATTCCCGTGGTGTCGAGCGACGAGAAGCTCAACGAGATCGTCAGGCTGGAGTGCTCGCGCTCCGGGGGCGAGTTCGATCCCGTCTTTATCTCGGACCGTGCCAAGGTCATCGAGTCGCTGAAGTACGAGCTCCCGGAGATGAAGATATTCTATTTCTCCGACCCGCGGATCGACTGCCTCGGCATCCTCCGCGAGATCGGGGAGGATCCCTGGCTCCACTACGGCGGCATCATCGGCGTGCACGACAACGTGGACGACAAGAAGCTCATCGAGGCCATGCGGGACGCCAACGTGATCGCCGTCCTGCGCCGGAACGAGTTCATCCAGAACCTGCCGCGCCTCCTCCGGATCGTCCGCCAGAACAAGCAGATCCTCTTCCAGCGAGGGATCCAGCAGCACCTCCTCAAGACCATCTCGGGGGCCTTCGTCATCGACAACGACCCCCTCGACATCACGACCTACACCAACCTCGTCACCAACTACCTCTACAACGCCAACCTGATCGGCCGGGACGAGAAGGAGAAGCTCCACGTCGCCCTCCTCGAGCTCCTCGTCAACGCCATCGAGCACGGCAACTGCAGGATCACGTACGACGAGAAGACCGCCTGGCTCGAGCGCAACCGCGACATCATGGACCTCATCCGGGAGAAGAACCGCGACCCCAAGGTCAAGGCGCGGAAGGTCTACTTCTCCTACACGATCACGCCGGAGCGCTCCCGCTTCTCGATCCGGGACGAGGGCGAGGGCTTCGACTGGCGCTCGCGCCTCGGCACGATAGACGACGCGCCCGGCCTCCACGGCATGGGCGTCAAGATGGCCAACCTCTATGTCAGGGAGCTTACCTACAACGACAAGGGCAACGAGGTCTCCTTCTCCGTCGAGCACCGCCGCGGCGAGTCCAACGCCATCCCCATGATCTTCCGGAGCGCCGAGGAGGTCCGTTTCGAGGACGGGCAGTACGTCTGCTCCGAGGGCGAGGAATCGGACGTGCTCTACTACATCGTCTCGGGCACCCTCTACGTCTACTCGAAGGGCAAGCTCGTCTCGTCGCTCTCGCCCGACGACATGTTCATGGGGGAGATGTCCTTCCTCCTCTCGAACCGCCGCTCGGCGACGGTCGTCTCGAAGGGGAAGTCGACGCTCATCAAGATCTCCAAGCAGGACTTCGTCAACCTGATCAAGGAGAACCCGCACTACGGGATCTTCCTCGCGCGGCTCCTCGCGCAGCGCCTCGCGCGGCTCAACGCGCGCACGGCGAGGCTCAACACCGAGTACCTGAAGCTGAAGGCCCAGGTCGACTCCGGCGGGGCCGCGCCCAAGTCCTGACCCCGCCGTCCCGGGACGCCGCGCCCTGGAAGCCTAGGGAATCCTCTTCCCGGCCTTGAGCGGGAAGGCGACGCGGAAGGCCGCGCCGCTCCCGCCGGGCCCGCCGCCCGCATCGGCCCTTCCCCCGAGCTGCTCCGCGAGGAGCCAGACGATCCGGGTGCCGAGGCCCTCGGCCTTCTCGAGGGAGAAGCCCTCCGGCAGGCCGACGCCGTCGTCCTCGACGCGGAGCTCGGCCGCGTCGCCCCGCCGCGCCAGGCGCACGTCGACGCGGCCGCGCCGGCCGCCGGGGAATCCGTGCTTGAGCGCGTTCGTGACGAGCTCGTTCACCACGATGCCGAGGCTCGCCGCGGCGCTCGCCGGCAGGACGATCGGCTCCACCTCGGCGCCGACCACTATCCCCTTCCCCTCGGGAGCGTAGGAGGAGGCGATGCCCTCGACGACGCGACTCAGGTATTCCCCGGCGGCGACGTCGAGGGAGTCGCCCCCGGCGTGGAGCTGCTCGTAGAGGGCCGCGAGGGAGGTTATGCGATCCCGGGTTTCCTGCAGCGCCTTCCGCGAGGACGCGTCGGGGGCGCGGTCCTCCTCGAGGGTGATGAGCCCCGCGATGAGGGCCAGGCTGTTCTTCACGCGGTGCTCGAGCTCGCGGAAGAGGGCGCGGCGCTCCTCGGCGGCCCGCCCCAGGGCGGCGGCCGCTGCGGCGCGCTCGGTGATGTCGTCGAATATGGTCGCGAAGCGCCGCTCCCCGGTCTTGAAGGCGCTGATGCGGTAGCGGCGGCCAAGGGCGGCGGCCTCGCTCTCGAAGACGATCGATTTCCCCGTCCGCGCGACCTCGCCGTAGTTCGCGATGTAGCCGGGCTCGATGTCGGGGATGACCTCGGTGACCCGCTTGCCCACGATCGCCGCGGGGTCGAGGCCGGTCAACTTGCCGAAGGCCTGGTTCGCGTCGAGGAAGACGTAGTCGACGGCTTCGCCTCCCTCGTCGTAGACGAGCTCGTGGACCGCGACGCCGAGGAGCATATTCTCGAAGAGGCTCCGGTAGCGGAGCTCGCTCGCCCGCAGCTCCTCCTCGGCCCTGAGCCGTTCGGTCACGTCCTCGAAGGTGGTGAACACCCCGACGATCCCGCCCCCCTCCTTCAAGGGGAAGGCGTTGATCTGTATCCAGGTGTAGTCGCCGCGACCGGGTTTGCGGACCCCCATGATCTCGTCAAACACCGGCTGGCCCGTCGCGAGCGCGACCATGGCGGGATGCCGCGAGCCCTCGAAGGGCTCGCCGGTCCTCCGCACCGCGTTCCAGCGGAGATCGAGCGAGCTCCGGCCGGTCATCTGCTCGAGGCTGAGCCCGAGGATGCGTTCGGCCGCGGGGTTGGCCGAGAGGATCGCCCCGGAGCCGTCCTGGAAGACGACCCCCCTCGACATCTGCGAATACAGGCTCAGGAGCCAGGAAGCGTCCGGCGCGGCGCCCCCCTTGTTCACCATCGCGAGCCTCCTCGCCGGGCCGAGCCCTCGCGGCCTCGGCCCTTGTTCGCGTATTATGTCAATTTCGGAGTATTAATAGTTCTCCATTACCTTTATTTTGACCACTTTCCCGGTGCCGCGCAACTCCTTGAAGAGGCGCTCAATGTCGGTGTCGAGCGGAACGCGGACGAGAAGGCTGAGCCTCGTCTGCTTCTTCGTGACCGCCTGGTAGGCGTCGACCGAGTGGAGGCTGATCCGGTGCGCCTCGAGGACGCGCCCGATCTTTTCGCGGTCCGCGGTGCTCTCGTCGTACCAGATCTGGAGCTGCTTCACGCGCTCCGAGGGGAAGAAGCGGTGCTCCACCCGGTCGAGGACCGTCAGCACGAGGAGGGCCCCCGCGAGGGCGATCCCGGCGGGGCCGTACATCCCGGCGCCGATCGCCAAGCCGATCGCCGCGACGACCCAGATCGAGGCCGCCGTCGTGAGGCCCTTCACGTTGTTGCCGATCTTGATGAAGGCGCCCGCGCCGAGGAAGCCGATGCCCGACACCACCTGGGCGGCGATGCGCCCGGGGTCGCCCTTCTCCAGGGCGAAGGCCTGGGGTATCCAGATCGAGAGGAGCATGAGGAGGCAGGCCCCGAGGCAGATCAGGATGTGGGTCCTGAGGCCCGCGGCCTGGCGCCGCATCTCGCGCTCGAGGCCGATGAGCCCCCCGGCGACGAGCGCGGCGCCGAGCCGGAGCGCGGCGGTCGCCGTCGTCAGGTCGCGGCTGAGGGCGATCTCGGCGAGGCTCACCGCGCGGCCTTCCCGAGCGCCTCCAGGTTCCGCTTCACGAGCGGGGCGTGGAAGGCGACGTGCTCGCGGTACATGGCCAGGAGCGAGGCCAGGTCCAACCTGCCCCGCTTGGGATGCTCGACCTGGAAGCCCGACCAGTCCTCGTCGACGATGCGCCTCAGGAAGGCCGCGAGGCGGGCGCGCATGGCCTCGGCCTCGGTGAGGCAGGCTAGTCCGTCCTCCTCGGCGTAACGGAGCCTGGCCTGCCAGGCCTCCTCGTCCCAGACGGGGATGGCGAAGCCGGGCTCGGCCACCGAGGCCCTGATCCGGAAGGCGCAGGATACATCCGCGTCGAGGAGATGGACGAGGTGGTCGTTGATGGACCAGGCGTCCCGTATCGGCGGCACGAAGGAGAGCGCCTCCTTCGGTCGACCGGCGATCAGTGAATCGATGAGGGAATACGCTTTTTCGAACCCGGAGATGAGCTCGAGCTTCTCGTTCTTGGTCAAGATCCTGCCTCCTATATCGATTTAGTTGATTCTACCACAGCCCTCGGCGGCGCGAAACATCCCCGAGCTCCCGGAATATGAAGCGGCCGGCCCCGAAGGACCGGCCGCCGCATCGCATGGCGGTGGCCCCTACGCCTTCACCGCCTGCAGGAGCTTGTAGCACTTCGTCGGGCACTTCTCGACGCACTTCCCGCAGCTCGTGCACTTCGCGTAGTCGGTGACGGGGATCCCCTCGACCATGGCGATGCACTTCTCCGGGCACTCGCGCACGCAGGCCTCGCACTTGATGCAGCCGGCCTTGCAGGACTTGATGACCGCGGCCTTGATCGGATTGCGGTTCGAGCAGAGCACGACGGAGCCGACGCGGTTCTTCGGCACGAGGGCGAAGAGCTTCTGCGGGCACTCGGCTTCGCACATGCCGCAGCCCGTGCACTTCGCGTAGTCGACGTGCGGAAGGCCGTCCTCGCCCATGGAGAGGGCGTCGAACTTGCAGACGGCCACGCAGTCGCCGAAGCCCTGGCAGCCCCAGGCGCAGGCCTTCACGCCGCCGGCGGAGATCTTCGCGCCGCGGCAGGTGCCGACGCCGACGTACTCGCCCTTGAGGGCGGCCTTGTCCTTGGTGCCGACGCAACGGAGCACCGTCACGAGATCCTCGGCCTTGGCCTCGGTGCCGACGATCTTCGCGACCGCCTCGGCGGTGGCGGCGCCG
Source organism: uncultured Treponemataceae bacterium (assembly GCA_964399065.1). Taxonomy (GTDB): domain Bacteria; phylum Spirochaetota; class Spirochaetia; order Treponematales; family Rectinemataceae; genus JAKLFE01. Next base: position 23,823 of record CAYNPQ010000020.1, on the reverse strand, counting down.
CCCGCCGTGCACTTGTTCGGCGGGGCCTTGCGCGAGGCGACTGCCTCCGCGTAGCCGTCGCAGCCCGGGTAGCCGCAGCCGCCGCAGTTGGCGCCGGGCAGAGCCCCGCGCACCTCGTCGATGAGGGGGTCCCGCTCGATCTTGAAGACCTCCTGGAACCAGCCGAGGGCGAAACCGAGCACGAAGGCGAGGAGCACCGCGAACCCGAGGGTGATCAGTATGAGGGTAAGCATCTCTCCGCCCCCTACTTTATGAGCCCGGCGAAGCCGCCGAAGGCCAGGGCGATGAGGCTCGTCGCGACGAAGAGCACGGGCGTGCCCTGGAGGAACTTCGGCACGGGGCTGTTGCGGATCCGGATCCGCACGCCCGCGAGGAGGATCATCGCGAGGAGGTAGCCGCCCGAGACCGCGACCGAGTACACGATGGACTCGATGAAGCTGTACTTGTTCGAGATGTTCTCGAAGGTGACGGCGAGGATGGCGCAGTTCGTCGTGATGAGGGGCAGGTAGATGCCCATCGCCGCGTAGAGGCCCGGCACGTTCTTCTTCAGGTAGAACTCGACGAGCTGGACCAGGGCGGCGATCACCAGGATGAAGACGAGGATCTTCAGGAAGGTGAGGTTGAGCGGCACCAGGATCAGGTTGTAGATCGGCCAGGTCGCCGCGGTGGCGAGCACCGTGACGAAGGTGACCGCGAAGCCCATGCCGATGGACTGGCCGACGTCGTTCGTCATCCCGATGTAGGAGCAGAGCGCGATGTAGCGCATCAGGATGACGTTGTTGATGAGGAAGGCGATGATGAAGATCTTCATGAGGGTCATGCCGCTTCCTCCTTGGCGGCCGCGGCCGCGGCGGGCTTCCTCGACATGCGGCCCTTGAGCCAGATGTTGAAGGAGATGAAGAGGGCGAAGACGAGGAACCCGCCCGGGGACATGATGAAGAAGAGGATGGGCTGGTACGAGGCGGGCATCACCTGGATCCCGGCGAAGGTCCCGTTTCCGAGCACCTCGCGGATCGCGGCGATGCCGACCATGACCCAGGTGTAGCCGAGGCCCATGCCGAAGGAGTCGGCCACGCAGTCGAGCACCTTCTGCTTGTACGAGTAGGCCTCGACGCGGCCCATGATGATGCAGTTGACGACGATGAGGGGGATGAAGACGCCCATCGACTTGGAGAGCTCGGGGAAGTAGGCCTGCATCACGTAGTCGATGATCGTCGTGAAGGCGGCGATGATGATGATGAAGATCGGGATGCGCACCGAGTTCGGGATGACCTTGCGGAAGGCCGAGATGAGGATCTCGGAGAAGAGGAGGACGAAGGTCATCGCGAGGCCCATGCCTATCGCGTTGGAGACCGAGGTGGTCACCGCGAGGGCGGAGCAGAGGCCGATCATCAGCATGAGGAGGGGATTCTCGAAGATGATCCCCTGCTTGAATATGTTCCACAGTCGCTTCATCGTTAATTGCCTCCAGCGGCGGCCGGGGCGGCCGCGGCCCGGCCCAGCCAGGCGCCGGCCGCGCCGCAGGCGGCCTTCACGATCTTCGTGAGCGCGCGCGACGTGATGGTGGACGCGGTGATCGCGTCGACGTCCTTCTTCACCTCGAAGGGGTCGCCGACGGCCTTGCCGGCGAACTGCCCCGGGAAGGTGACCTTCTCGGCCTTCTTCACGTAGTAGGCCGGGTTCGCCGCGTTGGCGCCGAGGCCGGGCGTGTCGAGGTTGGAGAGGACGCGCACGCCCGCTATCCGGCCGTCGAGGCCGATCCCCACGAGGAGGACGGAGTCGCCGCCGTAGGAGGAGCCGCTCGCCTTGACGGCGAGGCCGAGGGGCGATCCCCCGCGCTTCGCGACGTAGGCCTCGAGGAACTTCACCGCCTGGTCGGGCGACTCGAGCTTCTCGGGCGCGAACTCCTCCGCGTCGCGGAAGATGTCCTTCAGGGACTCGTTGAGCTGCTTGCTCTTGTTGGACTCGATCGGGGCCTCGGTCGCCTTGAACACGAAGGTCAGGCCCACGCAGGCCACCGCGGCGAAGGCCGCGAGGATGAAGCCGAGCTTGGCGTACTGCTTGATCATTTCGCGGCCTCCTTCGCGGCGGGGGCCGGGGCCGGCTTGGCCGGCTTCACGTAGCCGTACTTCTTCGTCCGCATCCGGTCGAGGAAGGGCGAGAGCATGTTCATGACGAGGATCGCGTAGGTCACGCCCTCGGGGAAGCCGCCGAGCTTGCGGATGAGGGCGATGAGCAGGCCGATCGCGGCGCCGTAGACCAGCTTGCCCTTGGTCGTCAGGGGGCTCGTCGCGTAGTCCGTCGCCATGAAGAAGGCGCCGAAGACCACGCCGCCCGAGAGGAGGGAGAAGAGCGGGTCCATGCCGAGGAGCCAGGAGAAGAGGGCCGTCGAGGCGAGGACCGCCGCGGGGATCCAGGCCTGGATCACGCCGATGGCGAGGAGGAGGAGGCCGCCGGCGGCGACGAGGAGGATCGAGGACTCGCCGAGCGAGCCCGAGCGGTTGCCGAGGAAGAGCTGCCAGTAGAAGCCGCCGCGGTCCTGCGCGCCCACCGAGGCGAAGACGTCGGCCCAGCTCGCGCCCTGCTTCACCATGTTGAGGGGCGTCGCCGTGGAGGCCGCGTCGACGATGCCCTCGAAGGGCTTGTGCCAGGTCGTGATCGCGGCCGGGAAGCTCATGAGGAGGAAGGCGCGGCCGATGAGGGCCGGGTTGAAGGGGTTGGCCCCGATCCCGCCGAAGAACTCCTTCGCGACCACGATGGCCACCACCGCGCCGAGGACCGCCATCCACCAGGGCGTCGAGGGCGGGAGGGTCAGCGCGAGGAGGAGGCCCGTCACGACCGCGGAGCAGTCGCCGATCGAGGTCGGCCGCTTGAGCGCGAGGCCGAAGATCCACTCGGCGGCGACCGCGGCCACGACCGTCGCGGCGACGAGGAGGATGGCCCTGGGGCCGTAGAGGTACAGGCCGAAGACCGTCGTCGGGACGAGGGCCGCGACCACGGCGAGCATGATCCGCCGCGTGGAGACGGGCGCGAACAGGTGGGGGCTCGACGAGAGGAGCAGGGGCTTAGCGGGCATTCTTGGCCTCCTTCTGCTTCTTGGCGCGCACGAGCTGCTTGCCGACCCGGAAGCGCTGCACGAGCTGGATGTGGGCGGGGCAGACGAAGGAGCAGGTCCCGCACTCGACGCAGTCGAGGACGCCGATGGCCTCGGCCTCGTCGAGGGCTCCGGCCTTGAGGGCGCCGTTCAGGAGGGCGGGCGAGAGGCGGCAGGAGCAGGCGCGCATGCAGCGCCCGCAGCGGATGCAGGGGCCCTCCGCGAAGTAGGCCGCCTCCTTCCTCGACATGAGGAGGACGCCCGAGGTGTTCTTCTGCACGGGGATCGCGTAGCCCGCGACCGAGACGCCCATCATGGGCCCGCCGAAGACCACGCGGCCCAAGGCCTCGTCGTCGATCTTCACGGCCCCGGAGGCCGCGATGTCCGACACCAGCGAGCCGATCGGCACGACGAGGTTCCGCGGCAGGGCGCAGGCGCCCCCCGTGATCGTCAGGCCGCGCTCGACGAGGGGCTTGCCCTCGCGGAAGGCCTCGGTCAAGGCGACGAGGGTGCCGACGTTCTGCACCACGCAGCCCACGTCCATGGGCAGGCCTCCCGAGGGCACCTCCCTGCCCGTCAGGGCGGAGATGAGCATCTTCTCGCCGCCCTGGGGGTACTTCGTCCTGAGGAGCTTGACCTTGATGTCCAGGCCGCGGCCCCGCTCGGCGATCGCCTTCTCGAGCCCCGGCACGACCTCGGCCTTGTTCTCCTCGACCCCGAGGATGCCGCTCTTCGCGCCGACGATCCTCATGGTTATGGCGAGGCCCTCGACCACGTCGCCCGCGCGCTCGACCATCGTGCGCTCGTCGATCGTGAGATAGGGCTCGCACTCCGCGCCGTTCGCGATGACCGCCTGGATCGGCTTGGTCGGGGCGAGCTTCACGTAGGTCGGGAAGCCCGCGCCGCCCATGCCGACGAGACCCGCGTCGCGCACGCGCTTCAGGGCCTCCTCCTTCGCGCAGGCGAAGGCGTCGAGGGGCGGCATGAAGTCGTCGCCGCCGGCGACCTCGGCGGCCTCGATGACGATGCAGGTCGCGTCGACGTTGCCCGACGTGGCCCTCGGCTCGATCTTGACCACCTTGCCCGAGATCGAGGCGTGGAGGGGCACCGTCATGCGCCCCTCGGCGTCCGCGATCCGCTGCCCGCGCCGCACCTCGTCCCCGACCTTCACGAGACACTGGATCGGCGCGCCGAAGTGCTGGTTCAGGGGTATGACCACCTGCTTCGCGGCGAGGCGCTCGGTTGGCAGCGCGCTCGTCCGCTCCTTCCGCTCGGGCGGATGCGCTCCGCCCTTGAACGTCTTGATTGCCATGGTGAAAGGGGTCTCCTTTTCCGCGAAGTCCGGATCCCGCGGCGCCGACCCGCGAGGGAGGGTGGGGGACGAGGACCGATTCCGAACAGGGGGTTGTATAAACCATACCATCCTAATCCCGATGCCGCCGATGGTCAAGTTCAAGCAATATCTACTTTACCTATCGATATTTCCTTATACTATTCCGCGTGATTTCGGGGAGCTAAAACGTTAAACTAAATTCTCTTTCGCCCCCCTTTTCGCGCATCGCGCTCATCCGGTATAAGGACAGCGACCTCCCGATCCCGGCTCCCCCATCGCCCGCCTTAAGGAGGCGCTACGATGCCCATCATCGCCATGATCTTCGGACTCGTCGGCGGCCTCGCCATGTTCATGTACGGCATGGAGAGGACCAGTGAAGGCATCCAGCGCGCGGCGGGCGACCGCCTCCAGCGCGCCGTCAACTTCATGACCAAGAACCGGGTCATGGCGGTCCTCACCGGCGCCCTCGTCACCGTCCTGATCCAGTCCTCATCGGCCACCAGCGTCATGGTCATCTCCTTCGTGAACGCCGGCCTCCTCTCCCTGGCCCAGGCCATCGGCGTCTGCATGGGCGCCAACGTCGGGACCACCCTCACCGGCTGGATCATCGCCGCCATGGGCATCCAGAAGTTCAGCATCGCCGCCGTCGCCGTGCCCGCCTTCGGCCTCGGCTTCTTCATGTCCCTCATGAAGAAGCGCTCCGAGTCCTTCCGGAGCTACGGCGAGGCCCTCATGGGCTTCGGCATGATCTTCCTCGGCCTCGACTTCCTGTCACGCTCCATCCCCAAGCCCTCGGGGGAGGTGCTGGAGTTCCTCCAAGGCCTCTCGAACCTCGGCGTACTCTCGGTCGTCATCTCCGTGGTCGCGGGCACGATCTTCACCATCTTCATCGACGCATCGAGCGCGACCCTCGCCATCGTCATCACCCTGGCCGCCCAGGGCGTCATCGACTTCCGCATGGGCGCGGGCATCATCCTCGGCGCCAACATCGGCACCACCTTCAACGCCTTCATCGCCCAGCTCTCGACGAGCATCTCCACCGAGGCCAGGCGGGCGGCCTGGGCCCACATCTCGATCAAGATCGTCGGCACGGCCTGGATGATCCTCGTCTTCGGCCCCTTCCTCAGGCTCGTGGACTGGATCGTGCCCGGCCCCGTCGGCCCGGCGAGCATGGGCGCCCACATCGCCATGTTCCATACCCTCTTCAACCTGGCCAACACCCTCGTCCTCCTGCCCCTCGTCGGCCTCTACTGCACGGCCCTCCGGCGCGTCATCAAGGACAGGCCCGAGGAGGCCGAGGCCAGGGCCAAGCTGACCTACCTCCCCATCTCGCCCCTGCCCACCCCCGAGCTCTCGATCCTCCACGCGCGCAAGGAGATCGGCGAGATGGCGGGCGTCGCGCGGACCATGTTCGCCCGCTTCCGCGGCGACTTGAAGGCCTGCCCCGCCGACCTCGCGGCCGAGGTCGAGTGGTTCCGCAAGTACGAGACCTACGCCGACGAGATGCAGGAGGAGCTCTCGCGCTTCCTCCTCGAGATCACCCGCCAGGACGTCCGCGAGAAGACCCAGGCCAACATCGGCCAGATGCTCCGCGTCGTCGCCGACCTCGAGAACGCCACCGACTCCTGCATGAGCCTCGTCCTCCTCCTCGAGCGCTGCGACAAGAAGGAGCTCGCCCTCGACAAGGACGAGGTCGAGGCCCTCGCGCCCTACACCCTCCTCGTCGACGAGTTCCTCCGCTTCGTCGGCGAGAAGGTCGGCGGCCCCATCGACGACGAGAGCCTCGCCCTCGCGGCCGAGCTCGAGGACAAGGTCGACGCCTTCCGCAAGGACCTCAAGAGGATCGCGCGCAAGCGCCTCAAGGCCGGCGCGGACGTCAGGACCGAGCTCGTCTTCATCGACATCGTGCGCCACGTCGAGAAGATCGGCGACTACGCCTACTCGATCTCCGAGGAGCTGCGCGAGATGCGGTGAGGGGGGAGCGCCCCATAGACGGAGAAGAGCCCCGATAGCGAACGGTATCGCGCGCGGGTCCCAGCTTCGAGAAAAATGGGGATTCGCTAAGTCCTCGGCGCTTCGCGCCTGCGGAATCGCTCACCCCCATTTTTCTCGGCGTCCCGCGCTCGTTACCGCAAGGGATCGGGACTCTTCACATCTATTGACGCGGCTCCCCCTCGCTCCGAAGTCCTCGGCGCGGCGCGTTGTGCGAATCCATTTGGCTTGGATTGCGAGGGGCGCCCGCGCCTCCGGTCTTCTTCGCTTCCCCCACACCCGCCGCCAAACCTCTCTGGCTCTCCTTGCATTGCGATGCCGACACAAGGGTTCTATTCTGTCGCCTTAAGCTGATTCGAAACCATGACATTCTCTAATCCTGACAATGCACTGACCAAGTACTGTTCAGGACCGAACTACGTAATAGTCCTCCGCGAAGCACCAATAACGATCCAATAGTCGATACCTTCACGCCACGGTCTTGGCGCCTTTGCGCGAGATAAACACTCTTCCATGGGATCGGCGCATGAAGCGATACCGCAGATATTCAGAACCAAGCCGAATCTATCTTCTTCCCCGGAATGCTCGAATGCCGCATCCACCATTCCACGTGATGTACGAGTCCTCCATCTGGCAAACGGCGAAATCCTCTGTATGCTTTAAGTATGCCCGAACGCAGCTCCGCCCAAAACAGCCGCCGTATCCTCCTCGCCCATAGCGTCGTCCTCGGCGCCCTCGGCGCCCTCGCCGCCGCCCTGGCCCTCGTCCTGCCGGGCGGGGCGACCCTCCCCGGGGACCGCGCGGCCCTCACGGCCCGCGAGCTCCTCCTCGCCCTGACCGCGGCCCTCGTCGCGGCGGCTCTCCTCCTGGCCTGGAACGTAGTCCTGCGCCGCTCGGTCAGGCTCAAGACCGCGGAGCTCGAGGAGGGCGACGAGATCTTCCGCCTCTACATGGAGAGCAGCCCCGTCTACACCTACGTCAAGGACGAGGAGCTTAGGGCCATCAAGCTCAGCCGCAACTTCGAGAAGATGCTGCAACGGCCCCTCGAGGAGATCCTCGGCAAGGGCACGCGGGAGCTCTTCCCCCCCGAGCTCGCGGCGGGCATCGAGGAAGCCGACCGGAGCATCCTCCGCGATGGCCGGCCCGTCGAGCTCGACGAGGAGCTCGAGGGCCGCATCTACCATACGATCAAGTTCCCGATCAAGCGCGAGGGCAAGCCCTCCTACCTCGCCGGATACACCATCGACGTGACCGAGCGCCGCCTCGCCGAGCGCGGGCTCGAGCGCTCCCTGCGCGAGAAGGAGACCCTGCTCCGCGAGCTCAACCACCGCACCAAGAACACGATGCAGGTGATCAGGAGCCTCCTGCTCCTCCAGGCGCTGCAGTACCCCGACGATCCCGCCGTGGAGCGCATCGTGCGGGACGCCGAGGACCGGATCCAGGCCATCTCCCTCGTGCACCAGCTCCTCTACGAGAGCAGGGACCTGTCGCGGATACCCATGGCCGAGTACATCCGCGGCCTCGTCAATCTCGTCATGGAGAGCTTCGCGACGCCGCCGAGCAAGGTGGCCCTCCGCCTCGAGGCCGGCGAGGCGCGCTTCCTCCTCGACGCGGCGATACCCTTCGGACTCGTGCTCAACGAGCTCGCGTCGAACTCGCTGCGCCACGGATTCCCCGGCGACCGCCGCGGCTCGATCTCGATCTCCCTCGAGGACGCCGGGGAAGGGAGCTACGTACTGCGCTACTCCGACGACGGCGTAGGCGTGCCCGATGGCTTCGACTTCCGCGGCCGCGGCGGCCTCGGCCTCAAGCTCGTGCACAGCCTCGGCGAGGAGCAGCTCAAGGGCGAGGTCGAGATGTCCGGCGGCGAGGGCCGCGGCGTCGCCTGCGTCCTGCGCTTCAAGAGCGAGCTCCACAAGGCCCGGGTCTAGCCCCGCCCGCCGCGGCCCTCCTCAGGGGCCGATCGCCGCGCCGACCTCGATCTTCCTCCCCCCGCAATACAGGTAGGGCTTCCCCGATTCGAAGGAGGGCGTCGCCGGGCTCGTCGCGCCGAGAGGCAGGATCGAACCGCCTTCCCAGGTCGCGCCCCCGTCCTCGCTGATCGCGTACATCGGCCGCGAGCCCTCCGTCCACGCGACGAGGAGCCGCTGATCGTTAGCCTCGTCGATGGCGATGCGAGGATCCCGCCCGGGCCTGGCGTAGCCGCCCGGCGCGATCTTCATGGGCTGAGTCCAGGCGGTCGTCGCGGTCGAGGCGATGTCGCGCCGCAGGTAGTTGATCGCGAGACTGTCCCCGCCCTTCGGGCAGGAGGCGACGACCGCATGGGGATTGCCCGCGGAATCGAGGGTCATGTCGAAGCTCGAGAAGACCTGTTCGCCGTCCGCGTAGTCGCTGATCAGGGTGGCGGCGCGGAAGGGCTCGTAGGCCGCGGTGATCTCGGCGCCGGCGACGAGATAGCCGGTCGCGTAGCGGTAGCCGTTGGTCGCCCGGAGGTCGAAGCGGTAGATCGCGCCCGCCTGCGTCGCGAAGAAGAAATCCGTCGGGTAACCCTGCAGGAGGTCATTGCGGTCGATCGACCTGACCGCGTAGAGCAGGCCCCAGGACGAGCCGCGGCCCTTGGCGACCGCGCCTTCGATGCGAGTGCGGTTGTAGGTGTACTGGAGGGAGGTCGAGCCACGGAAAAGCTCGTCGCCGCTCGTCTTCGTGGCGGCCTTGACGCTCACCGAAGCGTCCGCGAGGACGGCCCCTGCGGGCGGAGTCGTCGCGGGCCCCCGGTCCGCGAGGCTCCGCGACGCGGGTTCGGGGGCGACTCCGATCCTGAGGTAATCCACGGCATCGTCGCTCGACCTGACCGTTCCTGAATAGTAGACGCCCGCGGGCAAGAGGACGGCGCCCGTCTCGAGGTCGTCGGCCGTCTGACCGCCCGCGGCCGCGGCGTCGTTCGCCGGAACCTCGACCCAGCCCTGTCCGTCCATGCCGTCCGCGTCCGTGGCGATCAGGTATTTCATGACGCGCTCCGGATCGCTCAGGCTCCCGCGCATGCAGGCGAGGTAGCCCGCCTCGCGTCGCGGCAGGGGGCCGGAGAATCCCTCGGGAATGACGATGCTCCGCCCTTCGGGCGTGACGAGGACGCAGCCGCCCGCGTCCGCGACCGGGACGGCGCCGGTCGAGCCCTCGCGGCAGACCACCTCGACGTTCATCTTGTCCCTCCAGATCCGGATGGGGACGCTGTCCTCCCAGACGTTGCCCTCATCGTCGACGAGGCGGAGTCTCGGGTTGTAGTCGATGTAGTCCTTCTGGCCGAAGTCGGCCTCCGGCGGATCGGCCCGGACCGTCACGCTCGCGTCGCCCGTGTAGCTCGAGCCGCCGGCGATCCGCGTCAGGCCCTGATTCTGCGCGAGCCCGGAGATCGTCAGGCCCGCCGGGACCTCGACGAGAGCGATGCCCTTTCCGAAGGAAATGCCCGGGCTCGCCGTGAGGGACAAGCCCGTATTGGCGACCACGAGCTTGGCCGGGTAGTCCACGCCGCGGAGCAGGAAGTCTTCTGAGGAGGAGGCAGCGGTGGCGCCCCGGTTCGTGGCGCTGTAGTAGCCCTCGATCGAGAGCGAGAGCTTGAAGTTGTAGGGCAGGCTCGTCACGATCAGGTTGCCGATGTCGGTCCCGTCCTTGACGGGCCTGACGATCCCGAGCTCTTCCCTGGTGGTCGCGTCGAGCACCTTATAGCTGTCGCCGGGATGGAACTTGCCGACCTCGACGACCGGGCTCGAGCCCGTCGGGGACTGGATGATCTCGAGCTTCTCCGAATCGTTGAGGACATTCCGCAGGACCAGGCTCAGATGCGCCGAGCCGCCGAGGCCCAGGGCCCGGCCGGCGAGGCGCGAGGACGCCTTGTGATCGTAGAGCGAGAAGGCGAAGCCGCTGGTCTTCGCCTTGTCGGCGTCGCGATGGAGGACGGTCTTCGTCCCCGAGGGCGAGGCGGTGAAGAGAATGCTCGTCGCGATGCCTGCCGAGCGCTTGAAACTGCCCCCGGCCGCGCGGACCTCGTAGGCGTCCGCGTAGCTCGCCTCCCAGGAGTCGCCGGTCCCGGTCTCGATCCGCCCGTCGCCGAAACGGAAGCCGAGGGCGTTCGGCATTTCCGACTCGGTCGCGGGCACGGAGCGCCAGCCTCCGAGGAAGAAGGGATCGATGTGGATGGCCGCTCCCGCGGGATCTCCGCTCGTGCCGCCGCCCGGCGAGGGGCTCCCGCCGCCGGAGCCGCAGCCCGCGAGCAGGGCGGCCGAAGCGAGGATCGCGGCGGGAAGACAAGCCTTCGCGGAAAGGGAGACAGAGCGTGGTTGCGTACTCATCGTTGCTCCTCTGAGACCGGTGATTCTATTTTCTTCGCACCTCTAGAAACCATATCCCAAGTCGCAGCGCGCCCGGAAGGTCGAGCCCGCCGCCACCGGCGTCACGTGGACGTAGAACTTGTGGCCCTTCCCGCCGTCGTCGCACTTCCAGTCGACCGCGGCTGCTGGCGGAGCCGCCGAGGTTCCGGTTTCGATCAGGTCCAGGGTCTTGAAGGGATAGAATGCCACGTTTCCAGCTCCCGATCCGAAGTCGAAGCGGTAGGCGAATCCCTCCTGGAGCATCGTGACGTACCAGCACGAGGCGCCCGTCATCGCGTAGTCCTTGCCGCCGTCGGGCCAGAAGAGCGTCTCGCTGTCCATCGCGAAGCCCTTGTCGCTCGTCGAGCCCTCGTCGACCCACGAGATGACCGTGGTCACCGTGACCTCGTAGTACTTGGCCCGGTTGTCGATCGAGACCGGGATCGAGCAGCTCGTCGAGTTCGTCGTCTTGCTGCCCGAGCTCGGGCCCGTCCATGCGACGCGGTAGTGGGTGATGGACTTGCCCTTCCACTTGTCGCTCGTGAGGCTCGGCGCGCTCCAGCTGACCTCGACGCTGTCCGCGTAATCGCCGTCGCTCGCGGAGAGCCCCGTCGGCGCCCCCGTGTCGAAGATGTCGTTCACGATGTCCTGGCAACCGGCAAGGAAGACCGTCGCCGCCAAGGCCGCCGCGGCGAGGGCGGCCGGGACGAAACCGCTGCGCCTCATAACCTGACCCCCGTGAAGATCGCGAGATTCCCCGCCCGCCGGAAATAGTCCACGCCGAGCCTCCCGATCTCGCTCGCCATGCCGGTGAAGGAGTCGACTATGAAGAGATACTCCGCGCCGACCCGCATGTAGTCGAAGGGCCTGAACTCGAGGCCCAGCTTCAGCGCGAACCCGAGGTAGGCCTCGAAGCTCTCCTTGAAGACCGAAAAGGCGTCGGAGAGCCCGGGATAGAATTCGGCGGCCTCGTTCGGCACGAGGAAGGAGATCGCGGGCCCCCCGCTCACAGTGAGCGCGAGGGGCAACTCGAGCTCGCCGAGCGATGCGACGTACCAGGCCTGGGGAGAGATGAAGTGCTTCGTGTGGTAGAAGATCCAGCTGTCCTTCATCCCGCCGTAGCGGTCGGGCACCGAACTCCAGGGCAGGGGCCCGGCCCAAGGCCCGGCGGAGCTTTCCGGGTAGTAATAGCCCACGTCCATGAAGGCGTAGTCGAGCCCGAGCCCGACCTGGCGGTTGAGCATGTACCGCAGGCTCGCCCCGAAGAAGGCCGACTTGAAGACGTCCGCCCTCGCCGAGGGCGTGCCCGCCACGAAGTCCAGCGCCAGGTGGGGATCGCGGCCGTCGAACCAGGGGCGCTCGTCGGCCGCGGCCCTCCCCCCGGCCCCGCCGGAGGCCGGCGCGAGGACGGGCGCCATCGCCAGGACCAGTGCCACGATCGGCGCGGCGACGCGCCTTCCTTTCCGCATTCCTTCCCTCCAGCCCCGCGCCTCCGACGGCGGCGTGGTCATCGCGTTGCTCCTTAAGGATAGCGCGGAGCGAGGAAGACTTCGAGGCCGCCACGAGGGGAGGGAGGGTGCCGAGGAATATCCAGCCCTTCGGATAGGCGAGGCTACTACGCCCCGGGGAGGGCCGCAGGCAGGCCGTAGACCTCCTCGACGCCCTCGACGAGGATCGCGCCCATGCCCAGCTCGAGGGCCGGCGCGAGGTCCACGTCCTCGCGATCCCCGATCGACACGCAGGCGGAGGGCTCGACGCCGAGGAGGGCGGCGGCCTTCAGGAAGGGCTCGGGCGCGGGCTTGGAGACCATCGTGTCGTCGAGCCCGACCACGACGGCGAAGCGCTCCCGCACGCCGAGGGCCGCGAGGCTCTTCTCGCCGACCTCGCGCGGGTTGTTCGTCAGGAGGGCCAGGGCGAAGCGGGACGAGAGCGCGTCGAGGGCCTCGCCCAGGGCGGGATCGGCCTCGAGCCAGTCCGCAGGCTCGATGAGCTCCCCGCGCCAGCGGACGCTCGTCGCGATGTCGCAGCCGAGCTCGGCGAAGAGCCGTCCCATGGAGGTCCGGCCGAGGCCCGCGGCCTTCCGCTCCTCCCTCATCCGCGCGATGAGGGCCGCGGTCTCGGACTTGCTTTCGCCCCGCTCGCGCGCGAGGCGCTCCACGAGGACCTCCTCCTGGAAGGCCGCGTAGGCGGGGCGGCTGTACAGCGTGCTGTCGAGGTCGAAGATGAGGGCCCGCGGCGAGGCGGGCAGGGAGAGGAGCCTCATCGCTCCTGCGCGGCTCCGTAGGGCAGGGGCTCGTCCTCGACCTCCGGCCCGGCTTCGCGCGCCGGCGGCCGGTGTCCGGGGCCCTTGCCCATGGCCTCGCGGGCGGCCATGCGGTCGAGTTGCTTCTTGATGCGCTTCGCGACGAGGTCGCGGTTGTCGAGCATCGAGGAGAGGGAGCGGTTGTGGTGGACGAGGCTGATGATCTGGGCGAAGAGGCCGGTGACGTCGGCCTGCACGTACCACTCCTTCTGGAGCAGCTCCTTGTGGTGGACCGCGTTGGTCCCGATGATGCGGTAGAAGAGGCCCTGCCTGAAGGCCGCGTCGAAGTCCTCGATGGCGGTGCCCGAGAAGAAGGGCAGCGAGACGGCGCTGATCACCCGCTCCGCGCCCATGTCCTTCAGCTGCTTCATGCCCTTGATGAGGGTGCCGCCCGTGCCGATCATGTCGTCCGCCATGAAGACCGTCTTGCCGCTCACGTCGCCCAAGAGCTTCATCTCGGAGATGTTCGACTCCGCCGCGTTCTTCGACACCTTCGAGTAGTCGCGCTCCTTGTAGAGGAGGGCGAGGGGCTTCTGCAGGGCGTTGGCGTAGAACTTGTTCCGGTCGATGGCGCCGGTGTCCGGCGAGAGGATGACGAGGTCCTCGCTCGAGATGTCGGCCATGCCGATGAGCTTCTCGATGATCTGCAGGGAGGCGTGGAGGTTCTCGAGGCGCAGCCGGTTGAAGGCGTTCTCGATCTCGCGGCTGTGGATGTCGAGGGTGATGATTCGAGAGACGCCGAGGTTCTCGAAGATCTGGCTGACGCGCGCGGCGGTGAGGCCCTCGCGCCCCTTCTTCTTGTGCTGGCGGCTGTAGGGATAGGCGGGCAGGACGAGGTTGACCCGCTCGGCGCCCGCCTGCATGGCCGCGTCGATCGTGACGAAGAGCGAGAAGAGGTGGTCGTTGACGGAGAGGTGGCGATGGACCGTCCCGTCGTTGAAGGGGATGGGCTGGTGGTTCTCGATGTCCTGGAAGATGTACAGGTCCTTGCCGCGGACCGAGTCCAGGATCTCGGTCTTCACCTCGCCGTTGGCGAAATAGGTGTGCCGCGCGTTGATCTTGAAGCGGGGCGGCCGGTAGGCGTTCACGTTGCCGGGGATGTAGAGGAGGCTCGACTGGATGTCGTTGTCGAAGTTCACCTTCCTCGTCACGAGCTCCTGGGAGATGTGGTAGCGCGAGGCGAGGACCTGGGTCTTCCGGTCGAAGCGCCGCTTGTAGATGCCGGCGAGCCTGCGTATCACCTGATTCGCGAAGGCTTCGGCGCCTGGGCAGGCCAGGATCCCAAGCTTCGTAGGATCGGAATAGCTCATGCGGAGTACCTTCGTTCGAGGGGGCTTGGAGAAAGGCTATACCCTATCGACGCCTCTGTCAATCAGGCCGGGCGGCCTCGGCTTTACCCCCGCCATGGGCCGTGCTATGGTTGGCTCCATGAAGCGCACCGTGTTGCGGATGATCGACGAGGCCGCCCGCAGATGGGCGGATGATCCCTACGCCCTCAAGAAGACCGACTCGGGCTACGCGCCCGTCAGCTTCCGGCAGGCGCGGGAGCGCTCGCGCGAGTTCGCCGCCTGGATCCTCTCGCGAGGATGGGCCAAGGGCGACAACCTCGCCGTGCTCGCCGAGGGCAGCCCCGAGTGGATCGTCGGCGAGTGCGGCATGCTGATGGCCGGCTGCGTCTCCGTGCCCCTCTCCATCAAGCTCCTCGGCGAGGAGATCCCCTTCCGCCTCAACCACTCCGAATCCAAGGCCATCCTCACCACGAAGAACCAGCTCGAGAAGGTCCTCGGCTCCTTCAAGGACGTCCACGACAAGGACATCGTCGTGGTCTACCTCGACGAGGATCCCGAGGAGGCGCGGATCGTCGCCGCCACCTACGGCATCCCGGCCGAGCGGCTAGTCGGCTTCGACGAGGCCCGCGCCGCGGGACGGGCCCTCCTGGCCGATCCCGCCGCGGGCGCGGCCGCCCGCCTCGACGCGATCGCGGCCGCCTGCGAGGAGGACGACGTCGCGACCATCTGCTACACCTCGGGCACGACGGGCAACCCCAAGGGCATCATGCTCACCCACCTCAACTACTGGACGAACTGCCACGACGCGGTCGAGCTCTTCGACAACCCCGTCCACTTCCGGACCCTCCTCATCCTCCCCGTCGACCACTCCTTCGCCCACACCGTCGGCCTCTACACGGCCCTGGTCTGCGGCATCGCCCTCTACTTCGTCGACTCGCGCGGCGGCGGCATCGCCACCCTGCGCAACATCCCGCTCAACCTCAAGGAATCGCGGCCCATCTTCCTCTTCACCGTGCCGGCCCTCTCCGGCAACTTCATGAAGAAGATCGTCTCGGGCATCGAGGAGAAGGGCGGCCTCGTCGAACGCATCTTCAAGCGGGGCATCGCGGCCGGCGTCGCCTTCAACGGCGACGGCTACAACAGGCCCTCCCCCGCGGTCCGGGCCGCGAACCGGCTCCCCTACAAGCTGGCCAAGGCCCTCGTCTTCGACAAGGTCCGCAAGATGGTCTTCGGCGACGCCCTCCGCTTCTGCGTCGGCGGCGGCGCCATCCTCGACGTGAAGCAGCAGGAGTTCTACGCCGCCTTCGGCCTCCCCGTGTACCAGGGCTACGGCCTCACCGAGGCGGCCCCCATCATCTCCTCGAACACGCCCAAGAAGCACAAGTTCGGCACCTCGGGCATCCTCGCCCCCTCGGTGGAGTGCAGGCTCCTCCGGCCGGACGGCAGCGAGGCCGCGGTCGGCGAGAACGCCGAGATCGTCATCCGCGGCGGCAACGTGATGAAGGGCTACTACAAGAATCCCGAGGCTACGGCCAAGGCCCTCCGCGACGGCTGGCTCTACACCGGCGACCTCGCCCACTGGGACGAGGACGGGTTCCTCGTCGTTGTCGGCCGCGAGAAAGCCCTCCTCATCGCGGAGGACGGCGAGAAGTACAGCCCCGAGGAGATCGAGGAGGCCGTCACCTTCTCGACCCCCGCGATCGACCAGATCATGGTCTGGTGCGAGCAGAAGAAGTACGCGACCGCCCTTGTCACCCTCGACGCGGCCAAGGTGGAGCGCATGCTCAAGGAGCGCGGCGTCGCGAGCGCCGACAAGGCCCTCGAGCTGCTCAAGTCCGAGTTCTACGCATTCCGCTCCGACCCCAAGGCGAAGAAGGTGCAGGCGGCCTGGGTCCCCGCGGTCTTCCAGATCCTGCCCTCGGCCTTCACCGAGAAGGACGGCACGGTGAACTCCACGATGAAGCTCGTCCGCCACCGCGTCGCCGAGCTCCACCGCGACCTCATCGACTACTCCTACACGCCGGGCGGCTCCTCCACGATCAATGAGCGCAACCTCGCCGCGGTCCGGAGCCTCTTCAAGCTCCAATAATCTGCCAAGGTCCTGATAATCTAGAATGCATGTATAAAAAATAACACAGCCCCACAATTCCTCTGTTTATATCTTTAACGAATGTATAACAAACAATACGCATCATTGGATAAATTAAAGATAACTACTCGATTGGGTATTATTGACATTCTTGTCATACAGGCAGAAAATCCCTCCCATACATAGACCCTGGAGGCATGCATGCGTCTTCGCTCCCGTCTCTCGCTCCTGATCGGCATCCCGCTTTCCGTCTGCCTCGGCAGCCTGGCACTCCTCGTCGTCGTCCAGAGCCAGTCGAGCATCGACGGCCTCTACAGGGCTGCCTCCCAACAGCTGGTCTCGGCCCGCGCCGACGAGGTCGGGCGCTGGCTCGAGGGCAAGCTCTCCGCGGTCCGGCAATCCTCCGTCGACGAGGAGATCGCGTCGCTCTCGGAGAAGGACATCGCCGAATACCTCGCCCGGCGGGAGGCCGTCCTCGACAAGGACGTGGAGATCGAGTTCTTCGCCGACGCCAAGGGCGACTTCCTGACGACCAAGAAGGCCAAGGGCAACATCTCCGACCGCGACTACTTCAAGGCTATCTTCTCCGAGGGCAAGACCGAGTTCATCGGCAACGCGGTGGTCTCCAAGTCCACGGGCAAGCCCATCATCAACGTCGTCCGCGCCGTCAAGGATTCGGGCGGCGCGACCAAGGGCCTCTACGCCGCCTCGGTCACCCTCGACACCCTCTCCGAGATGATCTCCCGCATCAAGCTCGGCCGCAGCGGCTACGGGCTCATCGTCGACGGCAACATGCTCATGATCGCCCACCCCGAGGAGAAGCTCCGCATGAAGGTGAACTTCAGCGAGCCCTCGAAGCTCGGCTACAAGGGTCTCGAGCCCGCCATCGAGAAGATGCGCTCGCGGCAGGCGGGCACCCAGGTCTACCGCGACGACAAAGGCGTCGAGAAGCTCTACATCTTCGAGACCATCGCCGCCACCCCGGGCTGGACCTTCGGCATCATCATCCCGACCGCCGACATCAGGGAGTACGGCACGAGCCTCGTGCGCCTCCTCGCCGGCGCCTCCCTCATCACCCTCCTCCTCCTCCTCGCCATCGTGATCCTCGTGGCCGAGCGCGTGGCCAGGCCCGTCGCCCTCATGTCCGCCGCCCTCGGCGAGATCGCCGGCGGCGACCTCGCCCTCGAGCGGATAAGCAAGGCGGGACTCCTCGCCCTCGAGAAGCGGAGCGACGAGGTCGGCGACGCCGGCAAGGCGATGAACGCCTTCGTGGAGCGGCTCAAGTCCTTCGCCTCCGAGGTCAAGGGCGCCTCCCTCCAGGTCGCCTCCGGCTCGCAGGCCGTGAGCGCCTCGAGCGAGACCCTCTCCCAGGGCGCCTCCGAGCAGGCCGCGAGCGCCGAGGAGGTCTCCGCCAGCCTCGAGGAGGCGGCCTCGACCACGCACCAGAACGCGGACAACGCCGTGCAGACCGAGTCGATCGCGGTGAAGGCCGCCGACTCCGCGGAGCGCGCGGGCGTGGCCGTCCGGGAGGCCGTCGGCGCGATGAAGGAGATAGCCTCGCGGATCTCCATCATCGAGGAGATCGCCCGCCAGACCAACCTCCTCGCCCTCAACGCGGCCATCGAGGCCGCCCGCGCGGGCGAGGCGGGCAAGGGCTTCGCCGTCGTCGCCAGCGAGGTCCGCAAGCTCGCCGAGCGCAGCCAGAAGGCCGCCAGCGAGATCTCCGACCTCTCCTCGAAGAGCAGCGCCACCGCCGACCAGGCCGGCCGCCTCGTCGACGAGACCATCCCGGCCATCAAGCGCACCGCCGACTTGGTCCGCGAGATCTCGGCCGCGAGCGCTGAGCAGAAGTCCGGCATGGACCAGATCGCCAAGGCCATCGGCCAGCTCGACGGGGTCATCCAGTCCAACGCCTCGGCCAGCGAGGAGCTCGCGAGCATGTCCGAGGAGCTCGCCGCCCAGGCCGCCAACCTCGAGACCGCCGCCGCCTACTTCAGGGGCGTCGAGGCCTCCCGGGCCTCATTGCCCCAGGCGCCGCGCGCCCCCGAGGCGGCCAAGCCCCTTCCGAAGGCCCTGCCCGCCGCCGCCCCCCGGGGCTCCAAGCCCGCGGGCAAGTCCTCCCTCGCCATCGCGCCCCGCGCCGCCGCGACGCCGAGCGACGCCGACTTCGAGGAGTTCTAGACTCTGCCGGAGGAGGGGCGGCGGTACGCCTCCAGCCCCTCCTCCCACTCCTTCACGATGTCGTCGACGTCGCGGCGAGTCTCCTCGACTCTGCCGCCTTCCAGCGCCTTGGCCGCGGCCGCGGCCAGGCGCTCCTGCGACTCGTCCCGCCTCCGCGTGAACTCGGGGTCATGGGCGAGGGAGCCCGCCCTCGCCTCCCGGATCCAGGCCCGCTGCCGCTCCCAGTAGCCGTAAGCGGCCTTCGAGCCCTCCGCGTGATCGTAGCCGCTCCATAGGGGGAGGAATTCCCCGCCCGCGAGGAGCATCGGCTTGTAGATCGAGAGGCAGGGGCAGGACGTGCCCGTGAACCAGAGTATGGCCCTCCCCGCTCCCGTCTCGCCGCCCGCGCCGTTTGCCTCCGCCGGCAGGTAGGCCAGCGCCATGCTCGCCGTGCTCGCGTTGGGCAGGAAGCCGCCCGCGTGCATGCAGACGCTGGCCATATGGTTCCTGGGCGGGCGCGCCGGGTCGAAGCCGCCGTGGGAGCGCAGGATGCCCAGTATCGTCTCGAGCCCGACGGAGCCGCGCGCGGCGCCGAGGGCCGACTCGACGGCGGCCCGCCGCTCGTCCCCCCGCGTGAAACGGAGCTTGAACCGATCCTCGACATGGGCCCGCCAGGACTCCTTCTCGCCCTTGCGCCCCGGATCGGCCTCGTCGGAGCAGGCGGCCCGCTCGTTCACGGGCGCGATCTCCTTCCGAGTCTGCGCGTCGAGCCGCTTGTAGTCCAGCTCGATGGAGTAGGCGTTCGAGATCGCGGCGACGTCGCCTATCGCGCGCCAGGCCCAGCGCCGCCCCGCGGTCTCGAGGACGAAGGCCTCGCGCGGGTCGGCGACAATGTAGCTGTTGCAGTAGACGAGGCTTCCCTTGAAGGCGCCGTTGCCGCCCTGGTCGGCGCCCTCGGTGAAGTCGCAGATGGCCTGCACCGCCTCCTGGGCGCCGCCGCAGGAGCCGAGGGCCGCGCGGAGGATGTCCATCCCGAGGACCCCGTCGCGGGCGGCCTTGAAGCGCGAGAAGACCGCCTCGTTGCCGATGGCCAGGCCGCGCTCGTTGACTCCCATCTCGCCCCCCTCCATCCAGGAGGGCTTGGAGAGGGCGAAGGCCAGCCCCCGGTCGGGGAAGGGCAGCTCGCGGCCGCCCACCCGGGTCGAGCTCGCCGGCGCCCTGCGGCCGACGAGGCAGAGGGCCTGCGGCTCCTCCGGATGCCGATCCGAGTTCTTCGCGAACCAGGCGAGGGAGCCCGCGCAGGCCGCCCTCCCGGCGTACATCGTGTCGCACATCGCGCCCTCCTTCGCCCGTCCCCGCGCCGAGGCGGGCAACCAATCCAATCCCACGCAGTAATGCAACGACCTTCAAGACTGATAGGCAAGAAGATAAACCGCAGAGGCGCAGAGACGCAGAGAAAAGAGAGGTATCAGGAGAGAAGCATTGGGATCTTTGCATTCTTTAACGTGGGTTGCGACCCTGCTCATATCGGTCGTGCCTCGTCTGGGCTCATTGCCCATAGATGGGCCAATATCGCGGATGTCCCTGATGCGCGCGCTAGTCCTGAATCCGGAATTCTATCCGGGACTTCATTCAATTCTCCCTCTGCGTCTCTGCGTCTCTGCGGCAAAAACCTTTCATTTTGTGAATTTGGCAAGAGGTGCCACTAGGTGTTCTTCGAGAAGGTCAGTATGTCCTCGCGGCGGGTCCAGCCCGCGCCCGTCCAGAAGGCCGCCCCGGTCGCGTTGTCCGCGATCACGAAGAGATGGCACTTCTCGATGCCCATGGCGCGCAGGGCCGCGAGGGAGCGCGCGGCCAGCTCCGAGCCCAGGCCGCGCCGACGGTACGCGGGATCGACGGCCAGGTGGTAGAGGAAGCCGCGGCGGCCGTCGGTGCCGCAGAGCACCGTGCCGACGAGGCCCTCGCCCGAGCGCGCCGCGAAGGAGAGCCCGGGGTTGCGGCCGAGGAAGGAGGCCAGGGCCCCCCGCTCGTCGGCCGAGGATATGCCCATCCCGGGCGTCCGCTTCCAGAGCGCGATCGCCTCGTCGTAGAGCTCGATCCCGAAAGGCAGTATCTCGATCCCGTTTAGATCCTTCACGAAGCACCTCCTAGCAACGCTCGAACAATAACCGTCCCTCCTCGATCCGCGAGGCGATCTCCTTCCTTCCCGCGAGCCAGGCGAGGTAGGAGCGGAGGGTCGAGCCCATGAGGACGTACTGCGTGTGGTTGAGCTCGATGCCGAAGCGCGTCGCGAGCCGCGCGAGGAGCTCCTCGGGCGTCGAGGGCGAGGCGCAGGCATCGCGGAGGAAGTCCGCGACGAGGCCGATCTTGGCCTTGTTGAGCTCGACGAGGGGCCCTATGTCGCGGGTCGGGGCCGCGTGGCTCGGCACGTACCAGTCCGCGCCGATCCCGGCGAGCGCGTCGAGGGTCGCGAGCTGGGCCTCGACGTCGTAGAGCACGAAGACCTCGTACTTGGCCAGGATCTCGGCCGAGGCCAGGGTGTCCGCCGCGAAGAAGACCGAATCGGGGGTCAGGTACCCTGCCATCGCGAAGGAGTGGCCCGGCAGGGGGATCGCCCGGATGCCGCTGTCGCGCAGCTCGCAGGGCGGATCGAGGATCTCGAGGACGCTCGAGGGTTTTGCCACGAGGAATTTCGATCGCAGCGGAAGAAGGGGGAAGCCGCCCCAGGCGTAGCTCGGCTCGAGGGAGGGCCGCTCCACGAAGGCGGCCTCGGTGCGGGGGGCGGCTATCGCGCAGCCGAGCCGGGACTGGAGCCAGGCGTTGCCCCCGCAGTGGTCGGCGTGGGAGTGGGTGTTCGCGACGAAGACGGGCTTGAGGCCGAGGGCCTCGGCGGCCCTGGCCAAGCGCTTGCCCGCGTCGTCGTCGTTGCCCGAGTCGACAAGGGCGGCCGATCCGCCGCCGAGGTCGTAGAGCCCTACATTGGACGGCCCGCGGGCGACGTAGGTCCGGCCCGCGAGGAGCTCGAAGGATATCTCAGCCACGGAGGACGGACCCTCAGGCCTGGGTTTCCCCCTGCCCGCCCTCGGCGCCTTCGTCGACGCCGCCCTCGGGCTCGGCGCCCTCGGCGTTCTCGTCCTGTGCGCCCTCGGGGTGGTTCTTGAGCTCGGCCCTGCGCTGGAGCTTCTCTTCCTTCTTGCGCTTCTTCTCGAGCTCCTTGCGCCGCTTCTCGCTGCTATATTGGTTCGGACGCCCCATTTTTCCCTCCGGAGCCCCGGATTTCCCGGCTCCGACCCCATTCTATCACATGCCTCGGCCTTGGGGTACCGCTCGCCCGGTCAAAGCGTCATTTCCAGGAAGGAGGGATTGGGCGCGAAGCCCATGGATCGATAGAGGGGCTCCCCGAAGACCGATGCGTGGAGGGAGAGGCGCGCGACGCCGCGGGCTGCGGCCTCGACCTTCACTCGTTCCATCAGGGCCCGGGCGATGCCCCTTCCCCGGTGGGCCCCGTCCACGTAGACCGAGAGGACGTAGCCCGAGATGTTCCTGAGCCTCCGCGCGTGGGGCGGCTTCTCCTCGATCATCAGGGCGGCGCAGCCGACGAGCCTCGCGCCCTCCCGGACGACGAAGGTGAGGTAATCGGGATCCTCGGCGTGACGGCGGTTGAAATCCACGCATCCGGCGACCAGGGCCTCCCTGATCCCCGAGTAGTCCTCCTCGGGATGCATGTCGACGAACATCTCGTAGCGGAGCCGGGCCAGCTCCTCGGCCTCGTCCGGCCGCGAGCGCCCCAGCTCGAGGCCGGCGGCCGACGCCGCCCCCGGCACCGCGCCGAAGGGCAGGCGGAGCCTTCCGTCGCCGCCGCGCAGGAGGGGTACGGCCCGCGCCACGGCGCCCCGCGGGAGGGGGCCGTAGATGTGGGGATAGTCCTCGCCGAGCCCGTACAGGTCCTCGCGCCGCGGAGGCGCCGGCAGGAGGGACTCGTCGATCTCGAGGGCGAGGAGCGACGCTGCCCCCGCGAAATGCGCGTTCGCGACCGCCTCGACCTGCCCCGCCTCGGAGCAGTGGATGAATCCGTCCTTCGCGTAGGCGGCCGGCACATAGGGGTCGACGGCGACGGCCCAGTCATCGGCAGGCAGGAGGTGGTAGATCAGGGGCGGCCCTCGGCGCGAAGCCTTTCCTCGAGGAGCTCGACACAGCGCTTGATGATCGGGTCGCAGACCTTGGCCGAGAGGCTGCGCTCCTTGAAAGTCGCCCGCTGCGCCGGATCGGTCAGGTCGAGTCCCTCGAGGAGGCTCCGGCACTCGACGGAGCCCTTCTCCCTCCGCACCTGGTCGACGAAGGCGTGGACCGCCGCGTAGCAGCGCTCCTTGGCCTCGGCCTGGGAGCCGTCCTCGTTCCCGAGGGCCAGCCCGAGCACGAGGGCGGCCCCGGAGACCGCGCCGCAGACGAGCTGCTGCCTGCCCAGGCCGGCGCCCAAGCCCGCGGCCAGCCGGTTCGCGAGCTTCTGATCGAGCCCATAGTCGGCCGCGAAGGCCCCGAAGACCGACTGCGAGCAGGAGCAACCTGACCTGTGCAACGATTCCGCCTTCTCTACCCTCGTCATGGAAGCCTCCTCACTTGTAGCTCCGCGCCGTCCCGACGGCCTTGGCCCAGGAGGCGAGGAGGCGGTCGCGCCGCTCCTCGGACATCTGGGGCGCGAACTGCCGCTTGCGCCTCCAGTTCCGCTCGACCTCCCGGAGGTCGCTCCAGTAGCCCGTCGCGAGACCCGCGAGGTAAGCCGCCCCGAGGGCGGTGATCTCGCCGACCTCGGGCAGGATCACCTCGCGGTCGAGGACGTCGGCCTGGAACTGCATGAGGAAGCTGTTGGCCGAGGCGCCGCCGTCCGCCTTTATGTAGGGAATGTGCCGGCCCGAGTCCTTCTCCATGGCGTCGAGGAGATCCCGGGACTGGTAGGCTATCGCTTCGAGGGCGGCGCGCACGAAGTGGGCCCGCGTCGTGCCGCGGGTGATGCCCACGACCGTGCCGCGCACGTCGGCGTCCCAGTAGGGCGCGCCCATGCCCACGAAGGCCGGCACCAGGAAGACCTCGCCGGAGTCCTCCACCGAGCGCGCGAGCCTCTCGCTCTCCGCCGAATCGGCGAGCAGTCCCATCTGGTCGCGGAGCCACTGGATCACCGCGCCCGCGATGAAGACCGAGCCTT
>CAYNPQ010000019.1:8116-41757 GCA_964399065.1 uncultured Treponemataceae bacterium | reverse complement strand
ATTCTTTGAATCCGTGATTTCCCCTTATCTTCCTCTGCGCCTCCGCGTCTCTGCGGTTCAATCTTCCTTATTCTTTCCGGTAGCCAGGCCGATGCGGCGGCCTTGTGTTTTCGGGCTTCTTTCCGTATGATCGGCCCATGACGGAAGTCCAGATCACCGCGGTCGACGAGGAGCAGCTCGACACCGTCCTCGCCGGGGACGTCGAATTCTCCGGCGAGATGACCTTCAAGAAGCCCCTCATGATCAAGGGCTCCGTGAGCGGGGTCATCCGCTCGGAGAGCGAGCTCTACATCGACGAGAAGGCCAGGGTCGAGGCCGACATCGTCGCTTCCGTCGTGTCCGTGAAGGGCAGCGTCAAGGGCAACATCTCGGCCCGCGAACGCGTCGAGCTCTTCGCCTGCGCCTCGGTGGACGGCGACGTGACCGCCCCGCAGATCACCATGGAGACGGGCTGCCGCTTCAACGGCGCGTGCCGCATGGCCCAGCCGAAGGCAGGCTCGGATTAACCGAGCCCGCCTCCTCGCCGCCGCGCTCGCCCTTCTCTCGATCACGGCCCGCGCCCCCGCGGCGGCCCAGGGCGCCCTTCCGGGGGCTTCCTCCGACGCGATGAAGCTCTACGCCGACGGCAAATTCGACGAGGCGCGGCGGGCCTGCCTCGAGGCGATCCGCGCCGACCCCCAGGCCATCGATTCCTATGTCGTCCTGTCCTGGAGCCTCATCGCCCTCGAGCGCTACGCCGACGCGGAGAATTACGCCCTCAAGGGCTACGCCGTCCGCCGCGACCCGCGCCTGACCGAGTCCCTCGGAGAGGCCGCCTATTACCTCGGGCGGAACGACGCGGCCCTCCGCAATTTCCAGAATTACGTGAGCGCCTTATCCGAGGGCGGGCGCGTCGGCATCGCCTATTACTACATGGGCGAGACCTACCTCCGGCTCGCCCGCTTCGCCCACGCCGACATAGCCTTCACCGCCGCCCTCGGCTACTCGCCCGGCAACGCGCACTGGTGGACCAGGCTCGGCTGGGCCCGCGAGAAGGCCAACGACCCCGCGCACGCCCTCGAGGCCTACCGCAGGGCCCTCGAGATAGATCCCCGGCTCGACGACGCGAAGGCCGGGGTCGAGCGCAGCTCCGCGCGGATACGCTGACGAGAGAGGATAGGCCGCCGCGCCCCGGCGGCCCTTCCGGGAGAATCGATCCGTGGTCCTGAACGCGTCCTTCCGCAGCCTCGGCTGCAAGCTCAACCAGCTCGAGACCGAGTCCCTCGCCGACGCCTTCCGCGCCGCGGGCGCCCGTGTCCTCGGAAGCAGGGCGGAGGGGGATGACGAGGTCGAGGGCCGGGCCGAGGGCCGGGGCGCCGACCTCGTCCTCGTCAACACCTGCACCGTGACGAGCAAGGCCGAGCAGAAGGCCCGCCGCATCGCGCGGGCCGCCCTCGCCGCGAACCCGGGCGCCGCCGTGCTCCTCACGGGCTGCTACGCCGAGATGGACGCGCCCGGCCTCGAGGCCCTGCACGAGCGGATCGTGGCCCTGCCCGGCGCCGACAAGGACGCGCTTCTCGGCCTCGCGGCCTGGCTCGCCGACAACTGGCAGGGGCACGGCGACCTCGCCGAGGCGCTCCGCGAGTGGCGGGCCGGGCTCGGGGGGCGATCCGCCGACCGCTTCGCCTACAAGCCCGAGCGCTTCCGCTTCCATTCCCGGCCAGCCCTCAAGGTGCAGGACGGCTGCGACAATCGCTGCACCTACTGCCGGGTCTGCCTCGCCCGCGGCCCCTCGGCGAGCCTGCCCGCGACCGAGGCCCTCGAACGGGCGCGGGACCTCGCCGCCTCGGGCGCCGCGGAGATCGTGCTCACCGGGGTGAACCTCTCCCAGTACCGCGACGGCGGGCTCGGCTTCGCCGGGCTCCTGCGCCTCCTGGTCGCGGGCACGAGCGGCGTCGCCTATCGCGTCTCCTCCTTCGAGCCCGACCGCGTCGACGCCGAATTCCTCGAGGTCTTCGCCGACCCGAGGGTCAGGCCCCACGCCCATCTCCCCGTGCAATCGGGGTCGGACCCCGTCCTGGCCCGCATGGCCCGGCCCTACCGCCGAGCCCGCGTCCTGGAGGCCGTGGCCGCGCTCCGCCGCGTCCGGGGCGACCCCTTCATCGCCTCCGACCTCATCGCCGGCTTCCCCGGCGAGACCGAGGCGGAGTTCGCCTCGACCCTGGAGCTCGCCCGCGAGTGCGACTTCGCCTGGATCCACGCCTTCCCCTTCTCGGCGCGGCCGGGCACCAAGGCCTGGGAGCTCCGTCCCCGCGTGCCCGAGCGGATAGCCGGGGAGCGGGTCGAGGCCCTGACGGCCCTTGCCCGCGCCGGCAAGGCCGGATACGCGGCACGCTGGCTGGGGAGCGAGCTCGCCGCCGTCGTCGAGTCGGGCGGGCCCCCTCCGCACGGCACTTCCGAGAATTACCTGAAGCTTCGTTTCGAGGAGCCGGCGATCATACCCGCCCCCGGACAGGCGATTCGTTGCATCCTTATCGATACCTGCGCTTCAGGGGAGGTCGACGCCATCGCCCGCATTCGTGCGTCACCGTCTTGAAAAAACCCAAAATCGCGGTATGCTGGAAAGCTGGGAGGCCTTCATCGGCCTCCATCGGAGGTATTCGATGAAGCGGTGGTCCGTGGCGTTCGCGGCGGGAGCGCTCCTCCTTACGATGGCGCTCTTCTCCTGCGACGCGATGTTCGAAGGCAATCTCTTCTCCAAGCTGGTGCAGCGGGAGATCTCCTCGAGCTCGGTTTCCGGCATGACGAACGATGAGGTGGCCGCGCTCTCGAAGTCGGACACCTCCATGCAGACCATGACTGATAATCCCGAAGCCAAGCAGGCCGTTCTCGCGAAGCTCGAGACGACCTACAGCGCCCCGGTCACCGCGGACAACGCCGCCGCGGTCCAGGTCGCGGCCCTCGCGGCCGGCACGGTCATCGTGAACACGGTGCCCGTCGCCAAGGACTTCTCCGGCGGGCTGGTCGAGACGGTCATCAGCACGATGACGGGCAGCGACTCCACGAAGGAGTTCAATGTCGAGTCCACCATCGAGAAGCTCCTCCCCGCGGACATCACCGCGGCGGTGAACGCCGCGGAGCCGACCCCGCCCGCCAGTTTCGTGACCCTGGTCGACACCTTCATGTCGGCCAGCTCGGCCTACGAAGCCCTGAACGCGAGCCTCGCCGGCCAGACCCTCGAGACGACGACGCTCACCTCCGAGGAGGTCGTCAGCGCGGGCATCAACGCGGTGCTGGCCTACGCGATTACGAGCGTGCAGGTAGGCGCGGATGCCCCGGCAGGCACCGACATCTCGACTCCCGAGGGCGTCGCCAACCTCCTCTGGAGCCAGATCACCGCCACCGGCACGGTCGATCCCGTCACGGGCGTGGAGACCAAGCCGGCGATCGTGGCCTTCGATTCCTTCTCGTCGGTCCCGCCGGAGCTCAACAACATCCTCGCCCTCGTCGGGCTCGACGCCGTCTTCGGCGGTTCGACGACCCCGTAAGTAAGGAGGCAGCACATGAAGCGCACGATCATATTCCTCCTCGCCGCCTCGATCATCGCCGGCTACGCCTTCGCCGAGGACGTCACCTACACGCCACTCGTCCCGAAGAACGCCAAGGCCATGGGCATGGGCGGGGTCTTCACCTCGATACCGACCTCCGAATTCTCCTTCTTCGGCAACCCCGCGGCCTTCGCCGCCAAGAAGGCCTCCTACACCATCGTCTCCGTGGACGCCTGGGCCTACGTCAAGGCCACCTCCGACAACGTCGAGACCCTGACGAAGATCCCGACCTACGTCAACGACAAGGACTACGCGTCCATCTACGGGCTGATCCCCACCAACGGGGGCCTCGGCGCCGGCCTCTCGACGAGCCTCAGCGCCTTCGCCGGCAAGGGCCTCGGCCTCGGCGTCTTCGTGACCACCGACCAGTGGCTCATGGGCAAGTCCCTCCCCTCGGTCGCGGACACCGACACCGAGGTCTCGGCCGTCATCGGGCTCGGCGTGCCGATCACCTTCGGCGACCGGCTCAGGCTCTCGATCGGCGGCGACCTCAGGCCCTTCTACCGCCTCCGCGGCGAGAACGTCGACGTCGGCGCCGTCGTCAAGGGCCTCGCCGAGGGTTCCGATCCGGACCTCTACGCGATCAAGACCCTGAACGCGGGCTTCGGCCTCGCCCTCGACCTCGGGGCGAGCCTCGAGCTCGGGCCCTTCGGCCTCGGACTCTCGATCCGCGACATCGCCCCCAAGTTCCCCGTCTTCCAGGGCTCCCTCGGCGAGCTCATGGACGCCTTCCAGAACCAGGGCGGGCTCCCCAAGACCGGCGACAGCGCGGCCATGTTCCTGCCCGACCTCTCCCTCGGCGCCTCGTGGAAGCCCCGCTTCATCCCGGGCCTGATCGAGCCCTCCCTCTACCTCGAGCTGCAGGACTTCCTCTCCGTCACGGGCGACAACTGGGCGGGGGCCGGCAGCCTCCTCAACCTCCTCCACGCGGGCGGCGAGCTCAAGCTCCTCAGCCTCGTCTACCTCCGCGGCGGCATCAACCGCGGCTGGCTCTCGGCGGGCGCGGGCGTGAAGCTCCTCTTCGTCGACGTGAACGCCTCGGTCTTCACCGAGGAGCTCGGAGCCCTCGCCGGCGACAGGCCCCGCTCGGGCCTCGCCCTCCAGGCGGCATTCAGGTTCTAGGGCCTATCGTCGCGGCGCGCGGGCGCCGATATTATAGGGGCGCCGCGTCCCTCCGGGGCGCGGCGCCCCTTCGATTTTTCATCGGGAGGCCTTCCATGCGGCGATCCGCCGGCCTTGTAATCCTCCTCGCCGCCCTGGCCTGCGCGGGCTGCCAGCAGGTCTTCACGACCTCGCTCGGCGCGAGCCTCGCCCGGCAGGAGCTGAGCCTTCCCGCGACCTTGACGACGGCCCAGGCCGCCGATCTCGCGGCCCAGGCCAAGGCCAACGAGGACCCCAAGCTCGCCTCCGCCCTCGTGGAGAACCTCAACGCGCGGATAGCGGGGACCGTGACCGCGGACAACGCGGCCCTGGCCGCGGCCGCGGCCAGTTCGGCCGTCGTCGCGAGCGGAGCGGCCGGCGTCGTGATGACGGCCCTCGACAGCTTCGTCCAGAGCGGGACCGCGCCCACGGGGGCCGACCTCGCCGCGCTCGTGACCTCGATCCAGGCCGGGGCCACGGCCTCGGTCCTCACGGCCATCTCCTACCTGGACACCACGGGCGGCATCGCCGACCCCTCCTCGGTCTCGGCCACGGTGAGCGCCACGGACTACGCGATCGCCGCGGTCGTCCTGGCGGCGAGCGCCCTCCCCGCGGGGGTCTCCGATCCGACGACCATGACCGCGGACCAGCTCACCGCCTTCCAGGCCACGCCCGAGGTGGAGTCGGCCTCGCGCATCATCGCCGCGGCCGCGACCATCGCCTCCGCCGATGCCAAGGACCTCCTCGACCAGTTCGCCTCGATGATCCAGCTGCCGACGGGGCCGTGAGGAACGCGATGCACGAAACAGGGGTTACCGCCATGCGACGTACCTTCCTCGCCCTCGCCGCGCTCTGCCTCTCCGCGGCCCTGCACGCCGGCGAGATCGAGGGCTTCACCCCGGAGACGGGCCGCACCGTCGCCATAGGAGGCCCGCACGCGGCCCTCGCCGACGACTTCTCGGCCCTGTTCGCGAACCCGGCCTGCCTCGTCTCCGTGCCCCGCGAGCTCTACATTTCGCGGCTCGACATCCGCGCCACGGGGCCCGTCCTCGACATCGCGAGCGCCCTCCTCTCCGGGGGCGACATGACGGCCTCCCTCCTCGACCTCCTCGCCGCGAACGGCTACAAGTTCTACGCGGGGGCCGACATCGCGGGCCCGATCGCCTTCGGCTACGCGGGGGGCGGCCTGGGCTTCGGCCTCTTCAACGGCACCAAGGTGTCGCTCAACGCGGCGAGCGCGACCTCCATCGCGGTCTCGGCGAAGGAGAACCTCCTCCTCGCCGGGGGCTACTCCTTCCGCGTCGGCTTAGGCGGCGGCCACGCCCTCGACTTCGGCCTCTCGGCCAAGGGCTTCGCCCGCGGGGAGATATCGAAGAGCCTCGGCGCCATCGAGCTCATGGGCGTCATGCAGGATCCCATGGCCCTCCTCGACCTGCCCTTCACCCTGACGACGGGCGTGGGGCTCGACGCGGGCCTGCGCTGGAACTGGGACGAGGTCCTCTCCGCGGGCCTCGCCTGCAGGGACGCCTACAGCCCCGTCCTCGTGACGACCTACGACGACGCGAGCTCCTTCATCGCCAATCCGGCCGCCGCCCATCCCGTCTCGACCAGCGGCGTCCTCGACCCCGACCTCGCCTTCGGCCTCGCCTTCACGCCCCGGCTCGGCAGGCTCGGGCGCTACCTCGACTCCCTCTCGGTGGCCCTCGACTACCGCGACCTCCTCGACCTCCTCGAGCCCCTGCCGCGGAACCCGATCCTCAACGTCGGCCTCGGGCTCGAGCTGCGCGCCCTCGACGTCCTGAGCTTCCGCGCGGGGATCTCCGAGACCCTTCTCTCGGCCGGCCTCGGCCTCGACCTCGACTTCATGCGGATCGAGCTCGCGGCCTTCGGCAGGGAGCTGGGCATCGAGCCCGGGCAGCGCCCCGTCTACAACCTCGAGGCCTCCTTCGACTTCTCGTACTGAGCCCGCATTGACAGGCCCGCGCCCCGCCTTGTAGTGTATCCCGTCGTAACGCGCGCGATTCCCGAGGGGAATCGCGCCGCAAAGAATTGAAATCCTTGACGGGGTTGCCGTCAATGCGCGCGATTCCCGAGGGGAATCGCGCCGCAAAGAATTGAA
This sequence comes from uncultured Treponemataceae bacterium, assembly GCA_964399065.1. Classification (GTDB taxonomy): domain Bacteria; phylum Spirochaetota; class Spirochaetia; order Treponematales; family Rectinemataceae; genus JAKLFE01. Next base: position 34,911 of record CAYNPQ010000019.1, on the reverse strand, counting down.
ATCCGAGGGATTTCAATTCTTTGCGCCGGGCCGCTAGCTCAGCTGGTAGAGCAACGCCCTTTTAAGGCGTGGGTCACGCGTTCGAACCGCGTGCGGCTCAGTCCATGATCCTCATCAAGCTCATCCTCACTCCCTTTTTCATCCTCGCCATCACGATCGCCGGACGAAAGTGGGGCCCGACGGCGAGCGGGCTCCTCATCGGCCTCCCCCTCACCTCGGGACCGATCTCGGTCTTCCTGGCCCTGCAGCACGGCTCCGATTTCGCCGCGCGGGCCGCGACGGGGAACGTCGCCGGGCAGGTCTCCATGTGCCTCTTCTGCCTGGTCTACTTCCTCCTCGCGGGGCGGGCCGGCTGGCCGCTCTGCTCGGTCGCCGCGACGGCGGCCTTCCTCGTCTCGACCTTCGCCCTCGATCGGCTAGCCCTCGGCCTCCTCCCCGCCTTCGCGGCGCTCAGCGCCCTCTTCCCCCTCTTCCTCCTCGCCATGCCCGAGCCGAGGGGCGAGATCAAGGCCGCGGTCCGGCCCCGCTGGGACCTCCCCGCCCGGGTCGGGATGGCGACCGCCTTCGTGTTGCTCCTGACGACCCTCGCCCAGGGCCTCGGGCCGAGGCTGAGCGGCCTCCTCTCGCCCCTGCCGGTCTTCTCGCTGGTGATCGCCTCCTTCACCCTGCGCCAGCAGGGAGGGGAGGCGGCCGGGCTCCTCCTTCGCGGAGTGGTCCGCAGCTCCTGGGCGAACGCGGTGTTCTTCCTCGCGGTCGGCCTCCTCCTGCCCCGCGTCGCCCTCCCCTGGACCTACCTCGCCGCCACCGCCCTCGCGCTGCTCGCGAGCGGCGCCACCCTCGTCGCATCGCGAGCGATCCGCGCCCGCCGCTGATCCGACGTCATAGCCGCGCGACCCGCATGGCAAGAACAGCCGCGATCGATTAGGGTAGAGCGCAGGGAACACCGCATGCCCCTACCCTCGGCCATGTTTCGCACGCCAGCGCCCTCCCGGTGGGGAGCTCCTCGCCCCGGTCATGGGAAGGCGCCGGCATGAGGCGCGGGGGGATCGGCCACAAGGCCTTCAGGGCGGTCCTCGCCTTCTGCCTGGCCCTCACCGTCGTCGCGACGGCGATCACCTTCCCGTTGCGCTACGGCCAGGAGATCGACCAGGTCTCCGCCCAGATCGATCGGATGCGCGAGGCGCAGCTGCCGGCCATGGAGGCCTCGCTCTGGACCTTCGACGCCGAGCAGACGAGGGCCCTCCTCGAGGGCTTGGTCACGATCCCCTACGTCCGCTACGCCGCGGTGACCGCCCAGGACGGGAAGGTCCTGTCCGCCGGCGCGAGGGACGAGGCCGCGGAGGTGCAGGCCTTCCCCCTCTCGGTCACGCGCCTCGGCCGCGTGACCTACCTCGGCAAGCTCGAGATCCAGGTCGACCGGAAGCGGATCCTCGCGGAGGTCGCCCGGGAGGTCCTCCTGTCGCTCGGGCTCCAGGCCGCCCTCCTCGTCCTCGAGTGCTTCTTCATCCTCTGGATCTTCGACCGGCTCGCCACGAGGCGCCTCGAGCGGGTCGCCGCCTACGTCCGCGCCGAGGGCGGCGATCTTTCGCAGGCGCCCCTGGTCTTGGAGAGGCGGGGCGCCGAGGACGAGCTCGACCTCCTGGCCTCGGCCTACAACGAGCTCAGGAGCCGCCTCGAGGGCTCGCGGGCGAGCGAGCGGCGGATCCTCGACAAGCTCCGCCAGAGCGAGGAGCGCTATCGCGCCCTCGTCGAGGCGGCCCCCGACGCCATCCTCATCTACGACGTCGAGGCGGGGCGCTTCGTCGAGTGCAACGACCGGGCCGTCGAGCTCTTCGGCCGGGACCGGGACTACATCCTCTCCCATTCGATTCCCGAGCTCTACGGCGCCGCCCGGAACGATTCTCCCTCGATCGAGGCGAGCGTGCGGAGCAACGACGAGCGGGCCTTGGCGGGGGAGAGCCTCGTCATCCGCCGGGAGATCGCCGCGGGCGACGGCGGCATCAGAGTCTTCGAGCTCAGGCTCACGCGCTTCCCCTCGCCGGACCGCAAGCTCCTCCGCTCGAGCTACCTCGACATCACCGAGCGCGTTCGGGCCGAGGAGGCGATGGCCACCTCGCTCCGGGAGAAGGAGGTCCTCCTCCAGGAGGTCTACCACCGGACGAAGAACAACATGCAGGTGATCTCCTCGCTCCTCGACCTCGAGGCCCTCTTCTCGGAGGACGAGAAGCTCCGCGAGCTCGCGCGCGACATGAACGCGAGGATCGGGTCCATGGCCCTCGTCCACCAGAAGCTCTACGACTCGCGGGACCTCTCGCGGATCGACCTCGGCGAGTACCTCCTCGAGCTCGCGGCGGGGATCCGCCGCGAGTACCTCGGCGGCAGGCCCGAGCTCGAGCTCGTCGCGGAGGCCGAGAAGGGCATCGTCGCGCCTTTCGACGTGGCCATCCCCTGCGGCCTCGCCCTGACCGAGGTACTCGTGAACGCCATCAGGCACGGCTATCCCCCCGGGCTCGGGAGGGGCGGCCGCATCGAGGCGAGGCTTTGGCGGGAGGGGCCGGGGAGACTCGGGCTGTCGGTTCGCGACGACGGGATCGGGCTCGGCGAGGGTTTCGACCTTCAGCGCGACGGCCGCATCGGGCTCCGGACGATAGCCTCCCTCGTCGAGGCCCAGCTCCGCGGCACCTTGGAGTTGCGGACGGAGGGAGGCACGGTCTTCAAGGCCAGGTTCCGCGACGACGTCTACGACGTCCGGTTATAGGGCTCAGGGCGAGGCGGGTTGCGGCGAGGGCGGCTGATCCGCCGTCTGGCGGGCGTCGATGGCTCCGGCCGCGGCCTTCGCCTCGGCCTCGGCGGCCGCTCGCGCCTCCTCGGCCTCGCGGGCGGCCCGGGCCGCGAGGGAGGCGTCCCTGACCGCGTTGAGGTCGACGGACATGCCGAGCTTGGCGGAGAACATGAAGCTCGAGGTCGAGGGGCCCCTGCCCCGCAGCTCGTCGAGGCCGAAGACGTAGAAGCCCGCGTCCAGGCCCGCGGTGAGGGTGAGGGCGCGCGTGGCGCGGATGCCGGTCTGGGCGCCGAGGACGACGGCCCCGAGCCCGTCGGTCGCGGCCTCCGCCGTGTAGCGCTTGCTCCGGAGCTCGTAGCCGACCGTGCCGAGGAAGGTGTAGGGGACGTTCTTCTTGAAGACGTCGACCGCGAGGGCGTAGCGGGTCCAGGAGTCGGTCGACAGGATGGCGCCCGAGGCGTCGATGTCGTTGAAGCGCTTGGCCTGGACGAGGGCCGAGACGATGGCGTTGCGGGAGTAGAGGCCGGCCGCGAGCTCGACCCTGGCCTGGGGGTCGGCGCCGGAGGCGAGCACGCCGACGGAGAGGCCGCCGTCCGAGCGCATCGAGACGTAGGCCACGCCCGGCCACTGGAGGCGGACCGTCGACGAGAGTCCGGCGGAGAAGGGCACCGCGGCCGAGTTGAAAAGGCCGACGCGGGGCCCGACGACGATGCGGGCGATGCCCCGCTCGAAGTCCACGGAGGCGGCCACCGAGTTCCGGAGCACCGGATCCCGCTCGTACGAAATGCGGAACTCGGCGTCCTCGCCCATGGACTCGCTGATCCAGGCCTCGCCGCCCCAGAAATACGCGTCGGCGGGGAAGGCCGTCGTCGCGGCCGGCAGGGGGGCCGTCCAGTCCCAGGGGAAGCGGAGATTGCTCGAGGAGAGGTCGAAGCCGACCTCGAGGGCCGGGGCCGCGGCGGCGGCCGCGAGGAGGAGGGCGAGGGCGATCGGCTTCATGGCTTGACGCTTCATGGCTGCCGCCTAGTACGAGGTCTTGAGGCCGATGAAGGGTTTGAACATCGCGTACCAGGGGTCGGGGAAGGGGAAGGCCCGAACCCCCACCTTGAAGTCCCATTCGACGCCGCCCGCGATCATCGAGTAGTAGGGCGATACGTCCACGGCGAGGGGTTCGTCGCCGTAGGGGCGGAAGGCGAGGAGGCTCTCCAGCCCGCCCTGGGCGCCCTGCTGGGCGAGCCGCCCGAAGCGCAGGTTGAAGCCCGTGTCGAGGGCGCTCTTTTCGTTCGTCGGCCGCTGCCGGTAGTAGCCCGGGTGGTAGAAGACGGTGAGCGCGATGTTGCCGAAGCCGAAGTTGATCCGGGGCTCGAAGAGGAAGTAGAGGTTCTCGACGCTGAAGCTGCCGGCGGGATCCCAGTAGGGGATGCCGACCTGCATGAAGAACTCGCCGATGTCGCCGGGGGCGGCGAAGAAGAGGAGGCCGCCCCGGTAGATGCCGTAGGCGGAGGCCCAGGAGGCGCCCGCGAAGGCCTCGAGCTTGACCTTGGGCGCGTTGAGGAGGGCCCGGAGGTCTCCCGACCAGGAGCCCGTCCCGAGGTCCGAGTCCTGGTAGAGGTAGAGGTAGCCGATGAAGCCCTGCGCGAGCTTGGGGCTCGTGCCGAGTCGGAGGCCGGTGCCGTTCACGGCGTGGATGCCCTCGTAGAAGAGGTTCGGGTCGCCGCCCACGCCCTCGGGATAGACCATGGGTCCGCGGAGCGAGGTCGAGAAGGGCGCCGCGCCGAAGAGGGGGACGAAGTCGTCGCCGGAGGCGAAGTCGTCGAGCGAGCCGACGAAGTAGGATACGTCGAGGGGCAGCCCGAGCATGCCCTTCGCCGTGATCGAGGCCATGCGGAAGCGCGGGCTCAGGAGCTTGTTGATCCGTTCCACGATGGCCGGGCCCGAGGCGTCGGAGGGGAGGGGAGAGGCGTTTTCGGCCAGGGCCTCCTCGATGCCGCCGTTCAGGAAGTCCATGCGGAGGATGCCGCCGAACTTGTCGCCGCCCGCCATGGCCAGGTCGAAGTAGAGGCGGGTCGCCGCCTCGATCTTGCCCGATTCCTTCGAGTAGGAGCCGTGGGTCAGGAGCTCGAGCCGCTCGACGCTGAGATCGGCGGCGGAGGTCATCGCGGCTGCGAGGAAGGCGAGGCAGGGGGCGAGGAGGCTGCGCGCTCTCGTGGACATGTCGTGACTCCCGGCCCGAGGGCCTTTTACCGGTAATTCTAGCGCCGATCCCGCCGGAAAGCACGGCGCCATACTATTATCGGCGAACCGGGGGCGGCGGCGTAGCGCGGAGTTCCCCGCGCCGCCGGCGGCCTTGACGCGCGCTTCCATCTATATAATGCTCTAGGAACGATGAGCGACTATCTCGACCCCAACAACGAGGAGCTCCTCAAGGACTTCTTCTCCGAGGCCAACAGCCAGGTGGAGACCCTCGAGCAGAGCGTCCTGGTGCTCGAGAACGACCCCGGCAACAAAGACGCGGTCGACGAGATCTTCCGCGCGGCCCATACGCTCAAGGGCGGCTCCGCCACCGTCGAGATGACCGAGCTCGCCGGCTTCACCCATCTCGTCGAGGACGTCCTCGACGGCATCCGCTCCGGCCAGGCCGCCGTCGGGGAGTCCCTCATCGACGCCCTCCTCGGCGCCATCGACGTCATCAAGGCCATGCTGGAGGCCCGCGCCTCCTCGAGCGCCTATCGCGGCGACACCACGAAGATCAAGGAAAGGCTCGCCTCCTTCCTGCCGGAGGGCGCCAAGGCGGCCAAGGCCGCCCCCAAAGCCGCGGCGCCCGCGCCTGCCCCGAAGGCGGCGGCTCCCGCCGCGCCCGCCGCGAGCCTCGCCCCGCCGGCCGGCCAGGCCGGCCTCTCCGAGTACGAGCTCCTCGAGCTCCGCGAGGCCGCCGGGCCCGGCCGACGCGTCTTCAAGGTCCGCCTCACCTTCAATCCCGACAACGTGATGAAGACCGTCTCGGCCATCCACGCCTTCGCCGCGCTCCGCGACGCGGGCACGGTCCTCAAGACGGCCCCCGACTTCGAGAAGCTCTACGAGGACGCCTTCTACCCGGAGGTCGACTATTTCGTGGCGATCGAGGGCGAGCCCGACGAGCTCAAGCGCAAGGCCTCGATCCCCGACGTCGTGACCGAGGCGGCGATCGAGGAGGTCGCCCTCGAGCGCCAGGCCGCCCCGGCGCCGGCCCCGCGGCCCGCGCCCCGGGCGGCGGAGGCCGCCCCGGCCCCCGGCAGGCCGCCCGCCGGGCCCGTCGCCGCCGAGCCCGCCGCCACCCCGGCTGCCGCGCCCGAGGCCGCCGTCCCGACCGAACCCGTCGAGGCGGGCCCGCGCGAGGCCGAGGCACACCGGTCATCCCAGCAGGGCGGCTCGATCCTCCGCGTCGACTCCCGGCGCATCGACAACCTCCTGAACCTCGTCTCCGAGACGGTCATCAACAAGGCGACCTTCAACCAGATCTCCGCGCAGTTCGGCGAGCTCCTCGGCACCCTCTCCTCCTCCCAGGGCGGCTTCCGCGAGGGCCTCAAGGAGCTCTTCGACGACCTGCCCGAGCAGCTCGCGGCCATCCAGCGAGGGGCCTCGCCCAAGGAGATCAAGAAGGCCATCCTGGACAAGTACGGCTCCCTGTACCAGTCCTTCGACGGCTTCGAGGCCGACCTCAAGGCCAACGTCACCAAGTTCCGCTCGACGGCCCAGAACCTCGGCCGCATAACGGGCGAGCTCCAGGAGGGCGTCATGCGGATCCGCATGGTGCCCATCAGCCAGATCTTCAGCCGCTTCCCCCGCCTCGTGCGCGACCTCACCAAGAGCCTCGGCAAGAAGGTGAACCTCGTCATCGAGGGCGAGGAGACCGAGCTCGACAAGTCCGTCATCGAGGACCTCCTCGATCCCCTGATGCACTCGGTGCGCAACGCCCTCGACCACGGCGTCGAGACGCCCGAGGAGCGCCGCGCGGCCGGCAAGCCCGAGGAGGGCACCGTCCTCCTCAAGGCCTCCAACGAGGGGAACATGATCATCATCGAGATCGCCGACGACGGGAAGGGAATCGACGTCGAGGCGATCCGGACCAAGGCCGTGGAGCGCGGCCTCATCCACCCGAGCAAGGTCCTCACCGAGGTCGAGGCCTTCAACCTGATCTTCGACGCCGGCTTCTCCACCGCGAAGAAGATCACCAACATCTCGGGCCGCGGCGTCGGCCTCGACGTGGTCAGGCGCCAGATCGAGAAGCTCAACGGCTCGGTGACCGTGTCGAGCCAGCGCGGCAAGGGCAGCCGCTTCATCATCAAGCTCCCCCTCACCCTCGCCATCATCCAGGGCCTCCTCGTCCGCGTGGGCCGGGAGGTCTACTCCATCCCCATCACGAGCGTCATCGAGAGCCACCGGATCAAGCCCGCGGACATCCGGATGATCGACAACTACGAAGTCTTCAACATCCGGAACGACGTCGTCGCCCTGCTCAGGCTCAACCGCCTGTTCAAGGTGCCGACGAGCGAGCAGCGGGACTACAACTTCGTGGTCATCGTCGGCACGGCGGACAAGCGCGTCGGCCTCATGGTCGACTCCCTGATCGGCGAGGAGGACGTCGTCATCAAGCCGCTCCGCGACCAGTTCACCCAGTCCCCGGGCATCGCCGGGGCCTCGATACTCGGCGACGGGTCGGTGTGCCTCATCATCGACGTCAGCCAGCTCCTCGAGCTGGGCTTGAAGCGTGAGCTCGAGGAGCGGCGCCGCCTCGAGGCGACGATCCGCTAGGCGGCGAGGAGCGTGGGCAGCATGAGCGCGCAGACAGAGACCCGGGAGACTGCCGAGCAGGCCCGGAAGGCCGAGAAGATCGATTTCAAGATGGTCACCTTCTCCCTCGCGGGGAAGGAGTACGGCATCGACATCATGAGCGTGAAGGAGATCGCCAAGGCGGGCCGCTTCACCTACGTCCCGAACGCGGCCCCCTTCGTCCGGGGCGTCTACAACCTCCGCGGCGACATCATCTCCGTCATCGACATGCGGATCTTCTTCCACCTCCCCGCCGAGCGGAAGGAGGAGGAGGCCCTCGAGAGCCTCATCATCCTCAAGGTGGGCGAGCACGTCTTCGGCGTCATCGTCGACGGGATCGACAAGGTCGTCGGCATCTCCTCCGCGGGGATCCAGCCGCCCCACCCGATCTTCGGCGACATCAACGTGAAGTACATCAAGGGCATCGTCGAGAACGCCGGCAAGCTCTACATCATCCTCGACGTGGAGCGCATCTTCGCGCCGGAGCGCGAGGCCAAGGCCGAGGAGGCCGCCGCGCCCCGCCGGGCCGAGGAGGCCGCCCCCGTCGCCGAGACCCCCGTCGAGGCGGGCGGCGAGATCGCCGCCTCCTTCGTCAAGGAGACCCTCGCCGCATTCCGCGGCTTCCACGTCGGCCCCGTCAACGAGAGCTGGTTCGCGACCCGCTTCTCCGAGTGGAAGGCCGTGCGCAGGGGGGCCGACCTCCAGATCAAGGAGGCGACGGAGGCCGACCAGTTCCTCGAGGGCTTCTGGAGCCCCTGCACGGGCATGCTCTGGGAGGAGGACTACGCCAAGTCGGTGGAGGCCGCCCTCCCGGACATCGAGGCCAAGAGCCTCAACATCTGGAACCCGGGCTGCGGCAAGGGCTACGAGACCTGGTCCCTCGCCTGCGTGCTCCGCAAGCGCTACCCCGAGACCCGGATCAAGATCTGGGCCAACGACTCGGACCTCCTGGCCATCTCCATGGCGCCGAACATGGTCTTCCCCGAGGCCGTCCCCGATTATTACGTCCCCTTCATGACGAAGGGCCGGAACGGCCTCGCCTTCACCCAGGCGATCCGGGACTCCATCTTCTTCGAGTACCACGACGTCATGAACGCCAACCCCCTGCCGCCCCTCGACTTCATCCTCTGCAGGGACATGCTGTCCTTCCTGGCGCCGATTGACCAGAAACGACTTTTCGGCGATTTTATAGAGAAGCTGAAACCCAACGGCGTCGTGCTCACCGGCGTGAACGAGCGGCTGGGCGAGGGCTGGGTCCCCCTCGGCACCGGAAGCGTCCCGGCCTTCCGCAAGGACTGAAGATTCGCGGGCCCGAGCCCGCTTCGAGGAGAGCGACATGCGAGTCGAGTACATCAACCCCTTCGTCGAGTCGGCCTTCAACGTCCTGCGGGAAGTCCTGCAGTCCGAGGTCCGCAGGGGGGAGCTCTACCTCAAATCCACCTCCATGCCCGTGATGGGCGTGGCCGCCATCGTCGGCCTGGCCGGCGACGTCGAGGGCCGCGTCCTCTTCGACATGGACAAGCCGACGGCCCTCAAGGTCGCCTCGGCCATGAACCAGGAGGAGCTCACCAGCCTCGACGACCTGGTCAAGGCCACCATCACCGAGCTCGCCAACATGATCACCGGCCAGGCCGTGACCAAGCTCCACGACCTCGGCTTCAAGTTCGACCTGACCCCCCCCGCCATCTTCACCGGCGAGAACATGGAGGTCTCGAATTCCGACGTCGAGGCCCTCATCGTTCCCATGGAGACGACGCACGGCAAGCTCGAGATAAATGTCGCCATTCGGGAGCGAGCGTAGCGAGCGAGCGAATGGCGGGCCATCGCGGGAGCGAGCTTGACACGCCGCCCCCCTCGCTGATATAAACATCCCCGCATCGAGTGTCCCGTCCGCTTTTCAGCGGACGGTCCTAGGTTCGGGCGGTTAGCTCAGTTGGCTAGAGCACCAGTATGACACGCTGGGGGTCGCAGGTTCGACTCCTGCACCGCCCATACAGACAGCGACAGTTCCTCGCGGAACGGTCGCTGTTTTTCTATGCCGCGTGCAGGAGTCGAAGGGTTGGCGCGGCGGCGGAGGCGCGATCATTTGAGCGACTCCGCCGCAGGACGCCATGGATGTCAGTCCGAGACATCGAGGACTGACCCTAGCGCCAACCCCGGCCCGGAGCGAGCCCGCAGGATGCGGGCGAGCGGAGGGCGACTCCGAATTTCGAGCAAGCCATTGGTCCTGGTTCACGCTCGGCCGGCCTCCGCTTCGATGAGGACGCCGGCGGGCGAGCCCGGCCGCCCCGAAGGCGCGGCCGGGCCCTCGATCCTTGACTAGAACGAATACCCGATGGTCGCTCCGTAGGTGAAGCGGCTGGGGTTCCAGCCCGGGCTGTCGGTCCAGACGCCGCTCCCCGACGGGGTCGTCCACTTCCAGGTGGACGGGAAGTAGTAGGCGCCGCCGATGAAGCCCTCGGCGTAGAGGCCGCGGTCGGCCTTGAAGAAGTAGCGATAGCCGACCTCGGCCCCGAGTCCCATGGAGGTGTAGGTGCCCTTGTAGTCGGTCTGGGGCTTCCAGGTCTCGGTGACGAAGCCGAGCCTCGCGCCCGCGAAGGGGCCGGCTCCCGGCGCGCCGCGCACGAGGGGCGGCAGGCTGTCGGGGAGGAGGCTGCCGAAGTAGTAGCGGGCGCCCGCCTCGAGGTCGAAGATCGAGATGTTCGAGACCCAGACGATATTGGGGCTGTAGAAGATGTCCGCGGTCAGGGACAGGTTGTCGTTGAGCGCGTACTCGCCGCTGACCGGGAAGGCGCAGACGAGGAGGCCGAAGGCGTTGAACCGGGCCGAGAAGCGGGGCGCGCCCTCGGCGAAGGACGCGGCGGATCCCAGTGCCAGGACCAGGACCAGGACGAGGGACAGTACCGTGGTTTTCCTCATGCAGACACTCCTTTGGGGTGATGATGCCGAGGGATGATTATAGTGCGGTTTGTCCGGGAAAACAGCGCCCTCGCGCGAGGCCGGCCCGGGCGATCGCGCAACGCGGCCCGGGCTGTCGCGCAACGCGACGTTAGGGAGGTCGCGACGCGGCCTCATGGACCACGTGGCGCGGGCCCGCGTCGCCCTCAGCCCTTGACCGCCCCCATGGTGATGCCCTGGGCGAAGTACTTCTGGAAGGAAATGAAGACAGCGATCATCGGGAGGGCGGCGATCGCCGCGCCGGCCATGAGGACGCCGTAGTCCGTGGTGAACTCCTGCTGCATCGACGCGATGCCGAGCTGTAGGGTCTTCATCCGGGTGCTGCTGATGAGGATGAGCTGCATGAAGTAGTCGTTCCAGGCCCCGATGAAGGTGAAGATCGCGAGGGCGCCGATGCCCGGCTTCATGATCGGGAAGGCGACCGCGGCGAAGGTGCGGACCTCGCCGGCGCCGTCGATGGTGGCCGCCTCGATGAGCTCGGAGGGGATGGTCTGGCAGAACTGCTTCATCAGGAAGACCCCGAAGGGCCAGCCGACGGCGGGCAGGATGACGGCCTTGTAGGTGTTCATCCATTTCCATTCGGCCAGCATGTTGAAGAGCGGGATCATGATGACCTGCTTGGGCAGGGACATGGCGACGATGAAGAGCCAGAAGATGAGGGTCGAGCCGATGAAGCGCTTCTTGGCCAGGGCGTAGCCCGCGAGGCTCGCCGTGACGCAGACCAGGAGGGCGGTCGCGATCGACATGTAGAAGCTGTTGAAGGTCCATCGGAGGAGGGGCTGGTGCGAGAGCCGCACGTAGTTGTCCATGGTGGGCTGGCTCGGGTACCACTCCGGCGGGATCTGGACCACGGCGACCTGCGACTTGAAGGAGCCTGACACGATCCAGTAGAAGGGGAAGAGGAAGAGGAGGGCGAGGATCACGAGCCCGATCCTCGCGGCCAGGACGGCCAAAGTGGTCTTGCGTCTGACGCTCATTCCGGGTCCCCCTAGTATTCCACGCCGGTGTTGAAGAAGCGGTACTGGATGAAGGATATCGCCCCGATGATGACCGCGAGCACGATGCCGATGGCGGCCGACTCCCCGAAGCTGCCGAGCATGAAGGCCTTCTCGTAGACCTGGTACATGATCGTCGAGGTGGCGTAGTAGGGCCCGCCCGAGGTGAGGAGCTGGATGATCGCGAAGACCTGGAAGGAGTTTATCGTCGTGATGATGATGATGTAGAGGCTGGTTGGCATGAGGAGGGGCCAGATGACGTGGCGGAAGCGCTGCCAGGGCGAGGCGCCGTCGATCTCGGCGGCCTCGACGTAGTGGTCGGGGATGTTGCCGAGCGAGGCCACGTAGAGGATCACGGGCTGGCCGAGGTTCAGCGTGATCATGATGACCATGACGGCCAGGAGGGCGAAGCGCGGGTCGCCGAGCCATGCGATCTTCCCGGCGCCGAAGACGCCGATGAGGTAGTTGAGGACGCCGTAGGAGGGATGGAAGATCCAGCTCCACACCACCGTGATGCTCACGATGGACGCGACGGCGGGCAGGTAGAACAGGCCCCTGAAGAGGGAGCGCAGGGCCGGACGCATGCGGTAGACCTGCATCGAGATGAAGAGCGAGAGCGCGATGACGATCGGCACGTTCCCGACCACGAGGAGGAGGGTGTTCCGGAGCGACTTCCAGAAGACGGGGTCGTGGAGGAGCCTCGCGTAGTTGCCGAGCCCCACGAAGGTGTAGGAGCGGCCGCGCACGCGGAAGAGGCTGATGACGAGCCCCCGGATCATCGGGGCGAGGACGAAGAGGGTGAAGAAGAAGAGGGCCGGGAGGAGGAAGAGGTAGGCGGGGACGGATTCCCGCAGGCTCTTCGCGAGGCTTTTCCGGCGGACAGGGATGGCGGATGTCATGGCTTTCCTCGTGGTGGCTCGCCGGCGGGGTCGGCCCCGGGCGGCGGAGGCCCCCGCCCGGCTGGCGGGCGGGGGCGCTCGGGCGTCGCGGCCCTCGGGCCGTTACGGGTTCTTGATGGAGTCGTTGGCGGCGGCGGTGAACTTGTCGAGCGCCACCTTGGGCTCGCTCAGGCCGAGGGTCATCTCCTGCATCATGGGGAACCAGAAGGTCCTCATCTTGGGGAAGCCGTCGACCGTGTTGAAGTAGCGGCCGGTGTACTTCAGCATCTTGTAGTTCCAGGCGATCTCCGGGTCCGAGTAGGGGTTCGGCACGTTGGCGTGGGGGGAGAAGCCGCCGGTGGACATGAGGTTCTTCTTGCCCCAGACGGGGTCGTTGCAGAGGAAGTCGATGAACTTCTTCGAGGCGGCCACCTTGTCGGCGTCCTTGTTGTCGAAGATGCAGAGCCCGCCGATGAAGGCCTCGAAGCGGGGATTCTTGCCGTCGGGGGTGGGCCAGGAGAGGTAGGCGTCCTGGAAGGGCACGGGCCTCGAGTTCATGTTGACCGAGCGCGCGACCTGGGACCAGACGATGACGAAGGCGGCCTTCTGCTGGTTGAAGAGCTGGATGGAGTCGGTGCCGGTGAGGGCCTCGCCGCCCTTGGCGACGTAGCCCTGGGCAGCGCCGTCCTTGATCCACTGGAGGGCCTTGAGGAACTCGGGCGTGTTGGAGGTGTAGGCGGTCTTGTCCTTGTTCATGAGGTCGCCGCCGTAGAGGTTCTGGACGAGCCAGCGCGTGCCCTGGTCGCCGCCGGAGCCCTTGCTGAACACGATGACCGGCATGATGTCGGGGTACTTGGCCTGGATCGCCTTGAGGGCGGCCGTGAACTCGGCCGTGGTCCAGGTGCGCTCGGGCCGGTCGAGGGGCAGCATCTTCTCGAGGCCGGCCTTCTTGAAGAGGTCGACGTTGACGGCCATGTTGAAGTCCGCGAAGTTCAGGGGGTACATGTAGAACTTGCCCCTGGTCTGGCAGGCCTCGAGGACGCCGGGATAGATGTCCTTGTTCGCCGGGGCGGCGAAGAGGTCGTCGAGCGGGACGAGGGCGCCGGTCTTGGCCCAGTCGATGATGCGGCCGGGCGCGTCGAAGATGATGTCGGGCGTGGTGCCCGAGGTGATGGCGACGTTGACCTTGGCGGGGCCGCCGGCGAAGTCGAGCATCTCGAGGTTGATCTTGATGTTCGGGTACTTCTCCTGGAAGGCCGCCGCGACCTGCCGCTCGTACTTGCCGACCTCATTGTCGATGGTCCCGAAATTCGGGAACTCCCACCAGGTGATCGTCACCGGCTTGGACTGGGCGAAGGCCGGGACGAGCGCGGCCGCGAGCAGCAGGGCGACTGCCGCGAAGCGGAGATGGCCTCTTCTTTTCACATGAACCTCCTAGCGGATAGCATGCAAGACTTGTATACCACAATAGTAGAGCTGCCTTGGATTCCTGTCAACACGAATTCTAGCCTGAACCGTCGATGCGCCTGCTTTACTTGATCAATTCCCTCGTGCGCGCGATTTGTCGTAGCCATTGTTGTATACCAGAAATCTTCGAACTGTGTACGAATATCGTGGCAACGGACCACGGCCCGGGAAGGCGCCGAGGGCGCCGCCTTCCCGCGCGCCGGGTCCCGCCTGGGCCCGCTCTCAGGGGCTGGCGTCCAGCATTTCCCGCGCCTTGCGGGCGGCGGCCAGGCCGAGCGCCCGGTGCGCCTCGGGCTCGAGGTGGATGCCGTCGAGGTCGCTGCAGCGGGCCGCCTGCCCCGCGTCCAGGAAGCCGCAACCCAGGCCGCGCGCGAAGAGCTCGACCAGGGGCGCGAGGCGCCGGGACTTCTCGGCCCCGCCCTCGAAGCTCTCGGCGAACTCGGAGAGGCGCGCGAGGGGGGGAGGGGCGATGAGGAGGATGGCTGGCGCCCTGCCGCCGCGGCCGTAGGCGGGGAGCGACGCGAGGATCGCGAGGCGCTCCAGGCCCTTCGCGATGTCCCAGGGGTTGGCGTTGCAGCGATGCTTGAGGTCGTTGGTCCCGAGCATGATCAGCACGAGGTCGAGCGGCGAGTGGGACTCGCAGAGCCGCGGCAGCATGTCGTCGCCGCGCCTGCCGGGGGTGATCGGATCATCGAAGACGGTCGTCCTGCCCGAGAGCCCCTCCTCGACGACGGTATGGCCCTCCCCGAGGGCTTCGCGCATGACGCCGGTCCAGCGGACCTCGGGGGCGTAGCGCGCCGCGGTCGCCGGGGAGTAGCCCCAGGTGTTCGAGTCGCCGAAGCAGAGGATGACGCGGCGCCCCTCCTGCCGGTTTCCGTCGCTCATGCCCGTCCCTCCGCTTTCGCTTCGTACCTCGCTACCTCCGCCTCGATGCGGTCCCGCAGGAGGCGCAGCTTGTCGGCGTCGCCCGCCGCGACCGGCTCGAAGGGCGCCCGCGGCCCGCCGATCTCCACGCCGCGAAGCGCCATCACGGCCTTGGCCGCGCCGTAGAGGGAGGGGAAGGCCAGGAGGCCCTCGATGATCTCGTTGATCCGCTGCTGGAGCTCCGAGGCCTCGGCGATGCGTCCCGCGACGAAGAGCCGCTCGAGGCCCAGGAAGAGCTCGGGCATGACGCCGTAGGTGCCGCCGATCCCGCCGTCGGCGCCCATGGCCCGGCCGGCGAGGTACTGCTCGTCGGGGCCGTTGAAGACCATGAAGTCGGGCCCGCCCTCGGACTTGAAGAAGCGGGTCTGTTGCACCGACACGGCGCTGTTCTTGATGCCGGCCACCTTCTCGCGGCGGAGCATCCGCCGGAACAGGCCCGGCGTCATGTCGTAGCCGCAGAGCTGGGGAATGTTATAAATGATGAAGGGGAGGTCGGAGGCGGCCATGATCGCGTCCCAGTGCGCCTCGATGGAGCGCTCGGGATAGCGGTAGTAAACCGAGGGGATGGCCGAGACGGCCGCCACGCCCCTGACGGTCGCGGAGTGCGCCGCGAGCGCGACGGCGTCGCGTGTGGCGTTGGCCCCGACGTGGACTATGAGGGACATCCGCCCCCCCGCGGCCTCGGCGACCGCCTCCAGGGTCCGCTTCCTCTCCTCGACGCTCATCAGGAGCCCCTCGCCCGTCGAGCCGCAGACGTAGAGGCTTTTCACGCCCTTTCGCAGGTAGAAGTCCACGAGCCGGCCGAGCGCGGCCTCGTCGACCCCATCGCCTGCGGTGAAGCAGGAATAGAGGGCGACGGTCGGTCCCCCTAGCGCGGTCTTGTTGAGTGTTAGCATAGTGTCTCTACAGTATGGTGATCTTGTATACATGTCAAGCGGAAGTCGCTCGACCTTGCCGAGGACGGACTGGGGCCTGCCATACGGCTTTAAGGGTCGAATGATTTCTCTGCCTTGGGCGGACTCTGTTCATTGACAGTATGCGGGACAGGGCGTACAATATTGGTATACAAGTTTAGAAACCATGACGATCCCGCATCGAGGAGGAGCATACATGACCGCGAGCCGCATGGCCGAGCTTCGGGATTTCTACCTGCGCGAGCTGACCGGGGACACGATCCCCTTCTGGATACACCACGGCGTCGACCGGGAGCTGGGCGGCATCATGGACTTCCTCGACCGCCGGGGCGAGCCTTTGTCCACGGACAAGGGCGGCTGGATCCAGGGCCGCTTCACCTGGGTGCTCTCGCGGCTCGCGGAGGCTTACGGCGACCGGGCGCGGCCGGAGTGGATGGAGGCCGCCCGGCTCTGCGCCGGCTTCGTCCGCGACAAGGTGCTCGCCGGCCCGGGAGGTCGCGCCTACTTCGAGCTCACGCGCGAGGGCAAGCCCCTCGTCCTCAGGCGCTACCTCTTCTCCGAGACCTTCGCGATCATCGGCCTCGCGCAGTACGCGAAGGTCTCCGGCGAGGCCTGGGCCCTCGCGAAGGCCCTCGACACGCTCCGGGTCTTCGAGGCCAACCGCGGCAAGCTCGAGCCCAAGATCGAAAGCGCAACCCGCCGCATGCGCGGGCACTCGGAGACGATGATCCTCATCAACGTCTACCAGGTCCTGCGCGAGTGCGACCCGGCGAACGCCGCCGACTACACGCGGCGCATCGACGCCCAGGTCGAGGAGCTCTTCAGGCACTTCGCGAAGCCGGAGCGGCGCGTCCTCCTCGAGACGGTGAACGAGGACGGTTCCCTCGCCGAGGGCTGCGAGGGGCGCTGCGTGAACCCGGGCCACTGCCTCGAGACGGCTTGGTTCATCATGGAGGAGGGCCGGTACCGGGGCGACCCCTCCCTCGTCGAGCGGGCCCTTCCCATCGTGGAATGGTCGCTCGAGCGGGGCTGGGACCAGGAGCATGGCGGCATCTTCTCCTTCGTCGACCTCGAGGGCCGAACGCCCGCCCAGATCGAGTGGGACATGAAGTACTGGTGGCCCCACTGCGAGGCGACCTACGCCTGCCTCCTCGCCTGGGCCCTCACCGGAGAGCCGCGCTGGGAGCGCTGGTTCGACACGTTGCACGACTACACCTGGCGCCGCTTTCCCGACCCGGTGCACGGCGAGTGGTTTGGCTACCTGCGCCGCGACGGCTCCGTGGCGAACGACGTGAAGGGCAACCACTACAAGGGCGCCTTCCACGTGCCCCGCTTCGAGCTCTATTCGGGACTCCTCCTCGACGCTATGATCGCGTGCGGAACCGGCTTCGAGGCGCTCAAGGGCGCCGCTACCCTCCGCCGGCTCTCGGGAGGCGCATCGTGATCTACGCGAAACTGGATTTGCTGGCCGACCTGCCGGCCGCGCCGGCCGCGGTGCGCGAGGCCGCGCGGCTCCTCCTGAAAGCCATCGACGATGCCGGCCCCGCGGGCCTGGCGACCGGCAGGTCCAAGCTGGGGGACCTCGACCTCATCGTCATGGAACCCGAGACCGCCGCCTCCGGCGAGCTTCCCTTCGAGACGCACCGCCGCTTCATAGACCTCCAGGTCGTGCTCGAGGGCGCCGAGGGCTTCGAATGCGCGCGCCCCCGGGATTGCGTCGTGACCAAGCGCTACGACGCGGATGCCGAGGCCGAGCTCTACGCGAGCGCCGCCGCCGGCGCGCACTTCCTCGAGCTGGAGGCGGGCGACGCGGTCGTGTTCTTCCTGGAGGACGCGCACAAGCCGAGGATCGCCGCCGCGTCCTCCGCCGATCGGCTCCGCAAGGCCGTCGTGAAGATCCCCGCGGAATCCGCGGGGCGGCCGGGGGACGCGTCCGCCACCGGTTCGGGGAGGTCCTGAGCATGCGAGGCCGCGATGCGGCCGGTGGCCGGGAGGCGGCTCCCGGCCCGGCCGGCATCGAGGACCTCCACGCGACTCTCCGGCGCCGGATCCTCGAGGAGGCCTACTTCCCCGGCCAGAAGCTCTCCGAGAACACGCTCGCCAGGGAGTTCGGCTGCTCGCGCACGCCCGTGCGCGAGGCGCTCAAGCGGCTCGAGAACGAGAACCTCATCGAGGTCCGCCCCCAGTCCGGCACCTACGTGAAAGAGGCGACGGGCCGCGACTACGCGGAGCTCCTCGAGGTCAGGGCCTACATCGAGGGCCTCGCCTACCGCCTCGCGGTCGAGCGAGCGGACGAGGCCGGCATCGCCTCCCTCGCGGAGCTGTGCCTGGCCATGGACGGGGCCGTGGCCGCGATTCCCATGGACATGCAGCGCTACGCCGACCTCCACTACCGCTTCCACCACCTCCTCGTCGAGCTCGCCGGGAACGCCCTCCTGGTCCGGATGTTCGAGCGCCTCAACCTGCGGGCTTCCCACATGTTCATCCGGACCATGAACGTCGAGGGCTCCGCGAGGACCCAGGAGGAGCACCACCGCATCCTCCGCGATCTCTCCCGCCGCGACCGCAAGGGCGAGAAATTCGTCGTCGACCACCTCTGGCGAAGGAAAAGCTCCCTCGATTACTGAAGCCGCTGAGCCGGATCCTCGAAATGGGCGATTTCTGATCGAAAAATTATTTCATTCTCGGATTGCGTGTTGAAAAACCATGCCATATACTTGCTTCAAACGGAGCAGGTATGGAAATTCGCAATCGGGAGATCATGTTCAGGTCGGATTACGCCTCGAGGTCCGGGCACCTCGTGGTCGGTCTCATGTCGGGCACTTCGCTGGACGGGGTGGACGCGACGCTCGTACGGATCACGACGGGGGCGGCGGGGGCGGTGGCCTCGGTCGAGCTCCTCGATCATGTCTACATCCCCTACTCCGATGAGTTGCGGGGGATGGTGGCGGCGCTCTGTTCCATCGAGAAGGCGCGGGTCGACGACCTGACCTACGTCCATTTCGGCCTTTCCGAATGGTACGCCTCCGCCGTGCTCCAGGTCCTCGCGAAGGCGGGGCTCGAGGCGTCGAAGGTCGACGCGGTCTCGATGCACGGGCAGACGGTCTGGCACGCGCCCGTCCCGCGGGACTTCCCCGGCCCCGAGGGCCGGCTCCCGGTGCGCGCGACCCTCCAGCTCGGCTCCGCCGCGGTCGTGCGGGAGCGGACGGGGATCCCGGTGATCTCGGACCTGCGCTCGCGCGACATGGCCGCGGGAGGGGAGGGCGCCCCACTCGCCCCCTACATCGACGCGCTCCTCTTCGGCTCCCCGACCGAGGGCCGGATCGTGCAGAACATCGGCGGCATCGGCAACGCGACGGTGATCCCCGCCGGGGCCTCGACCTCGGAGATCGTCGCCTTCGACACGGGCCCGGGCAACATGGTCATGGACGCGGTGGCCTTCGAGGTCACGAAGGGGGCCGAGCGCTTCGACCCCTCCGGCTCCATCGCGGCGAGGGGCCGGGCCTGCGAGGAGATGGTCGCTGGACTTATGAGGGGCGATCCCTACTTCGCGCGGAGGCCGCCGAAGAGCACGGGCCGCGAGGTCTACGGCGCGGCCTTCGCGGCGGCCTTCATGGCCGAGGCGAAGCGTCGCGGGCTCTCCGGCGAGGACGCCCTCGCGACGGCGACGGCCTTCACGGCCGAGTCCATCGCCGCGGCCTACCGCGACTTCGTCCTGCCGACGACGGGCATCGGCGCGGTCCTGGCCTGCGGGGGCGGGGCCCTCAATCCGACCCTCCTGGGCATGATCCGCGCGCGGCTGCCCGCGGGCATCCGGGTCTCCACGACCGCGGAGGCCGGCGTGCCCGACCAGGCCCGCGAGGCCATGGCCTTCGCCCTCATGGGACACGAGTCCCTGATGGGCCGGCCCTCCAACCTGCCGGCGGTGACCGGGGCGCGGCGCCCGGTCGTGCTGGGTTCGATCACCCTGTGATCCCTTTTCCAAGGCATTCCGTATCAAGGAGGAAGCGATGAAGAGAATCTCGATCCTGCTCGCCTGTCTCGCGCTGGCGGGGCTCTTCGGAGGCGCCGCGGCCTTCGCCGCGCCCGCCGAGAAGACGCTGACGATCGGCGTGGACCAGGAGGCCGTCGGCCTCGACCCGAACATCGTCACGGCCTTCTCCTCGCACCGGCGCATCGACATGCTGTACAACAAGCTCGTGCGCATCGACGAGAACATGTCGATCGTGCCCGACCTCGCCGAGTCCTGGGAGAACCCCGACAACCTCACCTACGTCTTCCGCATCCGCAAGGGCGTGAAGTTCCACAACGGCCGCGAGCTCAAGGCCGAGGACGTGCAGTACTCGCTCAACCGCGTCCTCGACCCGAAGACCGCCTCGCCGGGCAGGTCCTACATCGCCACGGTGACGAACATCGCGGTCACGGACCCCTACACGGTGAAGCTCACCCTCTCCGGGCCCCTCCCCTCGCTCCTCGACGGGCTCGCCTCGAATAACCTCGCCATCGTGGCGAAGGAGGTCGTGGAGGCCAACGGCAACCTGCAGAAGGTCGAGGGCGGCACCGGGCCCTTCATGCTCAAGGAGTGGCTCCCCGACAACTCGATGACCCTCGTGAAGAACCCCGCCTACTTCGAGAAGGGCTTCCCCCTCGTCGACAAGGTCGTGTTCCGGGTCATACCCGAGCAGGCCTCCCTCCTCGCGGGCGTCCGCTCCGGCGAGCTCGACATGGCCACCATCTCCGACGGCGCCACGATCCGCCAGGCGCTGAACGACAAGGGCGTGGTCGTCATGCGCAAGCCCGGCCTCAACATGCGCATCTTCAGCTTCAACACGAGCCGCAAGCCCTTCGACGACGCGCGTGTCCGCTACGCCTTCGCCCTCGCGCTCAACCGCGACGAGATCATCGCCGCGGCCGAGTTCGGCTCCGCGCAGAAGACGGGCCCGCTCCCGGTCTCCGTGGCCGCCTGGGCCCTGCCCCCGGCCAAGCTTCCCGCGGCCGCGCCCGACCTCGCGCAGGCGAAGAAGCTCCTCGCCGACGCCGGCTACCCGAACGGCTTCAGCTTCAAGATCGTCTGCTCCACGACCTACGAGGGCGGGCTCTCCGTCGCCCAGATCGCCCAGGAGCAGCTCAAGAAGATCGGCGTCGCCGCCGAGCTCGAGGTCGTCGAGTGGGGCGTCTACATCGACCGCTGGACCAAGCGCGACTTCGACACGATGATCGAGCTCCGCGGCGGCAGCGCCGAGCCCGACCGCTTCCTGTACCGGACCTTCCACTCGACCGGCGGCGTGAACAACTTCCTGTTCAAGGACGCCGACGTGGACAAGCTCCTCGAGCAGGGCCGGTCGCTGACGAAGCAGGCCGACCGGAAGGCCGTCTACGACAAGTTGCAGGCCGCCCTCACCGAGAAGGCGCCCGCGGTCTTCCTGTACTGCCCCTACGAGAACCAGGTCCTCAACCCGAAGGTCAAGGGCTTCAAGCAGGTCGGCAACGGCTCCATCTTCTACCTGACCTACGCGCAGGTCGGCAACTGATCATCGAAGCGCCCGGGCCGGCGTCGGCCCGGGCGCGACGGAGGGGCGGACGTGGGACGCTACATCGCAAAGAGACTGCTATCGCTGATACCCGTCCTGTTGGGGGTGTCGATCATCGTGTTCTTCCTCGTCCGCCTCATCCCGGGCTCCGCGCTCCAGATGTTCCTCGGGACCCAGGTCGAGGCCACGCCCGAGCAGATGGATGAGCTCAGGCGGATCTTCGGCGAGGACCGTCCCGTGCCCGTGCTCTACATCGAGTGGCTCGGGCGCCTCCTCCGCGGCGACTTCGGCGTTTCGCTCCGCACTGGCAGGGCCGTGCTCCCCGACATCGCGAGCCGCCTGCCCCTCAGCATCGAGCTGACCTTCCTCTCCCTCATCCTCGCCCTCGCGATCGGCATCCCCCAGGGCATCCTCGCCTCGCTCCGCAAGCATCCCCTCCTCGACGTGCTGAACCGCGTCGCCGGCCTCGTCGGCCTCTCGCTCCCGCAGTTCTGGCTGGCCTCGCTCATGGTGCTCGCCTTCTCGCGCTTCCGCGGCTGGATCCCGATGGGCAGCTACGTCAGGCTCTCCGCCGATCCCGTCCGGAACCTCAAGATGCTCCTCCTTCCCTCTCTGGCGATCGGCATCGGGCTCGCCGCGGTCATCATGCGCTACACGCGCAACAGCATGATCGAGGTCCTGCAGATGGACTACATCAGGACCGCCAAGGCCAAGGGGCTCGAGCGCCGCGTGGTGATCGTGCGCCACGCGCTCAAGAACGCCATCCTTCCCGTCATCACGGTGGCGGGCTTCAACACCGGCTACCTCCTCGGCGGCGCCATCGTCATCGAGGAGGTCTTCGCCCTCCCGGGCATGGGCCGGCTCGCGCTCTACGCGATCTACCAGCGCGACTATCCCGTCATCCAGGGCATCGTGCTCGTGATCGCCACGCTCTTCGTGCTCGTGAACCTCGCGACCGACCTCATCTACGCGCTCGTCGACCCGCGCATCAGGCTCGACGAGGGGAAGAGCTAGCCATGGCCTCGACGCGGCTCTCCCGCAACGCCATAGCGGTCGCCGGACTCGCCATCGTGGGGGCCTACCTCGCCTCCATCGCGGTGTCGCTCTTCTGGCTGCCCTTCGACCCGACGGCGATGGACCCCGAGCACCTCCTCGAGGCCCCCTCGATCGCCTCGGGCCACCTCTTCGGGACCGACGAGTTCGGCCGCGACATACTCTCGCGGATCATGAAGGGCACCTCGGTCTCCCTCGTCATCAGCATCGCGGCCACGGCCCTCGGCGCGGCGGCCGGCACGCTGATGGGCACCTGGGCCGGCTTCCTCGGCGGCAGGTGGGACCACTGGATCATGCGCGTCGCCGACGTGCTCTTCTCCTTCCCCTCCCTCCTCCTCGCGATCTTCGTCATGGCCATCCTCGGGGAGAAGACCTACAACGTGGTCTTCGCCATCGGCATCGTGTACATCCCGCAGTTCGCCCGCGTCAGCAGGGGCGCCATCCTCTCGATCAAGTCGAGCGAGTTCGTGCGCGCGGCGCGGTCGAACGGGGCGAGCTCGGGCTTCATCCTGTTCCGCCACCTCCTGCCGAACATCATCGTGCCGCTCATCGTGCAGGTGTCGCTCTCGCTGTCCGTGGCGATCCTCCTCGAGTCGGCGCTGAGCTTCCTCGGCCTCGGCGTCCAGCCGCCCGCCCCCTCCTGGGGCAACATGCTGGCCGGGGCGCGCAAGGTGATGGTCCTCGCGCCCTGGACCGCGGTCTACCCGGGCCTCGCGATCGTCTTCCTCGTGCTCGGCTTCAATCTCCTGGGCGACGGTCTCCGCGACCTGCTCGACCCGCGGCTGCGGAACGCGCGATAGGGGGCGGGGCATGGACCGGGACGTGGTCCTCCGGGTCGAGGACCTGAGGACGGAATTCAGCACCGACCGCGGCCTCGTGAAGGCCGTCGACGGGGTCTCCTTCGAGCTGCGCCGCGGCGAGCGGCTCGGCGTCGTCGGGGAGTCGGGCTCGGGGAAGTCGGTGACCAACCTCTCGATACTGCGGCTCCTGCCCGAGCCGCCGGGACGGGTCGCCGGCGGGCGGATCCTCTTCCGCGGCCGCGACGGCGTCGAGCGGGACCTCGCCTCCTCCCCCGAGGAGGAGATCCGCGCGCTCCGGGGCCGGGACATCTCCATGATCTTCCAGGACCCCCTCACCTCGCTCAACCCCGTGCTCAAGGTCGGCACGCAGATCGCGGAGGCCATCGAGCTCCACCGCGGCCTCGGGCGCCGCGAGGCGCGGGCGAAGGCGGTCGACATGCTCCGGCTCATCGGGATACCCGATCCCGCGCGCCGCGCCGAGGAGTACCCGCACCAGTTCTCGGGCGGCATGCGCCAGAGGGTCATGATCGCGATGGCCCTGTCCTGCGACCCCGAGGTCCTCATCGCGGACGAGCCCACCACGGCCCTCGACGTGACGATCCAGGCCCAGATCCTCGAACTCGTCAAGGAGCTCTCGTCGCGGGGCTCGACCTCGGTGATCATGATCACGCACGACCTCGGCGTCGTCGCGGGCCTCTGCGACGCGGTCTGCGTCATGTACGCCGGGCGCATAGTCGAGCGCGCGCCGGTGGACGAGCTCTTCCGCGACCCGCGCCATCCCTACACGCGGGGCCTCCTCGACTCGATACCGCGGGCGGACCGCTCGGTCGCGTACGAGGGCGGGGCGGCCCCGCGCCTCTACTCGATCCCGGGCTCGCCCCCGAGCCTCGTCGACATGCCCGAGGCCTGCGCCTTCGCGCCGCGCTGCCCCCTGGCGGAGGAGCGCTGCCGCTCGGCGCGCCCACCCGAGATCGAGCTCGAGGGCATGGGCGGGCGCCGCACCGTCGCCTGCTGGCTCCGCATGAAGGGAGGCGAGCGATGAGCGATCCCGGCATCCTCCTCGAGGCGCGGGGGCTCAAGGTCCACTTCCCGATCGAGAAGGGCATCGTGGCGCGCCGCCGCGTCGGCTGGGTGCGCGCCGTCGACGGCGTGGACTTCGCGGTCCGGCGCGGCGAGGCCCTCGGACTCGTCGGCGAGTCGGGTTGCGGCAAGTCGACGACCGCGATGGCGGTGGCCCAGCTCCAGAAGGCCACCGCCGGCCAGGTCCTCCTCGAGGGCCGGGACCTCGGCGCCATGGGGCCGGCCGAGCTGCGCCGCGCCCGGACCGACTTCCAGCTCGTGTTCCAGGACCCCTACTCCTCCCTCGACCCCCGCATGCGCGCGGAGGACATCGTGGCCGAGCCCCTGCGCATCTACGCGCGGAGGGGCATCGTCGAGATGAAGGAGGCCGAGATCGGGGCGCGCGTCCTGTCGCTGATGGAGCGATGCGGGCTGCCGAGGGAGTTCGCGAGGCGCTACCCCCACGAGTTCTCGGGAGGCCAGCGCCAGCGCATCGGCATCGCGCGGGCCCTCGCGCTCGGCCCCAAGCTCGTCATCGCCGACGAGCCGGTCTCCGCCCTCGACGTCTCGATCCAGTCCCAGATCCTGAACCTCCTCAAGGACCTGCAGCGGGAGCTCGGGCTCACCTTCCTCTTCATCGCGCACGACCTCGGCGTGATCGAGTACTTCTGCGACCGGGTGGCGGTCATGTACCTCGGGCGGATCGTGGAGCTGGCGGACTCGGCGACCCTCTACCGCTCGCCGCTCCACCCCTACACGAAGGCCCTGCTCTCCGCGGTGCCCGTGCCCGACCCGGAGAAGGAGCGCTCGCGCCGCCGGATCATCCTCAAGGGCGACGTGCCCTCGCCGAGCGCGGTCCGGCCGGGCTGCCCCTTCCGCGAGCGCTGCCCCGAGGCCGAGGCGCGTTGCGCGAACGAGGCGCCGTCGCTGCGGGAGCATTCCCCGGGGCACGAGGTCGCGTGCCTCCGCCGCTTCTGAATCCAGGGAGGTCGACGATGGAAGCCACGGTCTTCAGGCTCAGGCTCGAGCTGCGCAATCCCTTCCGCATCGCGCACGGGACCTACTCCCACCGCGAGAGCGTCTTCCTCCGCCTGCGCTCGGGCGGCTTCGAGGCCTACGGCGAGGCTCCGGTCGTGCCCTACTACGGGCTCTCGACCGACGAGATCGAGGCCGACCTCCGCGCGGGCCTCTCGCGCCGGGCGGTCGAGGAGGCGATGGCCTCCCTCTCGGCTGCCCGGGCCCCCTTCGCCCATCCCGTGGCGCGTTCGGCCTTCGAGACCGCGGCCCTCTCCCTGCGGGCCGCGGCCGAGGGCAGGAGCCTCGCATCCCTCCTCGGCGCGGGAGGCGGGGCGAGCCCGCCGAGCAGCTACACGGTGGCCTACGACGAGGACGGCGAGGCCATGGTCCGCGTCGCGGCATCATCGGGCTTCCGCCGCCTCAAGCTGAAGGCCGGCATCCCCGGCGACGTCGAGCGGATCGCCCTGATCCGCGAGCGCCTGCCCGAGGCGATCATCAGGGTCGACGCGAACCAGGGCTGGAGCCTCGAGGAGGCGCCGGCGAAGCTGGCGGCCCTCGAGCGGCTCGGCGTCGAGTTCGTCGAGGAGCCGACGGCGGCGGCCCCGGCCGACTACGCGCGGCTCGCCGCCTCGACCTCGCTCCCCCTCCTCCTCGACGAGAGCCTGCGCTCGGCCGAGGACATCGCGCGCTTCGCGGGGGCGGGCCTGGCCGGCGTCGTCGTGAAGATCGCCAAGAACGGCGGGCCCGCCGCGAGCGCCTCCCTGGCCCGCGCCGCCCGGGAGGCGGGCATGCGGGCCATGGTCAGCTGCATGGTCGAGACCAGCCTCGGCGCGAGCGCGGCCCTGGGCCTCGGGCCCCTCTGCGAGTGGTGCGACCTCGACGCGCCGATGCTCATCGCGAACGACCCCTTCGTCGGCTTCCGCTACGACGAGGACCGGCCCGCGGCCCCGGGCGGGGTCAAGCCCGGCCCCGAGCTCGCGAAGCTCGTCGACTCCCTCGCGCCCGCGGTGCTGGGGGATTGAGCGTGGGCCTCCTCCTGCGCGACATGGTCGCGGCGGACGCCCCCGCCTGCGCCGCGATCGCCTGCGACTCCGAGATCGGCGAGCGCTACGGCTTCGAGCGGGCGGCCATGGCCGCGAAGCTGGCCGGCGCCGCGCCGGCCGGCGGGATCGTCGTCGTGGCCGAGCTCGACGGCGCCGTCGCCGGCTTCGCGTGGATAGAGCCCCGCGGGGCCTTCGCCTCCGCCCCCTACCTCAGGCTCATCGCCGTGGGCCCCGCCGCGAGGGGCTCGGGCGTCGGCTCCGCCCTCCTCGACGAGTTCGAGTCCCGCACCGCCTGGCTGGGGCGGGACTGGTGCCTCCTCGTCTCCGACTTCAACCAGTCCGCGCGGGCTTTTTACGAGCGGCGCGGCTACCGCCGCGTCGGCCTGCTCCCCGACTTCGCCAAGCCCGGCATCACCGAGGTCTTCATGGCGAAGCGCCGCGCCCCGCCCTCCGACTGACCCTCGCCCCCGGCCCGCGCATACCCTCCCGGCTCGCCCGCCCCGCCCTCGGATTCTCGCTTGACGGCACCGGGAAGCGCGCGTATAGTCGAGGAAACTAGTAAAAC
>CAYNPQ010000019.1:1422-8016 GCA_964399065.1 uncultured Treponemataceae bacterium | reverse complement strand
CGGTCGCGGTCAAGGACTCCTTCACCTTCTTTCCCCTGCCCTATCCGGGCTACGACTCCAACCTCGGCTTCCAGATCGGCGTGGAGACGCACTACGACAACGCCTTCGGCACCCTCACCGACTGGTACCTCGACACCTACGTCGTGCTCCGGACGAGGGACGGGGAGTACGGGATCGGGCCCTGGATGATCCATCCTAAGGCGAGCCGGATACGGCTCCTCGGCATGGACTGGACGGTCGAGCTCAAGCAGGAGAGGCAGGAGTCCGCCCTCTGGGACAAGGGCGCCAAGCTCGCCGAGTGGGACGACCACCACAGCTCCCTCAACGTCTCCACGCGCCTGCCGATCGGCGGCGGCTGGTGGGTTTCGCCCAACGCGAACTTCGACGCGCGCTACGGCTACGAGACCCGGCTCGGCGAGGGGCTCTACGACAAGGACCTCATGAGCGCGGGCCTCGGTTTCGACCTCTCCCGAGGCGGGGCCGACTGGGTCGGCAACTTCCGCAAGGGCTCCTCCGCGACCCTGAGCGCCTCCGCCAAGGCACTCGACAAGGACGGCGACTGGCGGATCGCGGGCTCCGCGACGGCGAACGGCTGCTGGTACCTGCCCTTCCTCGGCATGAACTGGTACGGGAGGCTCAGCCTGCCCGTCGCGATCAACGACGTGAACGCTTCCCTCGGCTCCTACCTCCGCGGGGTCCTCGACAACCGCATGGGCGGGACGGTAGGGCTCTTCATGAACCAGTCGCTCGCCTTCTCGATGATCCGCTGGAAGGGCGTCTTCGACCTCCAGGTCCACCCCTTCGTCGACGCGGGCCTGGCCCTTCCCTCCGGGCGCGACTTCGACGCGGCCTCGGATATCAGGGCGGGCCTCGGGGCCGACGTCGTCCTCTTCGTCGACGCCGTGTCGAACCTCTGCATCCGCTGCACGGCGGGCGTCGATCCGTCGTCGCCGGACCCCCTGGGCGAGCTCGAGCTCATCCTGGTCACCGCCCTGAGCTACTGAGGTCCCAAAATGGTATCGCACAACGCGATGCGCGATCTCGATCCCGGCTCGCGCGTCGTGCCCGAGCCCCTCGAGTCCCGGTACCGCGAAGGGGCGGTCTCCCTGCGCGGCGGCTTCGGGCTCGCCGCCGATCCCGCCTTCGGGGGCGTCGCCGGGCTCTTCGCGGAGGAGCTCGGGGCAGCGGCGGGCGTCTCCGGGGCGGGCGCCGCGGGAATGCCGCGGCCGACCATCGCCCTCGTCCGCGACGAGGCCCTCGGCGCCGAGCTCGGCGGGGAAGGTTATGCGCTCGATATCGACTCCGATGGCGCCCGCGCGCGGGCGTCGGGCGGGGCGGGGGCCTTCTACGCCACGAGGACCATCCTGCAGCTCCTCGACGCGGAGGGGCGGCTGCCCTTCGGGACGCTGCGAGACCGGCCCCGCTTCGGCTGGCGGGGCATGATGCTGGACGCGGCCCGCCACTTCATCCCCCTCGCCGACGTGAAGCGCCTCGTCGACCTCCTCGCCTTGTACAAGCTCAACCTCCTCCACCTCCACCTCACCGACGACCAGGGCTGGCGGATGGAGATCGAGTCCCATCCCCGGCTCGTCTCCGTCGGCTCGCGCAGGGCGGGCACCGTCGTCGGACGGCCCGGCCCGGGGCCCGCGCGCCTCGACGCGATCCCGGTCGAGGGCTTCTACTCGAAGGCGGAGCTGCGCGAGCTCGTCGCCTACGCGGCCGCGCGCTCCGTCTCGATACTGCCCGAGATCGACATGCCCGGCCACGCGCGGGCCGCGATCGCCGCATATCCGGAGCTCGGTCCGGTCGCCCCGGTCGAGGTCTCCGGCGTCTGGGGCGTCGAGCCCATCGTGCTCAACGCTTCCGAGGGCACGCTCGGCTTTTTCCGCGAGGTGCTGGACGAGGTCGCCGAGGTCTTCCCCGGCCCCTTCATCCACTTTGGCGGCGACGAGGTGCCCGAGACGCAGTGGCGGGACTCGCTCGAGGAGGCGCGCCGCATGGACGAGCGCGGCCTCGCGGGGCCCCGCGACCTGCACGGCTGGTTCGCCGGCCAGATGGCGTCGCACATCGCGTCGCTCGGCCGCCGTGCCGCGGGCTGGGACGAGGTCCACGAGGCCGGCGTCGACGCCAGCGCGGTGATCATGTGCTGGCGGGGCGAGGGCCGCGCGGTCGCGGCGGCGCGCGCGGGGCGCGACGTCGTGATGGCCCCGACCTCGCATACCTATTTCGACTATCGCGAGTCGCTCGGGCGCCGCGAGCCGCTTTCGATCGGAGGCTACATACCCCTGCGGCGGATCCTGGCTTGGGAGCCCGTGCCCCGGGCCCTGCGGGGTTGCCCCGAGGCCGCGCGGATCCTCGGGGGCCAGGCTCAGCTCTGGACCGAGTACGCCAAGGACGGCGAGCAGGTCGAGTACCTCGCCTTCCCCCGCGCCCTCGCCCTCGCGGAGGCGCTCTGGTCGGCGCCCGGGCGGCGCTCCGCCCGGGCCTTCCGACGCAAGCTGCCGCGGCAGCTGGGCCTCCTGGCCGCCAAGGGCGCGGTCTTCCGCTTCCCGTCGCGGGCGCGGCGCCTCGGGCTTGTCGCCTTCGAGGGCAAGACGACGGCGCGGCTCGAGTTGCCCGAGGCGGCCCGGGATGCGCGGGGCTTCCAGCTCCTTGCCTGGCGCGAAGGCGGCGCCTCCTTTGGAATCGAGGGGGCGCGCCTCCTCGATCAACGGGACGGGACCCTCGCCGCGTCGAGCCGGAAGGGCCGCGCGGGCGGCTTCGCGCAGGGGAACGTCCATACCCTGTATCCCCCGGCCGGCGCGGTCGGCGAGGCCCGCGCCCTCGAGATTGATCTGCGCGCCGAGGGCGGCCGGGCGCGCTGCGGCCTCTATCTGAGGACCATCTAGGAGGGAGGAGCCATGGAGCGGCGCATCCCGGCTGCCCTCGCCAACGCGGAGGGCGGGCTCCGCTATCGGGTGGGCGTCTCGGCGCCCCCGGCGCTTTCGGCCGCGATCGGGGGGCTGCGCTCCGCGATCGCGGCGGCCGGCCTGCCCGTCGAGGTCGTCGCCCGGGACGAGCGCGCGGTCGCGCGCCCGTCGGATCGGCTCGACCACATCATCGTCCTCCGCGAGGGGCCGGCGGCGGTCGCCGCCTCCGATATGCTCCGCGAGATCCGTTCCCGCTTCTTCGAGGGGCGCGTCCCCGAGTATGCGACGTTGTTCCGCAACGGCGAGGACGGCTACGCGGCCTTCCGCATCCCCTCCCTTCTCATGGCCGGGAATCGCCTCCTCGCCTTCTGCGAGGCCCGCTCCGGGCTCGCGAGCGACGCGGAGCGGAACGACATCGTGCTCCGCGCGAGCGAGGACGGCGGCAGGACCTGGGGCCCCCTCCTCGTGGTCGCGACGGACGGGGACGCGAGCCTCAACAACCCCACCGGGATCTGGCTCGAGGAGGAGGACAGGGTCCTCCTCCTCTTCCAGCGCTATCCGCCCTCGCGGGGCGAGCGCTCCACCGCGAAGGGCGTCGAGGGCGAGAAGGTCTGCCGCGTCCTCCTGGCCCGGAGCGAGGACCGCGGCGCGACCTGGGCCGCCCCCGTCGACATTACGCGTTATGCGAAATCGCCAGAGATGAGCGCGGTGGCCTCGGGCCCCGGGCGGGCCGTCAGGGCGAAGGCGGGCCCCGACGCCGGCCGCATCCTCGTGCCCTTCAATTCCTCGGGCATGGACGCGGGCTGGTACGACTACCTCGTGGCGAGCGACGACGGAGGCGAGAGCTGGCGGATCCTGGCCGGCCGCTCCTGGTACGGCGCGAACGAGTCCCAACTCGTCCAGGTGGGCGAGAGGGAGTTCCTCGTGAACGCGCGGAGCCACCGCTGGAAGGGCGGCAGCGCCTCGTCCCCGCCCTTCTGGTCGCCCTGGCTCATTCCCGCCACGGACAGGAAGCGCTCATCCATGCGCGTGCGGATCGAGGGGGATGAGGCGATCTGGGGCGAGCCCCTCCCCGAGTCGGCGCTCCCCGATCCTCTCTGCCAAGGCTCCATCCTCCGCTGGAGCGGCCTCGACGGCTCGGGCGAGCGGAGCCTCCTCCTCTTCTCGAATCCCGCGAACTCCCTGCCTCTCGGCGGGAAGGCCTTCGCCTCCTTCCGCCCGCCGGCCCGCGTCAACGGCACGGTGCGCGCGAGCTACGACGAGGGCGCGAGCTGGCCCGTCGCGCGCCGCGTCTACGGCGATCCTTTCACCGGCTTCCAGTACTCGGCGCTGGAACGCCTGCCCGAGGACCGGGTGGGCCTCCTCTTCGAGTGCTGGCCCGAGATCAAGTTCGCGGGCTTCGGCCTCGAGTGGCTCGAGGCGGGCCGGCCGCGCTGAGGACGGCCGCCACGGATCGACGAACCGCGGCCGCGCCGCGGCGGGGAGGCATGATGGGAGCGATCAAGCGGGCCCTCTCGGGCGCGGCCGCGCGGTTCCGTTTCTCCAAGACCGCGGTCCCGACAAGGACCAAGCTCGCCCTCGCCCTGCCGGCGCCGGCCTCGAGCCTGTCGCAGGTCTTCGTGAGCAACATCTTCGTGAAGTACTACACGGACGCGATAGGCGTGGACCCCGTCACCGTGGGCGCGATCTACTGGTGGATGGGGCTCTGGGCCGCGATCAACAACGTCGCGATCGGCTGGATCATGGACCGGATCCGCTACGACCCGCGCAAGGGCAAGTACCTGCGGGTCATGCGCCGCGCCGCGCCGGTCATGGTCGCCTGCCTCGCCGCCGTCTCGCTCGCCAGGCCCTCCTGGCCCGAGGTCGTCTCCGCGGCCACCGCGGCCGCCGCCGGGACCGCCGCCGTCGCGGCGATGCCTGAATGAAATCGCATAACGTCGAGCTCGACGCTGGAGGGCTTCGGCTCGACGGGCGCCCCTTCGCCATGCGCTCGGGCGAGCTCCACCCCGCCCGCATCCCGCCCGAGTACTGGCGGCACCGGATCCGCATGGTCAAGGCCCTCGGCCTGAACACGGTCGCGGCCTACGTCTTCTGGAACCGGCACGAGCGGCCCGACGGCCGCCTCGACTTCGAGACGGGCGGGCGGCGGATCGGCGACTTCATCGACCTGGTCGCCGAGGAGGGGCTCTTCCTCTTCCTCCGCCCCGGCCCCTACGTCTGCGCCGAGTGGGATCTGGGCGGCCTGCCCTCCCGCCTCCTCCGCGAGCGCGGAGCCGGGCTGCGCTGCATGGATCCGGCATACCTCGAGGCGGCGGGCGCCTACCTGCGGGCCCTCGCCGAGATCATCCGGCCGAGGCTCGCGAAGAACGGCGGGCCGGTCATACTCGTGCAGGTCGAGAACGAGTACGGGAGCTACGGCTCGGACCGGCGCTACCTCGAGTGGGTCCGTCGCGCCTGGGTCGAGGCGGGGGTCGAGGGATCCTTCTGCACCGCGGACGGCCAGTCGATGCCGCACATCGCGTGCGGCTCGTTGCCCGGTTGCGCCGTGGGCGTGGACGGGGGCCTCGGCGCGGCCGAGCTCGAGCGCGCCGGCCGCGCCGCGCCGGGCATGCCCGCCTTCATCGCCGAGCTCTACCCCGGCTGGCTGACCCACTGGGGCGAGCGAGCCGCGAAGAGCCGCGATTGCGGGAAGACGGTCGAGGACTGCATAAGGACCGGCCGCTCCTTCAACCTCTACGTGGTCCACGGTGGCACGAATTTCGGACTGGGCGCAGGGGCCAACGCCTTCGCCCGGAACTTGGCCGGACTGCGAGGCGAACGCTTCCTGCCGACGATCACGAGCTACGACTACGCCGCCCCCATCGATGAGCAGGGCCGGCCCACGAAGGGCTATCACGCCCTCCGCGCGCGCATCGCCGCGGCGACGGGTTCCGAGCCTCCGGACCTGCCCGAGCCCGTTCCGGCCGGCGAGCTCGGGCCGATCACTCTGTCACGCCGCGCGGGCTTTCGCGAGCTCCTCGGGCCGCCGATCCGCGCGCCCGAGCCCCTCGCCTTCGAGGATTTCGGGCAGGACCAGGGCCTGGCCCTCTACCGAGTCCGCCTGCCGCACGCCGAGGGCGGGAAACTGCGGATCCACGGCCTCCACGACTACGGCATCGCATTCCTGGACGGCCGCGAAATCGGGGTCCTGGACCGGCGCAAGGGCCGGGACTCGCTGCGGATCCCGAAGGTCGGAGGCGGCGCGAACAAGCCCCGGGCTTGCGAGGGTCCCCTCCTCGAGATCCTCGTCGAGGCCATGGGCCACGTCAACTTCGGCGAGCTCATGGGAGACCGCAAGGGCATCACGGGCCGCGTCATGCTCGACTGGATCAGGCTCATGGACTGGGAGATCCTGCCTCTGCCACTCGACGAGGGCTCGGCTCCTCGTGTGGGGTCGCATAACGCGAGTCAGGCCGGGTCGGCGCTTCCGGACGCCGTCGCCGCGACGGGAGCCGGCCTCCACGCCGGGTGCTTCCGGCTCGAGCGTCCCGTCGACACCTTCATCGACCTCGGCCGCTGGGGCAAGGGCTACGCCTGGGTCAACGGACGCCTCCTGGGGCGCTACTGGGAGATAGGTCCTCAGCGACGGCTCTACTGCCCCGCGCCCTTCCTGCGCGCCGGCGCGAACGAGCTCGCCCTCCTCGAG
>CAYNPQ010000019.1:0-1322 GCA_964399065.1 uncultured Treponemataceae bacterium | reverse complement strand
CTGGGACGCGGTCGGGCTGCGGCTCGGCTTCACCGCGGGCCGCGCGGCAGAGGGCGGCCCCGAATCCGCGCCCGAGGCGCCGAGGTTCGTGGTGGCGCTCGATCCCGGCCGCGCGGGCGCCTCGGGCACTGCCGTCGCCCGGGAAGCGGGGCCGCCCCTCGGGCGGGACGAGCGTTATGCGATCGCGATCACGCCCCGCGAGGCCCGGATCGAGGCGGCCGGAGCCGCCGGAGTATCCCTCGCCTTCAGGACCTTGGCCCAGCTCGCCGCCTTCGCGGAGCCGCGCCTCTCCCTGCCCTGCTGCCGCATCGAGGACTGCCCGGCCGCCGCGGTCCGCGGCTTCATGCACGACGTGGCGCGGAACTTCCAGGAGCTCCCGACCCTCGAGGCGCAGATCGACCTCGCCGCCTCCTACAAGCTCAACCTCTTCCAATGGCACCTCACGGACTACCATGCCTGGAGGATCGAAAGCCGGCGCTTCCCGAGCCTCAATTCCCCCGAGGTCGGCCCGCGAGGGCGCCGGCCGGAGCGCCATTACAGTTATGCCGAGATCTGCGGCCTCATCGCCTATGCTAAAGCGCGCAACGTGTTCGTGATACCGGAAATCGAGATGCCGGGGCACTCGACGGCCTTCCGCAAGGCCCTGGGCTTCCGGATGGAGAGCCGGCGGGGCATGCGGGCCCTCGATGCGATCCTTGAGGAATTCTGCGACGAGGTGCCGGTCGAGGACGCGCCGATCGTCCACATCGGCTCGGAGGAGATCCGCATCCCGAATGCCCGCGCATTTCTCGGAAGGATCGTCGGCTTCCTCGAATCCCGAGGCAGGCGGGTCATGCTCTGGAGCCCCGGTCTCGGCCGGCCGCGGGGCGCGCTTTTGCAGGCCTGGGACGCGGAGGGGGCGCCGGCCGAGGGCGACTGGATCGATTCGAGCGACTTCTACGTCAACAACATGGATCTCCAGGGCTCGGTGCCCTCGATCCTCTTCCGCGAGCAAACGAAGTCGCGCAACGCGACCTCGAAGCCGCCCCTCGGGGCCGTCCTCTGCCACTGGCCCGACGTCGCGGTCGCCGACGAGGCCGACATCTACCGGCACAGCCCCTATCACCCCGCCCTCCTCGCTTTCGCCGAGCGCTTTTGGCGTGGAAGGCCCTCCGAGGAGGCATGCGTGGGGCTCCTGCCGCCGCCCGGTGGCGCGGGCATCGCCTCACTGGCGGAATTCGAATCGAGGTTGGCCTCGCATCGGGATCGCTTCTTCGCGGACAAGCCTTTCTACTATCTTAAACAGGCGCACTTGTCCTGGCGCGTCGCCGGACCCCTGCCGC